>JBDTML010000129.1:0-9266 GCA_039934255.1 Acidobacteriota bacterium | reverse complement strand
AGGAGGGGGCCGGAGAGCGTCTGGGGGCCGCCCCACGTCGCGCCGATCTCGCCGATCGCGGCGCGCTGGCGGGCCTCGCGCTCGCCGCCGAGGGTTTCGATCATCCGGAGCGGCACGAGAAGGACGCCGAGGAGCACGAGGACGATCGCGGCGCGGGCGAGCAGGGAATCCCTCATGTGCGCTCTGCAACGCAAGGCACGGGCCGCGTCGCCCCGACGCTCCACCCTCCCCTGATACCCTTCCCATGCTGCGCTTCGGAGAAAGCGATCGTGAAACGGGGATATCCCTGAAGGAGAAGCTCCATGCTCACTCTTCGACGCGCCATTACCGTCGGCTGCTGCACCGCCCTGCTGGCGGGCCCCGCCAACGCCGCCGGCCCCGTGAAGACCGAAGTTCTCCCGGCCAACGGCGGGGACCTCGGGAAGGCCTACGTCGATCTCGCCGCGGCCATGAAGGCGGGCGACAAGGAACGCGCGGGAAAACTCCTGGACCCGAGGGCGTGGCATCTCGCCGACAAACAGAAGAGCTGGTTCGAGATGTTCGCCGAGATGGGCATGAGTCAACCCGCGGGGGGCCGCATACAAGGCGATCGCGGGACGCTGTTCCTGTCCAACCCGGGAAACCCCCTGGAGTTCCGGTACATGAGCGCGACGCGGACGTCCGGCGGCTGGCGGTTCGACTCGCCCACGTCCCTCGGCAGCAGCTTCAGCAGGAGCGAAGAGCGCGACTGCAAGACGAGCAAGATGTTCCCGTGCGGAGTGAAGACCGCTCCCGACAGCGCCGTGTCGGGCACGCTCGTCCCGCGCAGCCCGGCGCCCGACATGCCCCTGAAATACCAGGTCATCGACGGCCTGGCCGTCCCGCTGGTCGCCGCGAAGGGCGGCGCCCCGGCCGGCACGCGCGTGATCCTGTCGATCAACGGCATCAACCCGGTGGCCGTCGCGCTCAACGGCGATCCCCAGGAGGTCAGCGGCTGGCTCGGGTGGCCGGTGATCAGCCTCGAGATCGCGAAGGACGGCAATACCGCGAAGATGGAATACTACGACGGAATGTCGAGGAGGTCCTTCGACATCGCCAAGGGCCTGATGGTCGAATCGACGGCGCCGGGCCGCATTCGCGGTCAGCTGAAGACCGAAATCGAAAAGACCGTCTTCGACGTGGCCTTCGACCTCGCGGCCACGAGCTCCTGCCAGGTCGACGCGTATCGCTGCGGATCCGACGCCCCCTAGGCGTCCGCGAGAGCCCGGTCAGGACAAGGACGATCATGGTCCCGATGGTCGCCGCTTCGTAGAGAAGCCGATGCCCACCGTTGGCGCGGTTCCGAGCGGCGCGGCCGCGCGCACGCCGGCCCGCTCGAAGATCGCGCGCCCGAAAAGGAGGCCGAGGAGGCCGAGAAGAGCCGAGACGGTTACGTGGCCGAAGCCGCAGAGGAACGTAACGCGCGTCGTCTTCGCCGCTGACCATTTCTGCGCGCGCGCGATGGCCGCGAAGGTCTAGGGCCGTCCGGTCTCACGCCCGGGACCGCCGGAAGCAACGGCAGCGAAGACTTTCCCATTCTGAGGATCGATCGCGAAGATCCGGTCCTTGCTCGGGCTCGCCCCGGGCCGCGACACGGCGGCCGCCATCAGGATGATCTTCCCGGAGCTGAAGGTCATCTGGAAGTAATCGGTCTGACCTCGATTGACCGGTATGGACGGCGTGATCTCGATCCCGCCAAGCTCTGCGCCCGAACGGCTGAACGTTCGGATCGAGGCGAACGTCGGCTCCTGGCGGTTCTGCTCCAGGAGATAGAAGAGGCGGTTCTCCGGCGAGTACGCGAACGCGAGGAACGAGCGGCCGCGGATTCCCGTCGGGACTTCCTTCCATTCGTGCGTCCCGACGTTGTAGACGAAGAAACCCGAATCCACGTGCGACACGAGGATGAAGATCTCTCCGTTTCCCCAGTCGGCGGCCAATCCCTTCGGCCAGCTGAAGTTCTGTTGGAGCGCGGGATCGACATCGAGTTTTTCGAAGCGGCCGCTGGCGCGGTCGATCATCCCGAAGTCGTGCGTCGTGAGGCCGTAGGTGAGATCCCTCTTGGCGTCGTAAACAAGGTGACGCACGTCATCGCTGATGCTCCGGGCGCGTTCGGGGTTCGGGCCCGCCAGCGTGAACTCGGCCGCGGAGACCGAGAGCGGGAAGTTCTTCCCGTGGATGAAAAAAAGCCCCCGGAAGGGTTGAACCGACGCGACGTCGATCGTGTCGGGTTTGAAAGCAGCGACCGATTTCTTCGTTTCTTCGGCCTCTTTCTTCCGGATGCCCTCGGAAAGAAGAACGGTTCCGGTCGTCAGCGTGATGAAGCTGAAGACGAACAGCACAATCAGGCAGGCAGTCGCGATGATGGACACCCGCCGCATGACCCGGGACTCCGTGATGAAGAAACTGTAGACGAGGCTGCCGAATGTCCAGAAGAAGACGAGAAGAACGATCAGGAGCGCCTTCTTCGAGCCGGTGCGGTTCGAAGCGGCGCAGTCCAGGATGGCCCAAACCGGAAGGATGAGAAGCAGCACGATCGCGAGGAGAACGGCTGCGACGACGCCGAAAGCGCCAAGACCCGCCAGAAGATGACCGAACGTCGGCATGAGGTGATCCCCCGCTATCGGGATTCGACGGGCGCCGATTCTGACACGCCCTCTCTCACGAGCGCCGCCAGCCGCGGCAGGGCGGCGGCGAGGACCCGACCGGCGCCGGAGCGCGGACTCGGGAACCTCTACGGACAGGGCGGCGCGGGAAAAACGTCAAGTGATCCAGACGCATCAGCCGCGAGCCGGGCCGAACCCTCGGGCGACTAGTGCCGATTGATGGGGTCGCGCCGCGTCTTTCGGGAGTATCTTTCCGGCATGACCAAGGAACAGATCGCCCTCGTCCGGAAGAGTTTCGATCGCCTTCGGCCGCTTCCGCGGGGCGCGGGCCAGGATTTTTACGAGACGCTGTTCGCCCTGGATCCGTCCCTCCGCCCGCTGTTCTCCACGGACGTGGAGAATCAGGGGGCGATGTTCGTGGTGGCGCTGGGCCTCGCGTTGAAGGGTCTCGATTCCGAGGCGGACGTGGACGCGTCGCTCCAGGAGCTCGGACGCCGGCACGTGCTCTATGGAGCCAAGGACGTTCACTTCGACACGTTTCGCGAGGCGCTCCTCTGCATGTTCGCGCAGCGCCTCGGCTCCGACTTCACCCCCGAAACGGCCGAGGCCTGGCGCGCTGCCTTCGACCGCATCAGCATCGTGATGAAAAAAGCGGCGTCCGAGGCGCGCGGCTAGTCTTCTGCCGCCTCACCCTCGAGCCCGTACTTCTCGATGCGCGAGTAGAGCTGGGCCCGCGTGAGGCCGAGGAGTTTCGCGGCCTTGCTCTTGTTGAATCGGGTTTTCCGCAGCGCCTCTTTGACGTAATCGCGCTCGAGCGACTCGAGGTCCACGCCTTCGGGCGGCAGAAATGGATTCGCCGCTGCGGCGGCGCCGGTTCCTGCGCGCGAGGCGGAGCGCGCGGCGGGCGAGTCCTGACGCGTGACCCCGATGGGGAGATGGGCAGCCGTGATGAGGCCGCCGTCGGAGAGGATGGCGGCGCGTTCGAGCGCGTTCCGGAGCTCGCGGACGTTGCCGGGCCACGGATAGGCGAGGAGGAGATCCTTTGCCTCGCGAGAAACTCCCGGCACGGACCGGCCGACCGCCGGGCCGAGCTCGGCGAGGAACATTTCGGTGAGGGGCAGGATGTCTTCGGGGCGCTCGCGCAGGGGCGGAAGGTGGATTCCGAACACGGAGAGGCGGTAGAAGAGGTCCTCGCGAAACTCGCCCTTCTCGATGGCGCGGGCGAGGTCGCGGTTCGTGGCCGCCACGATGCGCGCGTCGGTCTTGAGCACTCTCGTCCCACCCAGCCGCTGAAACTCGCGCTCTTCCAGAACCCTGAGGAGCTTTGCCTGCACGGCCGGGCTCATCTCGCCCGTTTCGTCCAGGAAGAGCGTGCCTCCCGCGGCCTGCTCGATGCGGCCGGGCTTCGCGGCCGTCGCGCCCGTAAAAGCGCCCTTCTCGTATCCGAACAGCTCGGATTCGAGGAGTTGATCGGGCAGGGCCGCGCAGTTGAGCGCGACGAACGGCCCCGCCGTCCGCGTCGAGCTCCGGTGAATGGCCCGCGCGACGACTTCCTTCCCCGTCCCTGATTCGCCCGTGAGGAGAACCGTCGTCTCCGTGGGCGCGACTTTGGCGGCCTGAACGAGAACGTCGCGCCAGCTCTTCGAGGTGCCCACGATGCGCCCGAAGCCGCCCCGAAGCGCGAGTTCCTCGGAAAGAGCCGCCACGCGCTTCTCGAGCTTCTCGGCCTCCGCCCGCGCCTCGGCGGCGCGGCGCGCCTCGCCCGCGAGGCGCTCGTGCGAGAGGGCGAGCGCGATCTGGTCGGCGACGTGCTGGGCCAGCGGAATGTCGCCCTCGCCATACGTCCCGGGCGTGCGCGAAAAGAAAAGGAGGCCGCCGGCGAACTGCCACTGGCCCTCGAAGAAGATCGGCACACGGAGGAGTGAGCGAATCCCGTCGGCCACGAGGTGGCGGTGCTTGTCCGAGTCCGGGTCGACCTCCTTGTCGACATCGCGGACGATCTCGGTCGCCCAGTCCTCGCCCCGCGCGCACTCTGCCGGCGAGAGCCGGATCGGCTCCCGGATCTCGGGAAACCCGGTGCCGGAAACGGCATACACGCGCACGGCGTCGCGGGCCTCGTTGAGGAGTCCGAGGGCCATCCGGTCATGCGGAATCACGAGTCGCACGATCTCCGAGATGGCGTCGAAGACTTCGCGCACGTCGAGGGCCCGCGCGAGGACGGGCGAGAGCGCCTGGAGCGCCTCGTAGCGCCGGCGCCGGTCCCTCTCCTCGGCCGCGAGGCGCGCGTGCGCGACGGCCATCGCGACGACGTCCGCGATCGGGCTCAGGAGCGCAATGTCTTCGTCTCGGAATGCGCGCGCTCCGCGGCTCAGGAGGGAAAGGTAGCCGATCGTCGCCGGGCCGGCGTGCAGAGGCGCGCGCAGCATGGCGCGGACGCCGGAGTCGCGCAACTCGCGGTCGCGCGGAAACTTCGCGTCACACGCGGCGGCGACGTCGTCGATGACCCCGGCCTTCGTGAGCATCTCCCAGAGACCGGGCGAATATTCGGAGCGGGGCACCATCCGGGCGTATGCGCGGCGCGTTTCGTCGGTGACCTCCGCTCCCCCGATCGAGTAGAGGGCGAAACCGTCGCCCGCGTCGGTGAGCGTGACGGTCATCGCGTCGAACCTGAGGACGCGTCCGGCCGCCGTCGCGATCCGATGGAAGACCTCCGGAAGGTCCAGCGTCTCGCCCGCGACACGGGCGATCTCGGACAGGACCGGCACGAGGGCGGCAGGAGCGACGGAAGCGGACACGGGGCCGTCATTCTAGGCCCGTGGCTCGTCTACACTCGGGTGGAATGCCGGTTCCCGCCACAGCCGCCGCCCTCGCCGAAGGAGTGCTCATCGGCCGCGTGCCCGACGTCGCGCGCGCGATTTCGTGGGCCGAAAGCGGCGACGCCCGTTTTCCGGAGCTCCTCGCACGCATCTTTCCGCGTACGGGCCGCGCCCGCGTCACCGGGCTCACGGGCTCTCCCGGGGCGGGGAAGTCGACGCTCACGGCGGCCCTCGCGCGCCGCGCCCGCGCGCGCGGTCGGAGAGTCGGAATCGTCGCGGTCGACCCGTCGTCGCCCTTCTCGGGGGGCGCGATTCTCGGCGACCGCATCCGGATGCAGGATCTCTACACGGACCCGGGCGTGCTCATTCGCTCGATGGCGACGCGCGGACACCTCGGGGGCCTCGCACGCGCCTCGGCCGACGCCGTGGACGTCCTCGACGCGGCGGGCTTCGACGAGGTGCTCGTCGAAACGGTCGGTGTGGGTCAGGACGAGGTGGAGGTCTTCCGCCTTGCCCAGTCGTGCGTCGTCGTCCTGACGCCGGGGATGGGCGACGACATCCAGGCCATCAAGGCGGGCCTCATGGAGGTCGCCGACCTCTTCGTCGTGAACAAGTCCGACCGCGACGGCGCCGACCGGGTCGTGCAGGAGATCCTCCAGATGCTCGAGCTCGGGGAGCACGGCGCGTGGGTTCCCCCCATCCTGAAAACAGTCGCGACGACGGGCGCGGGCCTCGACGAGCTGATCGAAAAGCTCGAAGAGCACCGGACTTTTCTGCTGGGACCCGACGGGGCGCGGAGGAAGCGCGAGCGGACGAGAATGCGAATCGAGGGGCTCGTAAGAGAAGATTTTCTTAGAAGGGTGGAGAGACTCCGGGGGGACCGCGGCGCGCTGGATGAGGCCGCGGAGCGCGTGGAGGAGAGGCGGGAAGACCCAAGAAGCGCCGCAAGCACGCTGAGCAGCGCGCTCGACGGAGACGGCGGGCCGCATTCGCCCTCTTCACCTTCTAAGAAATCCTCGTCTTATCCGAAACCAAAGAATTCTCTTGTCTCTCGAATTTCCCACCTTGGCATCTCCGTCCCGTCGATCGAGCAGGGAGGGAAGTTCTGGGACCTCCTCGGCCTCGTCGAGGAGCACCGCGAGGAGGTCGCGTCGCAGAAGGTCGTGACGTCGTTCCGCGCGGTCGGGGAGTCGCACCTCGAGCTCCTCGAGTCCACGTCGCCCGACGGCCCGATCGGGAAGTCGCTCGCCGCGCGCGGGCCCGGGATTCACCACCTGTGCCTCGAGGTGACGGACGTGCGCGCCGCGCTCGCGCGGCTCAAGGCCGCGGGCGTCCGGCTCGTGAACGAGGAGCCGTTCGACGGCGCACACGACTGCCTCGTCGCGTTCGTGCACCCGTCCGCTACGGGCGGCATCCTCCTCGAGCTGTCGGAGAAGAAGAAGCCCTAGTTCGGACTGCCGGCGTCGCTCGCCGGACGGCGGGGGTCGAGAAAGGCGCGGGCGTCGCATCCCACGATCTCGTAGAAGCGCTCGGAGTAACTCGCGACGCTGCCGACGCGCGCGTCTTCGAAGAGCTTCTCGACGCGGTGCAGCGGCACGAAGAGCGTGGAGACGCCCAGCTCGGCTTCGGCCCCCGGCCTCTGCTGCCGGGCCCAGTTGTCGAAAAGGTCGAGCTCGAGGCCGCGCAGCGTCACGCCGGCGGGACCGAGCGCGAGGAGGACCCCCCAGTACTTCTCCTTCGGCTGGACGAGATGCACGAGGACGAGAGTGCCGGCGTCCATCGTTTCTTCAGAAGATGACGCGTGTCACGAAGTACTTCGCCGGAGTGATGCGCCCGTTGAGGAGCGCGTCTGCGTCGTCGGGCGATACGTCGAAGCGCGCGGCCGACTCGCCGCTCGCGGTCGCGAGGACCACTTCCACCTTCTCGAGCGGCTTGCCCGCCGCGCGGGATTCCTTCAGGCCTCGCGCCGAGGCCATGAGCGCGAGAAAGACCTGCTGCTCGCTGTCCGTCACGGCTTGGACCCGCAGCGCGGAGGGGAGGTTCCCGAGCTTGACGCCCTTCACGTTGCTCCCGTCGAGCGCGCGCATGAAGGCATCGCTGACGACCGGGTCGAGGACGACCGGTGCGGCCTCGGCGGCCCTGTCGGCCGTCGCGCGGGCGGGGCGGGTCTGCCGCTCGGTCACGAGCTCTCCGACCCGCGGCTCGGGGCGGTCGGGATCCGGCTGCCGGCCATGCTTCTTGATGTACTCGGAAAGCGACGGCTTCTTCGCCTCGGGGTTCGGCAGCGTGCTGTTTTTCCCGCCCGGTTCGTCGAGCACGTATGCGCCGCCGAGACCCTCCCGGTTCGCCTTCTCGCTGCGCGATTGATCCCACTCGTCGAGCGCGAGCGTCTGGGACGTCCCGAGCGGAGTCAGGTAGATGAGGCGCTTGCCCACGATCGCGGGCTTCTCCCGCGCTTCGATCCGCGCTCCGTCCTTCGTGTAGATGACGTAGATGGCCGCTGCGGGAAACGCCGAGAGCGTAGCGAGCGCGAGGGCGGCCACCGGCAGCAGGAATGCACGAATGATTCGGGTCATGCGGACCTCCGGGAGCCGCCGGCGAGGATGTGGCGGCAGAATGAAGTATAAACGTCGCCGGAAAGACAGCGTGAAAGAGCAGGCCGAATCGTGCTGATCGTCATGGACCGGAGCGCCTCGAGCGCGGACGTCGAGAGGGTCGTCACGGTAGCGGAGCGCCTCGGACTCAAGGCCCACCCGATCCCCGGCGCCCAGCGTACGGCGGTCGGAATCACGGGGAACAAGGGGGCCGCCTCTCCCGCTGCCTTCGAGTCGCTTCCGGGAGTGCTCGAGGTCATCCGCGTCTCGCATCCTTACAAACTGGTGTCGCGCGAATTCCACCCCGAAGACACGATCGTCTCGGTGGGGGGCGTTTTGGTGGGCGGTACGCGCGTCGTCGTCATCGCGGGCCCGTGCGCGGTCGAGTCGCTCGAACAGACCCTCACGATCGCGAAGGAAGTGAAGGCGCGCGGCGCGGACCTGCTGCGCGGCGGCGCTTACAAGCCGCGCACCTCGCCGTATGCCTTTCAGGGCCTCGGCGAGGAGGGCCTGAGGATTCTTGCCGCCGCGCGAGAGGCCACGGGGCTGCCCGTCGTCACGGAGGTTCTCGACACCGCGCACGTCGAAATCGTGGCCCATTACGCGGACTGCCTTCAGATCGGCGCGCGCAACATGCAGAACTTCGAGCTCCTCAAGAAAGCCGGGAAGACGGGGAAGCCGATTCTTCTGAAGCGCGGCATGTCGGCCACCCTGGAAGAGTTCCTGCTCGCGGCGGAGTACGTTCTCGCCGAAGCGAACCCGAACGTGATCCTCTGCGAGCGGGGCATTCGCACGTTCACCGACTTCACGCGAAACACTTTGGACCTCTCGGTCGTTCCCGCGGTCGAACGCCTTTCCCATCTGCCGATCGTCGTCGATCCCTCGCACGGCACGGGGCGCCGCGAGAAGGTCCTTCCCATGTCGCGCGCGTCCATCGCCGCGGGCGCCGACGGCATCGCGGTCGAGGTCCATCACAAGCCTGCCGAGGCGCTGTCGGACGGGCCGCAGGCGCTCACGCCCGACATGTTCACGGAACTGATGGCGCACGTGCGGCCCATCGCGGCCGCGGTCGGGAGGACGATGTGAGCGAAGCCGCTCCCGGCGCCGTCCTCGTTCTCGAAGACGGCCGGTGTTTCCCCGGCCGGGCGGTCGGGGCGAGCGGAACGACGTTCGGCGAAGTCGTCTTCAACACCGGCATGGCGGGCTATCAGGAGACGCTGACGGACCCGTCCTAC
>JBDTML010000128.1:0-2750 GCA_039934255.1 Acidobacteriota bacterium | reverse complement strand
CGTGCGCCGCGATCTCCTCCCACGTCGCGGCCGCCTGGCCCTTCGGCTTGCCCGCGGCCGCGGCGGTGAGCAGCAGGCAGAGGTTCCGGTAGCCCCGCTGGTTCTCGGCGAGAAGCGTCAGGCGGGGAGGAGAAATTCCTGCTGGGAGGGGAGGAGGAACAATTCCGAGAGGCCCGGAGAGATTTTCTTCGAATGAGTAAGAGGAAGAGGTCGATGCGCCGCTGCCGCGGCGCGGGGCTGAGCCGCGCGCGCCGAGAGCCGGATGCGGCGCGAGCACGACCTCCGCTCCCACCAGCGCTTTCACTCCCGCCGCCCTCGCCGCCTTCCAGAAGCGCGGCGCGCCGGAGACGCCGTTCGTGTCGATGAGCGCGACGGCGGGGAGATCGAGCGCGGCCGCGCGGTCGACGAGGTCTTCCGGCAGCGACGACCCGTTCAGGAACGAGAACGCCGAGGCGACGCGCAACTCGGCGTAAGGCCGGGCACGCTTCGGGGGAGTGGGCGGCCGTGCGTAGGCGCGCGCGCGCGTCTTTTCCTTGCGCGCGCCGGGGCCGTTGAGATGCAAGCCGCGCCCGCCGTCAGGGCCGATGAAGTCGCGGGTGGGAGGCCCTTCCGCCATGGGCCGGCGAGCCTAGTCGTAAGTTAGACGTAAGTCAACGCGGCTATTTCGGCCCGGGTGCGCGCTCCAGCGCGGTGAGCTGCGGGGCAAGCTCCGGCGTCGCCCAGAAGCCGAGGCCACACTCCACGAGGCCCGCGCCGCGAAACATCTTCCGGTACCACCCGGCCCGCCGCATTTTGAAGCCCACCGTGTCGCCCTCGATGCCGGTCTCGAGATCGTCGTCCGCCGAGAGAAAGTCGAAATACGCGACGCCGCCCACGAGCTCGGAAAGGCCCGCGAGCCCGCGCACGACCTCGCCCGTCGGCACGTAGTGCAGCGCGTCCGAGCACACGACGAGGTCGAACGGCTCGTCGAAGCGCAGCTCGGCGAGCTGGCCCCACGAGCCCGGGCGCACGTTGCGCGAGCGGCCGAAGCGCTTAACGGCGTAGTCGCTCGTGTCGAGGCCCAGGTAGCGCAGCTTGGGGCGCAGGGCGCGCAGGAGCGGGAACCACGCGCCCTCGCCGCAGCCCACGTCCAGGACGGTCGCGAGCGGCCGCCCGAGGAGGTGCTCCGCGACGCCCACCGCCATCGCGGCCTTCCGCGCGACGCCCGCCCGGCGCACGATGCGTTTCCGGGGGTCGCGATACCACTTCCGGAAGTACGCCGCGTCGTAGAGCTTGCCCATCAGACGAGGCCGTCCTTTTTCCAGCGGTCGTAACCCGCCTTCGTGAGCGCGGAAAGCTCCCGAAACAGCGCGGCGTCGGGCTGCCGGAAATTGAAGCACGCCTTCCCCTGCATGCGCTTTTTCAGCGCGGGGGAGATCGTGCGCTGAAGCTCGTCGCACATGTAGATCGGCATGAAGTAGTAGCTCACGTAGCCCTTCCCGACGCGCGTCGACGCGAACCAGAGGCCATCGGGGTACTGGGGCCACTTCGCGTGGGACGGGCCGAGAACGACGCAGCCGGCGGACCCGTCCTTCGCGAGCTTCATGCCTTTCTTCTTCGTGTAGGGCTCGAGGATCTTGCGGAGGGCGGCATGCGTTTCGAGGAACGCCGCCGAAATCGGAGCGGCCATCGCCGGTTTGGACTTTGCTTTCGTTTTGGCTCTCTTCTTCGCGTGTGATTTCGATTTCGTCGTCATCGGACCCCTAAGCCTTGATCATGACGAGGATCATCTTGAACGGTGTCGTGGCGCGGAGGCCGTGCGGCACGTTCGCGGGCAGGAGAAGGATGTCTCCCGCCGCGACGCGGTGAGGCGCGCCCGCGATCGCGACCTCCGCGGTCCCCTCGACCCCGAATACGAGCGCGTCGAAGGGGGCGCTGTGCTCGCTGAGGGCCTCGCCCGTGTCGAACGCGAAAGCCGTCACGGTGCCGCCCGCGGCTTTCACGAGAGTGCGGCTCACCACGGCGCCGGGTTGCAGGGCGACGAGGTCGGGCTGGGGAACCGGATTGGGTGGAAGGGGCTGATGGGACATGGGCTCTCCTTTGCCCGCGGACGATAACGCCCGCGGGGAATGCGCGGACACCCTCATTCCTAAGGGGACGACGAAAGCTCCAGTTCCCGGAGGCGCGGCCCGACGAGAGTCCCGATGCGTGCACCCGTGTCGAACAGGACGAGCGTGAAGAGAGCGAGGCCGAGAACGAGAGCAAGAAGCGCCCATCGATGGTGGGTCTCGAGCCTTTCCAGAGACGGCGCGAAAGCGATGACGCCGAGGAGGCCGGCCACGACGATGACGGCATCCACGCTCGCGCGCTGCCAGTAGCTGCCGCCGAGATGGAGCCACATCCCGAACTCGTCGAACGTCAGGCCGATCGCGATGCCATACGCCCACGCGGCGACGCGCGCGGCCCTGCCCGCGGGCCGCGCGAAGAGCAGGAACGCCGCCACGGCGGCCAGCAGGAAGATTCCGTAGTTCAGGTGGTGCACGTGCGTCCCGCGCAGGAAGAAGTACATGTTCGGGATGCGCTGCGACATGACGAGGAACACCATCGTCCGCGACGCGATGAAGGTCAGGACGAAGGCGAGGAGCGCCCGCCGCGCGAGCCGATAGCCCTCGGTTTCCGTTGGTGCGGAGGTATCCACGTGCGGAAGGATAGCGGTCTAGTCGTAGACGCCGTCCGCGAACCACTCGCCGCCGGGCTCGTCGCGGAAGATG
>JBDTML010000127.1:0-5670 GCA_039934255.1 Acidobacteriota bacterium | reverse complement strand
GTTCGTGGACACGAAGTACGGGATCGTCTCGGGGTATTTCCCGGGCGGGATGGAGCACCCGACGCTCACGTCCATCGGGGAAGACATCCTCTCGGACGTTTCGCGAAACATCACGCTGCTCCTCGTGCACGAGCTGGCGCACCAGTGGTGGGGCGACAAGGTCACCATGCGGACGTGGGACGACATCTGGCTCAACGAAGGATTCGCGACGTACAGCGAGGTCGTGTATCTCGAGAAGGCTCAGGGCCGCGACCCCGGCGTCACGCTCCGGACGTCCTACGACGACGGGCTCTACGGCGGGAAGCTCGCGCAGGCTGTCGTCGCAGATCCCGCGGATCCCTTCAAGTACACGGGCGCCGTCTACGACAAGGGTGCATGGGTCCTCCACATGCTGCGCCGCCTCGTCGGTGACGACGCTTTCTTCTCCGGGCTGCGCGCATACGGCGACGCGCACGCGTGGGGCACGGCGACGCGAGGCGAGCTGCGAGCCCTCTTCGAGCAGAGAACCGGCCTCGACCTCAAGCAGTTCTGGGACCAGTGGCTCGAGACGCGGTGGCGCCCGACGTTCCGGGCCACGTACCGGACGGCGATCGACGCCTCGACGGTGACGCTCACGGTCGCCCAGACGCAGGGCCACACGGTCATCCATCCCGCCGCGGGGCCGAACGACAAGCCGTTTTACGTCTTCCCTCTCATCGTCCGGATCACTTATCTCGACGGGACGACGTTCGACGTCACCGTCGTCCCGACGGGGGTCACGACGACCGTCACCGTGCCGAATCCGTCCCGGAAATTCGTCGCGGGGATCGCGCTCGATCCCGGTTCTGACATCCTGAAAATCGTCGAGTCGACCGGGCCGGGCTGAGCGCGCCGAAGCAATGGCCTCCGCGCGCGGTCGTCTCGCTCTCGGTTGTCTCCTCCTCGTGCTGGGGCTGGCCGCCTTCGCCGTCCTGCGCGGCGGCGCCGGATTCATCGTCACGAAGGTCCTCCAGTTCGGAGACGAGATCGGGGGCGAACCGGTCCGGCGCGTCACCGGCCTCGCCTGGCGGTTCCAGGTCCCGCCGAAGCTCTGGTACGCCTCGAAGAGGAGTTTCGCGGATTTCGAGGTGGGCGATCGCGTGACGCTCGAGCGCGCCCTCGTGCGACCCCAAGGGTCCGCTGTCGCATTTCTTTTCTCGATGAGGACGGGTGATCGCGGTCTCGACCTCGACGCCTTGACCGACGAGTTCTCGAAGACGTTCCTCGCCAAGATTCAGGCGCACGACGTGCAGCCCGTGGGTCCACTGCCCGGCCGGGGAGGGACCCGCGTCCTGCGCATGGCCGCCAAAATCGACAACAAGGCAATCGATGCGCTTTGCGGGCTCTATCCGGGCGCACCGATGTTCTACGCGCTGGTCGTGGGCGCCCCGCCCCGTGACTTCCCGGTCCTGCGCGAAGAGCTGGAAGGTCTCCTCGTGAGCTTCCAGTCGGACGCTCCGGCGCGCTAGCCCGCCTCCGCGACAGCCGATTTCACCGCGGCGATCACCTCGTCCACCTGCTCGTCCGTCATCGCGGGCCAGAGAGGAATCGTGATCGTGGAGTCCCCGATGCGCTCGGCCTTCGGGAACATGCCGCGGCGGAAGCCGAAGCGCTCCCGGTAGTACTTCGTGAGGTGGACGGCGCGGTAGTTCACCGCCACGCCGATTCCGCGCGCCTGGATCCCGGCGAGAACGGGGTCTCGCTTCTCGGGATCGACCCAGATCGTGAAAAGGTGCCGCCCCGACGTCATGCCCTCGGGCACGACGGGAAACGAGACGCCGGGCATTTCCCCGAACGCCGCCTCGTACCTCTTGCAGATCTCCTCGCGGCGCTCGCGCCGGGCCGCGAGCTTCGGGAGCTGCGGGAGGAGCAGCGCGGCGTTCACGTCGGACAGGTTGTACTTGTATCCGAGGCGTTCCATGTCCCAGTGCTGGTATTTCCCCGCATGCCGGTCGGCCGCATTCTTCGACATCCCGTGCGAGCCGAGCTGCCGCAGGAGGTTCTTCTTCGCGCCGTCGCGGGCCGTGATCGCGCCGCCTTCTCCGCACGTGAGGTTCTTCGTCGCATAGAAGCTGAAGCAGCCGTAGTCGGCGAGCTGCCCGGGCCCGAAGCCGTCGCGCCGCCCCTCGACGCAGTGCGCGGCGTCTTCCACGAGAGAAAGCCCGTGCCGATTTGCGATGGCCCTCAGGCCCGCCATGTCGGCCATGAGCCCGTACAGGTCGACCGCCACGATGGCCCGCGTGCGCGGCGTGATCGCGGCTTCGACGGCGGCGGGGTCGATGTTCGCCGTCGCGGCGTCGACGTCGACGAAAACAGGGGTCCCGCCCGCATACAAGACGGCGTTCGAAGAAGAGAGGAACGTCATCGGCGTCGTGACGACCTCGTCGCCCGGGCCGATGCCGGCCGCGAGCATGGCGAGATGCAGCGATGCCGTGGCGTGCGCCGTACAGACGACGGCGGCCAGGCCGAGATACTCCTCGAACGCGTTCTCGAACGCGTAGACCTTCTGTCCGGTCGTCAGAAAAAGCGAATCGAGGACGCCGCGGACGGCCGCCTTCTCGTCGTCGCCGAGAGAGTGCCGATAGAAGTCGACGGCCACCAATAGCCTCAGCGCGCCGCCGCGGGCGCGATTCCCGCGAAGGCGTCGAGCGTTTCTTTCACCGCGCGCGCGGCGTCTTTCGGAATGCCCGAGCTCGCCCCCGTCCACTCGGCGACGACGGGCCGCAGCCCTTGCTGGCGGAGAACCTCGATGCCTCGCCGGACCGCGGCGAGCTCGGCCGGCACCGCATCCCGTGAGTACCCCAGGAAGAGCCGCGTTCCGCGGAGCCCGGCCGGATTCGGCGCCGTCCCCGGGTCGAAAGGCCCGCCGATCGACCCGGCTCCCGCGAACGTGCCCGCCGGCTTGCGCGCCGCGACCCGGAGGACTTCCGTCCCGCCGCGCCCGACTCCGACGAGAAACACGGGAAGCTTCTGGTCATGGGCCTTCGCGCGGGCCGCGGCGACTGCCGCGTCGATCGCCTTTTCGGCGCGCTCGGCCGACCCCCAGCCGAAACGCCGCTTCGCCGAGCGCCCGGGGCCGCGCGGTGCCGCCACCACGAGGTGATGCGAGAGCGCGACGTCGGTGAACGGGCCGCTCACGGTAAACGGATCCGACTCCTTGTCGTGGATCAGAACGAGAACGGCGAGCGCCTTGTCCTTCGGCAGCAGGAAGACGCCCTCTTTCACGACGGCGGCATCCCCGGCGGCGCGGTTTCGCGCGGCGCCCGAGACGATCGAAGCGAACCGGTGCTGCCCGCGGAGCGACGCGAGGTCAGGGTCCTTCTCCAGCGGGACGCCGTCGTCGAAGCCGGCGGCAATCGCCCTGTCGAGACGCGTGAACGCCTGATCGGCGCGGCCCGCGCGGGCGTCGAGACAGGCGAGGTTGTAGGCCGCCGTCGGAAGCTCGCCGCGTTTCCACGCCTGCTCGAAGAGGGCGCGGGCACGGTCGAGCTGGTTCGCACTCACGGCGGCGAGGCCGAGACGCTCGAGCTCGAACGGGTCGGCGACGCCGCCCTCGAGGACGCGGAGGTCGTCGACCTTCGCCGGGGAGCCGCCTTTCGGGGCCGTGCTTCCCGTGGTGACGACCAGGCCGGGCGCCGTGAGGGGCGCAGGCGTGCGCTTCTGGGCGCCCGCGGGGAAAGAGACGACGACAGAAACCGCAAGCGCGGCGAGAGCACTCTTCATTCGGGCGATTGTAAGGCCGGTCGATCGCGAGGCGCGCGGCGTCAGGAAGGCCGGCGCAGCTTCGCCGCAAGAGTGCGCCGGTAGAGAAGGCGTGTTGCCGCACGCAGAACCGCGAGCACGCGAGGGTCGTACGGAAACGCGAGGCGCCTCGAGAGGAAGCGGTCCACGGGCGCCAGGAGAGGGCGCCGCGTCGTGACCGCCTCGACGCGGGTCCACTGCCTCAGGCCTTCGATCCCGTGGCGAACACCGAGCCCGCTGGCCCGCCAGCCACCGAGGGGAGACTCCACGACGAAATAGTTGACGAGGACGTCGTTCACGATCGCCTGGCCGGAACGCAGGCGGCGCGCAAAGGCCTCGGCCTCGCCCGGCGGCCCGAAGACCGTCGCGTTGAGCCCGAGCGTCTCCTCGCGCATGACCTCCATGTCGTGCGTCGCGCCCGACAGGACGGTCGGCTCGAAGAAGAGGCCGGGGCCGCTTCCGCGGCGCGTGCCCCCGACGAGGACGCGCGCGCCCTTGGCCACCGCGTCGGCGATCTGCCGCTCGACGACCTCGATCTGGCGCGCGAACGTCACGGAGCCGAGGTCCTGGGCACCGCCGGAGGGATCGGGCGGGGCCTGACGGAGCGCCGCCACGCGGGCGACGAGGAGCTGTTCGAAGCGGTCCGCGACCGAAGCGTGCGCGTAGATGCGTTCCGTCCGGACGCATACCTGGCCCGAATGAATGAAGCTCGACCACGCGGCCGCCTCGGCGGCCCGCTCGAGGTTCGCGCCGGGAAGGACGACGAACGGCGACTTGCCGCCCAGCTCGAGAACGCATGGGACCAGACGCTCCCCGCAGCGCGCGGCGACCTTTCGCCCCGTCGCCACGGAGCCCGTGAACATGACGGCGTCCGCGAAATCCACGAGCGCGGCTCCCGCCGCGCCGCGCCCCGTGACGACCTGGAAGACGTCCGGCGAATTTCCCGCCTTCACCCAGAGGTCGCGCAGAAGACAGGACGTGAGGGGCGTGATCTCGGACGGCTTGAGAACGACCGTGTTGCCCGCGAGAAGAGGCGCGACGGCGTCCGCCGCGTTGTTCAGGATCGGAAAGTTCCACGGTCCAACGACGCCCACGACGCCGAGCGGATGCCTGACGAGACGGGTCTTCTTCGTGAGAAAGAGGAGCGGGTTCCGGGTCTCTTCGGCAAAGGCCCGGCGCGACAGGCGCGTCATCGCCCGGATGAGCTCGCACAGGTAGAGAACCTCGAGTCCCTCGGCCTCGTGGCGAGGCTTGCCGCTCTCCCGGACGAGCGTCTCGGGCACGAGGGGCGTGTCGATGACGAGGTCCCGCCACCGCAAGAGCGCCTCGACCCGTTCTCCGAGCGCAAGGGCGGCCCAGGCCGGTGCCGCCGCGCCGCCGCGCGCGACCGCGTCACCCACCGCCGCCGCGTCGAGCTCGGGGACCTCGCCGATGAGCGCGCCCGTCGCGGGGGAATGGACCTGAATCACGGGCGCATCCTACTCGCGGGAGGCCAGGGCCGCGCGCACGCCCTGGGCGCCCCGAAGCGTCGCGGGCCATTCCGCGAGCCGCGCCGTCGAGAGGCGCCCGTACTCCCGGCGGGGGCTCACGGCGAGCACCTGGCCGAGAATCTCGCGCGCGAGCCTCTCGTTCCCCGCGTCGCGCGCCGCGAGGGCGAGCACGATCCCGAAGTCCGGCGCGCTTCTCTGGGCGGGAGGCAGCGACGTCACGAAGTCGCGGAGCGCCTCCCGCCGGCCTGCAAGGCGATAGCCCTCGGCAAGAGCGGCCGCTGTTTGCGGCGATGGAACGCGCCCATAGAGCTCCTCGCCGAACCGGACCGCCCGGTCGCCCCGGCCCATGTCCTGGGCGCGGAGGGCCTGGTCGTAGAGGCAGTCGACGAACGACAGCACGGTGTCCGTCTGGCCGGCGCTC
>JBDTML010000126.1:0-4370 GCA_039934255.1 Acidobacteriota bacterium | reverse complement strand
GGCTCACGGCGCTGCGGGTCTCGCCCGACGGCGCTCATGTCGCGTTTCACGAACTGGACGAGAAGGGGATGCTGCTACGGGTCGTCGACCGTGCCGGGAAAGCCAGGACGCTTGCGGGCCCGATGGCGTCTTCGTCCGGCCGTTTCGCCTGGAGCGCGTCCGGCCGCGAGGTCGTGTACTTCGGCGGGCTCGATCGCCAGGACAGCGCGCTCCGCGCCGTCGACCTCGCCGGCCGCGTCCGCACGCTCTACCGGTCGACCGGTTACCTCTTCGTCCATGACGTCTTTCCGGACGGGCGGATGCTCATCGAGCACGCGGCGAGCCTCAAGGGCCTCCTCTTCGGGCGCGTCGCGGGTGGGCCTGAGACCGAGCTCTCGTGGTTCGACGGCTCGGAGATCCACTCCGTCGCGGACGGGGGCGGCGCGATCCTGTTCAACGAGGTCGGCGAGGCCATCGGGTCCCGGCCGCAGGCGTTTTTCCGGAAGACCGACGGCTCGCCCGCCGTGCGTCTCGCGGACGGGGAGGCGATGGCGCTCTCCCGGGACGGGTCGCGCGTTCTGCTGCGCACCGGAGACGGCCTGACCCTGGCGCCGGTCGGCGCAGGCGCACCTGTAGCGCTCGCGCTCGCGCCGATCGAGGAGGTCGAAAACGCGGCGTTCCTTCCGGACGGGAAGCGGATCCTCGTCCACGGCTCGGAGAAGGGGAAACGGGCGCGCTTCTGGATCGTGGAACCGCCCGCTCCCCCGCGGGCGATCTCGCCCGAGAACACGAGCGGATCCGCGAACCTCCTCTCGCCCGACGGACGCTCGGTCGTCGCGTGGGCGGCCGAGACGTCCGTGCTCTCCATCCTGCCGCTCGACGGTGGGCCGCTCCGGCTGCTTCCCGGCACCGAGTACGAAGACCCGATGGGGTGGACGCCCGACGGACGGGCGCTCTACGCCCGCCGAAACCCGGGCCAGGGCCGCCAGATCTACACGCTTGACCTGTCGACGCTCGCGCGCAAGCCGTGGAAGGAACTCTTGCCTCCCGACTCCGCGAGCGTGTCCTTCGTGCCGCAAATCGTGTTCCCGGCGGACGGCTCGGCCTACGCCTACACGTACCGGCGCGTCCTCACGTCCGACCTTTACGTCGTCGAAGGCCTGAAGTAGGCGTCAGCCGGGCGGGCCGGGGCCCGCCTTCGGCGGCGGCACGGCGAGCTTCGGCGCGTCCGTGACGGTGACTTCGTCGGCCTTCGTCTCGCCGCGCTTCGGCGCGTACATGGCCCGCTGGAGGTACTGGGGCAGACTCGTGACTGCATGCGGCTGGTCGCCGCACAGGTCCGTGGGCTGCGTCCCATTCGCGAACGCCATGAGGACGACCCGGGTGCAGGACGGCGTCGCACGATAGCCGGTGGACTCGTCCACGGCCACGAGGACGACGCCTTGCGGCGCCTCGAAGTCCTCGGTCTCGGTCACGAGGCCAGCCTCTTTCATCTTCTCGACGATACGGATGAAAATCGGGAGAGCCACGTCGGCGCCCGCGGACTTCGGCCCGAGTGTTTTCTTGGCGTCGTGGCCGACCCACACGGCGATCGTGTGCCGCGGCGTCATCCCGATGAACCAGGCGTCCGTGAAGTCGTTCGTCGTGCCCGTCTTGCCCGCGAGGGGCAGCTTGAGTCGGGCGGCCGACCCTGCGGTGCCGCGCGCCACGACGCCTTTCATCATGTTCAGGAGGACGTAGGCCGACGCGGGCGAGGTCGCTTCCTTCGGCTCCGGCGTGTTCTGCTCCAGGGTCACGCCGTCCGCGTTGCGGATGCGCTCGACGAAGTAGGGCTTGTACGTGATCCCGCCGCTCGCGATCGCCGAATAGGCCTGGGCCATCTCGAGGGGCGTGACCTCGAAGGACCCGAGGGCGAGCGACGGGTAGGCGAGGAGAGTCTGGCGAATTCCGAGGCGCCGCGCCGTTTCGATCACCCTCTTCGTGCCGACGAGGAGATCGACGCGCACGGTGGGGACGTTCAGGGAATGCTCGAGAGCGTACTGATACGTCACGATTCCCATGTACTTGCGCTCGTAGTTCTGCGGCTCCCAGGGCGGCTGCTTCGGGTCGATGACGATCGAAAGCGGCGCGTCGAGCGCCGTGTCCGCGGGCGTGAAACCCTGCTCGATGGCCGCCAGGAATACGGCGGGCTTGAACGCCGAGCCCACCTGGCGGAGGGCCTGCACGGCGCGGTCGAACTTCGAGCGGGTGAAGTCGTACCCCCCGCTGAGCGCGCGCACCGCGCCCGTTCCGTTTTCGAGGATGACGACCGCGCCCTCGACGTGGGGGTCCTGCGCGACGAGCGTCTCCTCCTTGCCGGCCTCGTTCAGGGACGTCTCGATCTGGATGACGTCGCCGCGCTGCACGGCCTTCGAGGGGTTTTCCACGCGCGTCCACCGGAAGGCCGCCGCGGGAATCGTGAAACGCTTCGTGCCGACGCGCACCTCGGCGCCGGTCTTCGACGCCTGAAGGACCACGGCCGTGAGCGTGTCGGACGCGGGAGCGCCCTCCATCCAGGAGGGATCGCGGTATTTTTCGGGGTCCATTCCCTCGGCGACGAGGTTGCGGGGTTTCCGGAAGCCCGAGCGGCGGTCGACCCGGCGGAGGCCGCGGCGGAGGGCCTCTTCGGCCCAGGTCTCGAGCCGCGGGTCGAGCGTCGTGTCGACCCGGAGACCTTCCCGGTAGAGGTCGCCTTCGCCGTACTGCTTCTCGAGGTACTGGCGGACCTCCTCGCAGAAATAGAGGCCGAGGGTCGTCTCGCGGGAGGAGCGAATGACGTCCACGGTCGATCCCTGTGCGGCGGAGCGCTGGGCGTCGGTGATGAATCCCTCCTCCGCCATCCGGCGAAGGACGAGATCGCGCCGGTTCTTCGCGGCGACGACGTTGTTGAACGGAGAGTAGTAGGCCGGCCGCTGGATGATTCCCGCGAGGAGCGCCGCTTCGGGCAGGGACAGGGCCTTCGCGCCGTGACCGAAGTACCAGCGAGACGCCGCCTCGACCCCGTACGTGCCGTGACCGAACGGAATCTTGTTGAGGTAGAGCGTGAGGATCTGGTCTTTCGAGAATTGCTTCTCGATCTCGACCGTGAGAAACACCTCGTTGATCTTGCGGGCCCAGGTCTTCTCGGGTGTCAGGAAGACCGCGCGCGCGAGCTGTTGCGTGAGGGTGGAAGCTCCCTGCGACATCCGGCGCGTCGCGATGTCGCGCAGCGCCGCGCCTCCGATGCGGATGAGGTCGATGCCGCTGTGGTCGTAGAACCGCGCGTCCTCGGCGGCGAGGAGCGCCTTGACCATGACGTCCGGAATCTCCGGCCGCTCGATCAGCATGCGGCGCTCGATCGCGAAACGCGCGATGACGGAGCCGTCCACTCCCCTGAGCTCGGTGATGATGTCGGGACGGTAGGTCGCGAGCTCCGAGACTTTCGGAATCCGGATGGCCCGCGAGAGGGCGTACCCGGCGCCCACGCCGAGGCCGGCCGTGAGGAGGACCGGCAGGATCAGGACGACCAGGGCCGCCCAACGGCGCGCACTCACGTCTCATTCTCGCACTAGTGGTAATTTCGGCACGATGAGTGAAACGCCCGTGCCCGCGCCGGTTCAGCCGCCGCAGCTGCCCGTGACCCTGCCGCTCGAAGACGTCGTCCAGCGCGCCCAGCGGCAGGGTTGCCTGAAGTGGGGCCTCGTCGGCTGTGCGGGAGCCTCGGTGGCGGTCATCGTCGGCCTCCTGTTCCTCATGAGCAACGCGAAGAAGCTGATGGATTTCGCGTTTGACCAGATGGGCGACCAGATCGTCGCGGCCGCGGCGCCCGACGTGACGCCCCCCGAGAAGGAAGAGTTCCGGGCGGCGATGAAGGCGTTTTCAGAGAAGGCCAAGAACCGCACGGTGACGGCGCAGCAGGTCACGGCCTTCCAGGGCCGGGTACGCGCCGCCGTGGCCGACAACCGCGTGACGGCGGAGGAGATGCACTCCCTCACGGCGTTCCTCAGGGATCCGCCGCGCTGACTCCGTGCCCGACTTCGAGTTCCTCTCCCCCCTGACGCCGCAGGGCGATCAGCCCCGCGCCATCGAGCAGCTCGTCGCGGCGTATCGCGAGGGCCGTGAAAAGCAGGTTCTCCTCGGCGTGACGGGCTCGGGAAAGACGTTCACGATGGCGAAGGTCGTCGAGGCGCTGAACCGCCCGGCGCTCGTTCTGTCCCACAACAAGACGCTCGCGGCCCAGCTCTACCAGGAGTTCAAGGGGTTCTTTCCGAAGAACCGTGTCGAGTACTTCGTCTCGTACTACGACTACTACCAGCCGGAGGCGTACGTCCCGCAGTCGGACACGTACATCGAGAAGGAAACGCAGATCAACG
>JBDTML010000125.1:0-5087 GCA_039934255.1 Acidobacteriota bacterium | reverse complement strand
GCGCCTACGACTCGTCCCGGACGATCTACGTGGAACCCGACGTGGCGGTCGTGAAAGTCGAAGAGGACTACGTCATCCTGTTCAACGACGACGGCCTGCCGCGCCTTCGCGTCTCGGCGCTCTACCGCCGGATGCTCCTCTCGCGCGACGGCGCTCTCGACGGGGAGGGGAAGAGCTACCTGCGGGAGAAGATGCGCGCGGCACAGTGGTTGCTCAAGAGTCTCGACCAGAGGAAACGCACCATCGTGCGCGTCGCCGAGTCAATCGTGAAGAAGCAGCACGACTTCTTCGACTACGGGGTGGCTCATCTCAGGCCCCTCGTTCTGCGCGACGTCGCCGAGGACATCGGCATGCACGAATCGACGGTCTCGCGCGTGGTGTCGAACAAGTGGATGGCGACCCCTCGCGGCCTCGTCCCGATGAAGTTCTTCTTCCATTCGGCGATCGCGTCGTCGGTGGGGGAGGACGTTTCGTCGCTCGCCGTGAAGGGCAAGATCCGAAGTCTCGTCGAGGCGGAGGACCCCGCGCATCCCCTCTCCGACGCCCGCCTCGCTGAATTGCTTCTTCGCGACGGGATTCGCATCGCGCGACGCACGGTCGCGAAGTATCGCGAGGAACTCCGCATTCCGGCCAGCTCGATCCGCCGCGTCGGCGAGGCCGCGGCCGGCGCCGGCCCGCACGAGGCGGAGCCGGAGGAAATCGGCGAATCGGAGCCGGTCGTCAAGGAGGAACCATGAAGACCACCTTCACCGCCAGGCACGTCCGGCTTCACCCGCGCATGCGCGAAATCGTCGAGACGAAGCTCGCGAAGCTCGCGCGCGCACTTCCGCACGGAGCGGAGGCGCGTGTCGTCGTGACGGGGGGAAAGAAGGACCTTGAGGTCGAGGTTTCGGTGCCCGGCAGCCACGGCACGCTCACGGCGGCCGCTCGTGCGGAAGACCAAGCGAGCGCCGCGCAGGAAGTCATGGACCGGATCGCCGCGCAGGCCGTCAAGTCGAGGACGAAGGCGACCGGCGTCAAGAAACGCGCCGCCTCACCGGTGCGCAGCCCGAAGAGCTGGCCCGCGGAGTCGGCCGTCGAGGCGGCGCGGCACGCCGGACCCCGGCGTGAGAGCCAGGCACCGCGCGCGATGTTCGAGGAGGACGCCCTCACCGCGTTCGCGTCGTCGCGCCGCGAAATCTTCGTCTTCCGCGACCCGGCCTCCGACCACGCCCTGCGGTTCCTGTATCGGCGGAAGGACGGGACGATTGGCCTCGTCGCCCCCGAATAGTCGAGAAGGGCGAGACGTGACGATGAGAGATCCGGCCGAAACAAAGCCCCTGGTCCGCGCCGGGGATCTGCGGTCTCCGGCCCTCGCTTCGCTCGGCCTCGAGCTCGTCGCCGGGAACAAGGGCCTCGATCGGCCCATCGACTGGCCGCGCGTGCAGAAGCCCGGCCTCGCCATCGCGGGTTTCATGGACTACGTGAAGCCGAACCGCGTCCAGATTCTCGGAAAAAGCGAGTTCGACTTCCTGAGGACGTTGTCGGCGAGCCTGGCCAAAGAGCGCCTCGACGCGTTCACCCGGCTGCCGCTGGCCTGCGTCGTCGTCACGAAGGGAATCGTGCCCGGTTCCGTGCTGACGAACCTCTGCCGCCGCCGGGGGATCCCGCTCTTCACGACCTCGCGCATGACGAGCATCGTCATCGAGGGGCTCACCGCGTTTCTCGAGGAATCGCTCGCACCGCGCGCGACTCTCCACGGCGTCCTCCTCGAGGTCGGTGGTCTCGGCACCCTCCTCCTGGGCGACTCGGGCGTCGGCAAGAGCGAGTGCGCTCTCTCGCTCGTCCAGCGCGGGCACCGCCTCGTCGCGGACGACCTCGTCGTCGTGCAGCGCTTTCCGAACGACGTTCTCATCGGCTCCTCGTCCGGGCTCATCCGGCATCACATGGAGCTGCGCGGTCTCGGAATCGTGAACGTCCCGATGCTCTTCGGCGTGGCAGCGGTTCTCGAGCGCCATACGGTCGAATTCGTCATCCAGCTGACCGACTGGGACGCGCAGCAGACGGTCGACCGACTCGGACTCGACGAGGAATTCGAGGACATTCTCGGCGTTGCCGTTCCCCGGGTGCGGATGCCGGTCGCGACCGGCCGCGACGTTGCCCTCCTCGTCGAGATCGCGGCGCGCAACCAGCTCCTGAAGCGGCGCGGCTTCAACGCCGCACGCGAGATCGCGGCGAAGGTGCACGACGAGATCGCCCGAAAGGCCGCCTCCGATCGCTTCGTGATCTCGAGGCGCACCCGGCGTAAGTTCATCGCCCGGGAGAGGGCGCGGTGACGGGGGGCGGGACGCGCCTCGTCGTCGCCACGGGACTCTCCGGCTCCGGAAAGTCCTACGTCGCCCACGCACTCGAGGACATCGGTTACACGACGGTCGACAACCTGCCGCTCTCCCTTCTCGAGGAGTTCGCGGGCGAGGTCGCGGCGGGCCGGATGCCGCGCCGGAAGAACGCGGTCGTGCTCGACGTTCGCAATCCCGACTTCGCCGAGCGCTTTCCGGGTCTTCTCGACAAGCTCCGCCAGCGGCTTCCGATCACAGTCGTCTTTCTCGATTGCGAAGACCGGGCTCTCCTGAACAGGTTTTCCGCGACCCGGAGGCCTCATCCGCTCGCCGACGGACGCTCACTCGGCGAGGCCGTCGCATTCGAGAGACGCCTCCTGGCCGAGGTGAAGGAAAAGGCCGACCTCGTGCTCGACACGACGGCCATGACGGTCCACGAGCTCAGGGCCGCCGTCGCGCAGCACTTCCGGGATCCGGGAGACCCAGGCGTCCTCGCGGTCTCGCTCATCTCCTTCGGGTTCAAGCACGGCCATCCGGCCGCGCTCGACCTCTGCTTCGACGTGCGATTTCTCGCGAACCCTCATTTCGACGCGCGCCTCCGGGCCCGGACCGGGCGCGATCCCGAGGTCGCGCGGTTCATCGAGGCCGGCGACCAGACCGAGCCCTTCTTCGTCCACCTGCGGGACTTTCTCGCTTTCTGTCTTCCAAATTACCGACGCGAGAACCGCGCGTATCTCACGATCGGCATTGGATGCACGGGCGGCCGCCATCGGTCCGTTTACGTCGCCGAGCGCCTCGCGCGCGATTTCACGACCATGGGCTATCCGGTGCGCGTCTCGCACCGGGACGAGGCGCTTGACTGAACATGAACATGACGACCTCCGCCGGTCCCTTCGTGGGTCTCCTCCTCCTGTCTCACGGGCCGCTCGCGAACGCCCTGCGCGAGACCGTCCACATGCTCGAGCCCGACGAGCCAGACGACATCGGAGCCCTGTCGCTCGCGTGGGACGAGGCTCCCGAGGCCGCGAGCGGGCGGCTCGAGAAGGCGATCTCCGATGTGAACCGCGGGAAGGGCGTGGTGCTCCTGACCGACATGTTCGGCGGGACGCCGTCGAACCTGGCCCTCGCGTTCCTCGAGCCGGGCACGATCGAGATCGTTTCGGGCATCAACCTGCCGATGGTCGTGAAGGCGCGCGCTCTCGCGCGCGAAGGCCGGAGCCCCCGCGACATCGCGCACACGCTCGTGGAGCGCGGGCGCCGGGCCATCGTGGCCGCGGCCGAGCTCGTCGACGGCGCGCCGGGAACGCCGAAGCGATGAAGGAGCAGACGCTCACGCTCAAGAATCGTCTCGGCCTGCATGCGCGCGCCGCCGCGAAGCTCGTCCACACGGCGTCCTCGTTCGACGCCAAGATCACGCTCGAACGCGACGGCGACGAAGTGGACGGGAAGAGCATCCTTGGTCTCCTGCTCCTGGCGGCGGGGAAGGGAACACCACTCCTCGTGCGCGCCGAGGGAAGCGACGAAGAGCAGGCGCTCGCCGCCCTGCGCGACCTCGTGGACCGCAAGTTCGACGAGGCCGACTGAGCCGCGGTTAAGATGTCGTGGTGAAGCGCCCCCTTTCGCTCACCGGCATTCCCGTCTCTCCCGGCGTGGCCGTCGGCCGCGCTGTCCTGTGGGTCTCGCGGGAAGATTCTTCGCCGAAGCGGGCTCTGGAGCCCGAGGAGATCGAGTCCGAGATCGAGCGCTTCCGCCGGGCGGCCGAGGCCGCGGCCGAAGAGATCGAGGCCACGGCGCGTCACGTGAAAGAGCGGCTCGGCTCGGAGTACGCGGGAATCTTCCATGCGCACGCGCTCTTCCTGCAGGACCGCACGTTTCTCGGTCCGATCGAGCGGCGGATCGCGCACGAAAAGGTGAACGCGGAGTGGGCCGTTTCGGAGACGACCGCGGACCTCATGGCGCGTTTCCGGAGCCTCCCGGATGAGAACTTCGCCCACCGCGCCGCCGACATCGAGGATGTCGCGCGCGCCCTGAAGAAGCACCTCGGCGGGGAAGAGAACTCCCGACTCCGGATGGAGGACCTCGCGGGCGAAGCGATCGTCCTCGTGGCGGACGAGCTCACGCCGTCCGACGCCGTGCGCATTCCGAGGGACCGGGTCGTGGGCTTCGTGACGGAGCGCGGCGGACGCACGTCCCACGCGGCGATCCTCGCGCGTTCCTTCGGCATTCCCGCCGTCGTCGGAATCCCGCAACTCCTCACCGAGGTCGGCGAAGGCGATCGGGTCGTCGTGGACGGGCGCGACGGCATCGTCTGGCGCGAGCCCTCTGAAGACGTCATCGCGTTCTTCCGGAACCGCCGCGATCAGGAAGCTCGGCACGAGCGGTCGCTCAAGGAGCGTAGCCACGGGGGCGTCACCCGCACGCGGGACGGGGCCGAAGTGACCGTGCGCGCGAACATCGAGCTCGCGAGCGAGATTGGCGACGTACTCGAATACGGCGCCGACGGCGTCGGGCTTTTCCGGTCGGAGTTCCTGTATCTGTCGAAGGAGGGGGTCGAGTTCCCGTCCGAGGAGGAGCAGGCGGCCGCCTATCGTGAGGTCATCCAGCGGCTCGCGCCGCGCCCGGTCGTCATCCGCACCTACGATCTCGGCGGAAAGAAGGGGGCCCGTCACCTGATCGGCTCCGATGAGTCGAATCCGGTCCTCGGCCTCCGGGGCGTGCGGCTCTGCTTCGCGCGGCCGGAGATGTTCTCGACGCAGCTGCGCGCGCTGC
>JBDTML010000124.1:0-2202 GCA_039934255.1 Acidobacteriota bacterium | reverse complement strand
AGCGTTTGACTACGGATCAAAAGGTTGGGGGTTCGAGTCCTCCTGGGCGCACCACTTACTCTCCGCCCCCGCGCTTTCGACTTCTGAGAAGGGCCTCTAACGTCTCCGGGCGTGCGCGGGGTCTTCCGGGTTGACGAGCGTCTCGGGCGGCGTCTTGACGTCCACGTTGTGGAACGCCGCGACCATCCAGTCGGTCCCCGTCTTGACCATCACCTGTTGAAGCCGCGTCCGGAGCACCTTCTCGAGGTCCACGTACACGGTCGGCGGAAGTTTCTTGAAACCGGACACCTCGGTGTCGATGTCGGTGATCGCGACGTCCGCCCGAAGGAAGCGGACGCGCCGCACCTTGAGCGCCAGACGGCTGCCCTTGAAGAGGGACGAGAAGAGCTCGACCTGGCGTTTCTCCAGCTCGGCGCGGCTGCGGGACACCGCGCCGAAGACGTCCGTGTAGGAACCCTCTTCCTGAAAGCGGGCCGCGAACTTCTTCGCGTCGCCCCGGTTCCACGCGTCTTCCTCCGCGTCGATCACCTTCCGGATCGCCATTTCCTCCGCGGAGGCGACGGCCTCCGGCATCGGGACGACGCCGGGCGGAAGAGCCGGGGGAGGCGTCCCGTCCGGAGTCGCCGGTGTGGCGGTAGCCGGGGTTTCGGCCGCCGCACCACCCGCGGCGGGCTCGTACTCGGACGACAGGATCTTCCCGTCGCCCGCGTCGACGATGACTTCCTCGACGCCGCCCTTGTTCGCGAAGCGCAGGTCGTACGCGTAGGCGAGACATCCGTTCACGACCCCGACTTCCGAGGACATGACGGCGTTCACCTTGTTTGGCGCGACGGAGAGGACGGCCCGGGCTTCGGCGTCCTTCGCGCTGATCTTCACGAGTCGGCGAAGCTCGGCGGGATCCGTGTTCTTCGGGGGGCGGATCGAGCAGTCGGGGTTCTGGGCGGACGCCAGGGGGGCGGCGAGGAGAAGGAGAGAGCAGATTGAGGCGATCGGCGGGCAGCGCATGGTTCCTCTCGATCTTGCCCCGGCATTATGCGCGGCGAACGGCGGCACGGACCTTGCGCGCTTTTCCGTCGGAGGCTCCTATGAAAAATGATCCGAACGAACCAGCGGTCACGCCCAGCCATCCGGTCGCCACAGCATTCGGGGGTTTGGGTGCCGGCGCCGCCGGGGCCGTCGCGGGCGCTGCGATGGGAGGCCCGATCGGAGCCGTGATCGGCGGCGCCGTCGCCGCGGCCGCCGGTGCCGTCGCGGGAAACAGCTTCGCGTCGGAGTTCGATGCGACGGAGGAAGCGGCATTCTGGAAGGAGCGCTTTCAACTCCGCGGGTATTACCGGCCGGGAACGACGTTCGAGCAATGGGAGCCCGCCTATCGTTTCGGCTGGAGCAGCGCGCGGCGGCCGGAGCACGCGCACCGATCTTTCGGAGACCTCGAGGACGAACTCTCCGCCGAGTGGCGGAAGGAGCGCGAGGCCGTGGGTGACGACTGGCGTCTTTACCGTGACGCCGTGAAGGACGCCTGGGACCGCGTCCGAAACGCCTGAGCGCCGCGGGGACGGCGGCGTGAACAGGTGCGCGGGATTGCCGTACCCTGTTCACGTGAAATCTCAGGAAGGTGTTGACGCCCACGAGCGCTTCATGCGCGATGCCCTCGCCTCGGCACGTCGCGCGCTCGCGCACCGGGAGGTCCCGGTGGGCGCGGCCGTCGTGAAAAACGGCCTCGTGATCGCGCGTGGTCGGAACGCGCGCGAGAAGGGCGCGGACCCGACGGCGCACGCCGAAATCCTCGCGATTCGCAGGGCGGCGAAGAAGCTCGGATCCTGGCGGCTGGACGGCTGCACTCTCTACGTCACGCTCGAGCCGTGCGCGATGTGCGCGGGAGCGATGGTTCTCGCGCGCCTGCCGCGCCTCGTCTATGGCGCCTCCGACCCGAAAGCGGGCTTCGTGGGCTCGCTCGGCGATCTCGTGCGTCATCCCCACCTCAATCACAGGGTCGACGTGACGAAAGACGTCCTTGCCGCGGAATGCGGCAGAATCCTCGTGGAGTTCTTCCGTGAGCGACGAGCCGAAAAAACCCGCGCCCCGCGCTGACGTGCCGTTCGACGCCCCCGAGGCGCCCGCGCTCCGCTGCCCGTCGTGCGGGTCGGCGGCCACCGAAGGCGACCGGGCCTGCGGCCATTGCGGGTCGCTTCTCGCGACGCG
>JBDTML010000123.1:0-12366 GCA_039934255.1 Acidobacteriota bacterium | reverse complement strand
TGCTGGAGGAGGACCACGCAGTCGGCCAGGTATTGGAGGAACCCGTGACGCTGCGCGTGAGTGAAGTCGACCTGCTCGGTCTTCGCGGTGATGATTCCCGACAGGCCGCTCTCTGAAAGCCACCGGTGAAGCCGTTGAAGCTCGAGGCGCTCAGCCGCGGGATCGTCGAGCTGCGCGAGGAGCATGTCGATCCCGTCGAACACGATGCGCCGGGCGCCCATCTGCCGCGCCTTCGCCGAAAGGCCCGCGAGGAGGCCCGCCAGATCGAAAGCGCCTCCGTGAACGGTCGAACTGTCGAGCCGGGCATCGAGGAAAAAGAGGCCGGCCTTCTGAAGGCCTGGAATGTCCCAGCCAAACATGGCGGCGTCCGCGACGATCTGCCGCGTGGGCTCTTCGAAGGCGACGAAGATGCCGGGCTCGCGCGCCTCACGTGCCCCCTCGACGACAATCTGCAGCGCCAGGATCGTCTTCCCGCAGCCAGGGCCACCGACGATGAGCGTCGTGCGCCCGCGCGGCAGCCCGCCGTCGGTCAGCGTGTCGAGACCCGGCACGAGGGTCTGAAGGCGGTTTGAAACCTTCATAACCCAACGATACGCCGATTGTTTCAAAAGGAGTGTCGCGCTTGACTCGCGAAGCCCGAGCCGCTATGGTCCCCCTCCCTGACGCGGGGTGGAGCAGCCTGGTAGCTCGTTGGGCTCATAACCCAAAGGTCGCAAGTTCAAATCTTGCCCCCGCAACCAATGAAATGAACGGGTTAGCTCAGCCGGGCTAACCCGTTTTTCTTTCTTGCCGACTGTGATGCAAGGTAACTACGGCGCGGAAGCGTCTTCGAGTGGATCCTGATTCGTTCGCGTAGGTCGGCAGGGAGTGGTGCGGGAAAGGACTTCAGCATGACCAACACGGTTCGAGTGGGCACTCTCGTAGCCAGCCTTTTCCTCGCCGTAACAGCGCACTCTCAGGAACTCTCTATCGAGACCAACGTCTTTCAGGGCTTCCGCTCGGCAGCCAGAACTGCACAGACCTCTCCTCTCGTTCACTACCTTCCGCCCGCATCTGGCTGGTCAACAGAAATCGCCAGTCAGCGACAGCAGCTGAGGGAGGTTCTCGGGCTCGACGGCGCTGCCCTTCTCACCGGGGACAGAGCGACCATCGCTTACGGCGTCCCACACCGGATTGAGGCCATGCGTGGGCAGATCGTGGTGAGCGTCCTACCTCGCCCATCTGGCAAGGGGATGATGGAATTCGATGTCACGATAACCTCCGGGAAGGACGCTCAGGCTGTCACGACGTCTGCGTCCGTCTCCGGTCGAGTGGGATCGACATTTGTCCTCGGCGGCAGGACCCCCACGCTTCCTGATGGGTGGGCCACTGCCGACTCCCCCTTCTTCGTTTTCATCACTCCACTGGAACGACTCAGCGTGCCCGCGGTCTGGCCGGTGGGAGGTGAGGTGACCGCGCCCAGGGAAATTAGCAGGGTGAAGCCTGACTTTCCGCCGGACGCGAAGCGCGAAGGGAGAACGGGCGCCGTGATCTTCGAGGTCGTGGTTGACGCTTCAGGCGCCGTCACTTCTGTCGAGATCGTCCGGCACGCAGATCCGGACCTTGAGCAGGCAGCCCTGACAGCAGTCAAGCAATGGCGCTACGAGCCAGCAACACGGAACGGGGCGCCCGTCGCGGTCTGGTTCTCAATCACGATGAGATTCCCGCGCCCAGTAGCGGCGGACTCGGTGCGTCCCTAGCCGTATGCTCTCGACGTGAGCCTGAAACGCGAAGCGCATTGCCTGTACCTGATCGGCTGTGTCCTCGGGTTCTCGTCTGGCTGCAGCCACTCGGCGCCCGCGGCTGCGAAAAATCCCGCTGCGTCCGCGCCGAACCCCGCGCCGGCCAATTCCTCTTCGAGGTCTGGCGACGTCGCTGTTGAGTTCCTCGCGGATCCAGACGCGCCCAGGCCGAAGCTCGACGAGTCTCAGGAGTTCACTCCGGCTTCACCACGCTTGACGCCCCTCCCAGAGTACCCGCCCGCGGCTTTGGCGGGCGGCGGGCCATCGGCACTGGTTGCGGTACGCCTTTGGATCGGCCAGGACGGCGTCACCAAGGAAGTGAAGGACAGCCCGAAGGCCAGAGCCTATGCCGGGCCATTCTCTGCCGAGTTTCACGAGGCGGTAGAGGCCGCCGTGCTTCGATGGTCCTTTACCTCAGCCCGCGTCGACACTCTCGGCCCGCCACGCCCCGACATGCCCCAGCGGCCTCTCATGAGCACTCGGTACGTTCCGACATACCTCGATTTCGCCTTCAGGTTCACGGTGGTCGAGGGGCGCGGCGTCGTGTCGGTTGGCGCGGACGCACCCGTCGTGACACCGACGACCATGCCTGAGCGAGTGAAGTAAGAGCATCACGGGACGACGTGCGTGCCCGCCTTGCTTTCTAAGGCGAGGCAGACCCTCGCAACGCCATCCTAGACGAGGGCGTTCGTGACCCAGCGACGGATGATGGCGCACGCATCATCGACGGTCATCCGCGCGCCCCAGTACATGGGTTTGATCGCGTCGTAGGCCTTGGTGGTCGCTCGCCACCGCTCGCTCCCGCCGGGCGCGAAGGCGGCAGCGTCCGGGCGAGGTGCGGCCGCGAGCTGCTTCTGAGCGGCCATTTCGGCTGCGAGGGCGCGGGCATCGGCGTACCCATCCAGCCGCGGGAGTGTGTCGGCTGCCTGAATGATGCGAGCAGCGTCTTCGAAATGGCGGACGAAGGTCGCCGGCGCGATCTTCTCGTCCGGGAAGCGCCGGCAGAGGGCGTCGAGCTTCTCGAGGAGGGTGACGAGGGGGTGAACGCAGCGAACGCGGCGCGGCCGGTTGTCGTCGAACTCCCCGAGTCTTCCCTGGCGCTCGAGCTCTGCGTGAACGAACGAAGTGAGGTCGCATTCGACGAACGGCGTGACGCGCGCGTCTCCAATCTCGAGAAGCACGAACGGTCGCATGAGGGCTCCGAGGTCTGCGACGAAGGCGCCCGGGTAGTTCACCCGCAGCTTCACGCCGCGCCAGAGCTTTTCGGGAGGAGCGGGGTCGATTTCAATCTGCGCGCCGGGGACGGTGAAGAGCCGCGCGAGGGTCTCGAAGGACGCCTTGCGCGCCATGATCGCGGTCGTGCCCTCACTCTTCCAGTTCGTCACGGCGGGGAGTGTTGTGGTTCCGGGCCCGACCTTCAGGTCGAGGTCCTCGGAGAAGCGCTCGATGAGTCCGAAACCTTTGGAGAGCGACGTGCCGCCTTTGAACCAGACCTCGAAGCCTTGCTCATGGAGCGCCCAGAGGGCATGAGTCACCCAATAGTCCTTCTCGACGAGACCCGTCGCCAGCGCTCGCTCCCCTGCGACGATGCCGAGCAGGTCACGGAAGTCCGGAGCGTCGTGGATGAAGCTCATGCGGACGCGCGGAGCGCCTCTTCCACCGAGGCCTGCGTCGCCTTGGTGCCGTAGCGCCTCGCCATGTCCCTCAGGCGGTCGCGGTCGAAGGCGCCACGCCTGAGACGGGCGTCAAGTGCGACGGAAAGGCTCGCCCGTGAGGTCCCCGCGAGTTCGGCATTCTCGAAGAGGTCGACGACGAACCACTCTGCAGGAGGGCTCTCGGGAAACGCGACGCGGCGGAGGTCGAAGGCGCGGTTTCCGAACAGGAATCTCCCCGTGCGCTTCTTGTTGTAGACACGCGGGACAGCGAAGACCACTGTCGTCCCGAGACCGAGCGCGTTCCACTTCTCCGGGCCCGTGAAGACGAACGGCGTCTCGTCCAGGAAGCGGCGCATGAGCTCCTGGTCGCTGGGAGGAACGACGCCGAAGCGGCTCGTGCGCGAGTGGACGAAGAGGCCGTTACGAAGCCGCATGAGCGCTCCAGCGATCTCCAGACGTTTCACGTATCGCGGCGCGTTTTTTGACCACGGAGCGAAATCTCGCGTGCGGTAAACGCGATCGGGTTCGAGTCGGGGTGCGGTCACGGCGGGCATAGTACTAATTTTTCCGAAAAAAAGATACATGATCTCCCTGGTGCTCCTTGTCGGTGATGAGCGAGTTTCCGCCGATCGCGATGACGGCCGTTCTTTTCACGTGAGCCTCCCTCCTTCGGCGCGCCTGATGCAGATGTGCGATTCCTTCCGGTCTCGAGCAGCCTATTTTGCGTATGGAGCAATGCCTGATGGGCGATCCCGCCCGACCATCCCCTCTCCTCACGACCCAGGGTCTGAGCGACCTTCTCGCGGCGCTCGTCTCGGACGGCTACACGCTGATCGGGCCGACTGTCCGCGATGGCGCCATCGTCACCGACGAAATCGAGGGACTCGGCGACCTTCCGCGCGGCGTGTCCGACGAGCAGGCGCCCGGGCACTACAGCTTGTCGCGCCGTGCGGACGACGCGCTCTTCGGGAACGTCGTGGGGCCCCACTCGTGGAAGCGTTTCCTGCATCCGCCCGCGGTGCGCCTCCTCGGCGCAGTGCGGAACGGGAAGGGTTTCGCGATCTCCCCGCCTGACGGCACGCCGCCGCCTCGCTACGCCTTCGTCGGCGCGCGCCCGTGCGATCTCGCGGCGATCGCGCGGCAGGACCGCGTCTTCCTGGGCGGGCCGTTCGTAGACCCGACGTACCGGGCCATTCGCGAGGGGGTATTCGTCGTCGCGGTCCAGTGCGGGGAGGCCCGCGCGAGCTGCTTCTGCGCATCGGCCGGGACCGGGCCGCGCACTGAATCCGGCTTCGACGTCGCGCTGACGGAGCTGATCGCCCCTGCGCGTTCCCCCGAGTACCTCGCGGAGGCCGGGACCGACCGCGGCGCCGCGCTCCTCACGAAAGTCGGGGGGCGCGAGGCGACCCCGGAGGATCTCGAAAGCGCCGCGGCCGCGAGCCGCCGGGCCGAGGGGCAGATGACGCGCCGCCTCGAGACCGAGGGGCTCCGCGAGGCCCTCGCGGCGAGCCTCGAGAGCCCACGCTGGGAGGAGATCGCGAAGAGGTGCCTCTCCTGCGCGAACTGCACGATGGTCTGCCCAACCTGCTTCTGCACGACGGTGGAAGACACCACGGACCTCACCGGCGACCACGCGGAAAGGTGGCGGCGCTGGGACTCGTGCTTCACGATGGACTTCTCTTACATCCACGGCGGCAGCATTCGTCGCTCGGCCGCCTCCCGCTACCGCCAGTGGCTCACGCACAAGCTCTCGACCTGGTGGGACCAGTTCGGGACATCCGGCTGCGTCGGCTGCGGGCGCTGCATCACCTGGTGCCCGGTCGGGATCGACCTGACCGAGGAGGCCGCGGCCCTCCGGAAGACCGCGCGCCCCGCCTGAACCGCCCGAGGAGGCCCTCATGCACGATCTCCAGCCGCTCCTCGCCACGCACCCGTTCTTCGCGGGACTCGAACCGACGACGCTCGCGCTGGTGGCGGGGTGCGCCTCGAACGTGAAGTTCGACGCGGGCCAGCGCGTCTTCAAGGAGGGAGAGGAGGCGAATCAGTTCTACATCGTCCGCCAGGGGCGCATCGCGGTGGAGGCGTTCTCGCCAACGCACGGACCGCTCGTGATCCAGACCGTCGAGGAGGGGGACATCCTCGGCTGGTCGTGGCTCGTCGCGCCGTACAAGTGGCGCTTCGACGCGCACGCGCTCGACCTGACGCGCGCCATCGCGCTCGACGGCAAGTGCCTCCGCGAAAAGTGCGAGACGGACCACGACCTCGGCTACGAGCTTCTCAAGCGCTTCGCGAACGTGATCGGAGAGCGCCTCGACGCGACGCGTCTCCAGCTCCTCGACCTCTACGCGGCGCCCGCGGGGCGGCTCAAGTGACCTCCGGGGCTGCCGTCGTCGGGGAGGACCGTCCCGCCGCCCCGAACGGAGCGGACCCGATGCGTCCCCGGCCCTACCGCGTCCAGAGAATCGAGCACGAGACGAGCGACACGTTCACGATGCACCTCGTGCCCGAAGTGGGCCACGCGACCTTTCCGTTCCGCCCGGGCCAATTCAACATGCTCTACGCGCCCGGCGTCGGCGAGGTGCCGATCTCGATCAGCGGCGACCCCTCGCTGCCGCAGGTCCTCGTCCACACGACGCGCGCCGTCGGCGCCGTGACGAAGGCGTTGGGGCGGCTCGAAAAGGGGGGCGCCCTCGGCGTGCGCGGGCCGTTCGGCACCGCGTGGCCGGTCGAGGAGGCCGAGGGGTCGGACGTCGTCTTCGTGGCGGGAGGCATCGGGCTCGCGCCGCTCCGGCCGGCCCTCCACCACGTCCTCGAGCACCGCGGCCGGTACGGCCGCGTCGTCCTCCTCTACGGCACGCGGACGCCGGAGGACATTCTCTACGCGAAGCAGCTCCGGAAATGGCGCGCCGAGCTCGACCTCGACGTCCACGTCACGGTCGACCGCGCAACGCGCGACTGGCGCGGAAACGTCGGCGTCGTGACGACACTGATCTCCCGCGTCCCGTTCGAGGCGCGCCAGACCGTCGCGCTCGTGTGCGGCCCAGAGGTGATGATGCGTTTCACGGTCCTGGAGCTCGAGCGGCGCGGCGTCTCGGCGGACCGCATTCACGTCTCGCTCGAGAGAAACATGAAGTGCGCCGTCGGGCTCTGCGGGCACTGCCAGATCGGCCCTCTCTTCGTCTGCCGCGACGGCCCGGTCTTCCCGCACGCGCGCGTGCGGGACCTCGTCTCGGTGAGGGAGGTCTGAGATGGCCTCGAAGAAGAAGCCGCGGCTCGCCGTCTTCAAGCTCGCCTCCTGCGACGGCTGCCAGCTGAGCCTTCTCGACTGCGAGGACGAGCTCCTCGCGGTCACGGGGGAGATCGAGATCGCGAATTTCCTCGAGGCCTCGCGCGCCGTCGGGAAGGGGCCTTACGACCTCGCGCTCGTCGAGGGGTCGATCACGACGCCGCACGACGCCGAGAGGATCCACCAGATCCGGCGCGCGTCCCGGGTCCTCGTGACGATCGGGGCCTGCGCGACAGCCGGCGGAATCCAGGCGCTCCGGAACTTCCGCGACGTGAAGGAGTTCACCCGCGCCGTCTACGCGTCGCCCCAGTGGATCGAGACTCTCGGAAAGTCGACCCCGGTCGTCGACCACGTATTCGTCGATTTCGAGCTGCGCGGCTGCCCCGTCCGGAAGGAACAGCTCGTCGAGGTGCTGAGCGCGTTCCTGAACGAGAGGAAGCCGGTCGTGCCCGCCTACAGCGTCTGCGTCGAGTGCAAGCGGAAGGGGACGCCGTGCGTCATGGTGGCGCGGGGCCTTCCGTGCCTCGGGCCGGTGACGCACGCCGGCTGCGGCGCGCTCTGCCCCGCCTACGACCGCGGCTGCTACGGGTGCTTCGGCCCGATGGAAACGCCCAACACCGCGTCCCTCGCGAGCGGCTGGCGCGCGCTCGGAGCGACGGACGCGGATCTCGTGCGCGCCTTCCGGTCCTTCAACGCGGGTGCCGAGGCGTTCCGCCGGGAAAGCGAGAGCCATGAGCGGAAGTAAGAAGACCCGCACCGTCCGCGTCGACGCGCTCGCGCGCGTCGAGGGGGAGGGCGGCGTGCTCGTCCGCGTCAAGGGCGACAAGGTCGTGGAGGTGAAGCTCCGGATCTACGAGCCGCCCCGGTTCTTCGAGGCGTTCCTCCGGGGCAGGCACTTCACCGAGGCGCCCGACATCACCGCGCGGATCTGCGGCATCTGCCCCGTCGCCTACCAGATGAGCTCCATCCACGCGATGGAGAACGCCTGCGGCGTCACCGTCACGGGCCCCATCCGGGACCTCCGGCGGCTTCTCTACTGCGGCGAGTGGATCGAGAGCCACGTCCTCCACGTCGCGATGCTCCACGCGCCCGACTTCCTCGGGTACGAGAGCGCGATCCACATGGCGAAGGACCACCCCACGGTCGTCACGAACAGCCTCCAGCTGAAGAAGCTCGGGAACGAGATCGTCACGGTCGCCGGCGGGCGCGAGATACACCCCGTCAACGTGAGGGTCGGCGGCTTCCACAAGGCGCCTTCGAAGAAGGAGCTCGAGCCTCTCGTGGAGAAGCTGAAGGCGGGGCGCGACATCGCCGTCTCGATCCTCAGGCTCGTGGCCGGATTTCCGTTTCCCGACTTCACGCCCGACTACGAGCTCGTCGCGCTCCGGCACCCTTCCGAGTACCCGTTCAACGAGGGGCGGCTCGTTTCGAGCCGCGGGCTCGACATCGCGGTCTCGGACTACGAAAGCCGCTTCGCCGAGGAGCACGTGGAGCACTCGAACGCGCTCCACTCTTCGCTCAAGGAGCGTGGCGCCTACTTCGTCGGACCCCTCGCGCGCTACGGCCTCAATTTCGACAGGCTCCCGCCGGCGGTTCAGCAGCTCGCGAAGGAGGCCGGCCTCCCGCCGGTCTGCAAGAACCCGTTCCAGAGCATCGTCGTCCGGGCGGTGGAGACCGTCTACGCGATCGACGAGGCGCTCCGCATCCTCGCGGCCTACGAGCCGCCCGAGCGCCCCTGGGTGGACGTTTCCCCGCGGGACGGCGTCGGGATGGCGTGCACCGAGGCGCCGCGCGGAATCCTTTACCACCGGTACCGGATCGGCGCGGACGGCCTCATTCAGGAAGCGAAGATTGTCCCGCCGACGTCGCAGAATCTCCGGACGATCGAGGACGACCTCAGGCTCTTCGTCGAGAAGAACCTCGCCCTCCCGCAGGACCAATTGACGTGGCGCTGCGAACAGGCCGTCCGGAATTACGATCCGTGCATCTCGTGTGCGACGCACTTCCTGAACCTGACGATCGAGAGAGCCTGACGGCTTGACGCGAATCCTCATCGGGACCGGAAACCTTCATGCCGGCGACGATGCCGCAGGCCTCTTCGTGGCCCGCAAGGCGCGGCCGCGCCTGCCGACGGACGTTCGCGTCGTCGAGGCGGCGGGCGACGGCGCAGGGCTTCTCGACGTCTGGAGCGAAGGCGACGACGTGATCCTCGTCGACGCCGCGGTTTCGGGCAGCTTGCCCGGAACGATCCACCAGTTCGACGCGATGGCCGGACCCGTCCCCGCGCGGTTCAATCTCCGGTCGTCGCACGCGTTCGGGGTCGCGCCGGGCATCGAGCTCGCCCGGGCGCTCTCGCGTCTCCCCGGGCGGCTGACTCTCTTCGCGATCGAGGCGGACTCGTTCGGCACGGGCGCGCCGCCGACTCCCGGTGTCCGACGGGCAATCGACGAGGTCGTGGACGCCGTCGTCGCTTCCTGGGGGGAGCGGATGCATCTGCATCGTGGCGACGCCCCTGGCGACGCCAGATCCTGAGCCCGTGCACGAGACCGCGCTCGCGGCGGAAATCCTGAAGATTGCCCGGGCCTCGGCCGCGGCGAACGGCGGAGGCCGGCTGACGACGGTCTCGATCGTCGTGGGCGAGCTCTCGGCCGTCGAGCCCTCCCTCATCGCCTTCGCCTGGGAAGCGGTGACGAGCGGGACGGTCGACGCCGGGTCGACGCTCGAGGTCGAGTTCCGCCCCGCGCGGCAGACCTGCCGCGTCTGCGGCGACGTGCCCGAGCGGGCCCCCGGCTCCTGGCTCCGCCTCTGCCCCCGCTGCCAGGAGCCGCTCCGCGTGGAGGGCGGCGACGAGCTCGACGTCGCCCGTGTCACGTTCGAAGAAATGGACGCCTGAATTCCTCAGGGGACGACATGCGTGCCGGCCTTGCCCGCGAGGGCGAGGCCGACGTGGGCCGGATCCGTGATGATCGCCTCGCGGCCGCCCCCCTCGAGGAAGGCGACGACAGCCTCGATCTTCGGGAGCATGCTCCCCGCCTTGAAGTGGCCCTCGGCCAGGTAACGCCGCGCGTCGGCCACGGTCATCCGGTCGATGTTCCTTTGCTGCGGCGTCCCGAAAGCCAGTGAAACCTTCTCGACGCCCGTCGAGATGACGAGAAGCTCGGCGCCCAGCTGGCGCGCGAGAAGGCTCGACGCGTGGTCCTTGTCGATCACGGCGGCCGCGCCCCGGATCGCGCCGGCCTCGTCTTCGACGACGGCGATCCCGCCTCCGCCAGCCGCGACGACGACGAAGCCGGCGTCGAGGAGGCTCTTCACCGCGCCGAGCTGGAGAATCGCCTTCGGCGCGGGCGAGGCGACGACGCGCCGCCAGCCGCGGCCCGCGTCCTCGACCATGTCCCACCCGTCCGCCGCGCGGTGGAGATCCGCCTGCTCCTCCGAGAAGAACGATCCGATGGGCTTGTCCGGCTTCTCGAACGCGGGATCGGCCCGGTCCACAAGACAGAGCGTGACGACCGTGGCCGCGGATTTCTCGATGCCGAGGCGGCGGAACTCGTTGAAGAGCGCGAGCTGGATGTGGTACCCGAGCGCCCCTTGAGTATCTGCGACACACGAGTCCAATGGCACGGCGTGGAGCTCTTTCGAGGCGAGCTCGGACCGGCGCAGGATGAAGCCCACCTGCGGGCCGTTGCCGTGCGTGATCACGAGCCGGAGGTCCGGGTCCCGAAGCAGCGGCGCGATGTGGCGGCACGTCTCGGAGCACGCCTGGTACTGGTCCGGGACGCGCTGGTGCTCCTTGTCCGTGATGAGCGAGTTCCCGCCGATCGCGATGACGGCCGTCCTTTTCACGGGAGCATCCTCCTCCAGTGCGCCCGAGGATGGCAACGCCGACCGTCGGTGTGATTTTTCGACGCCTGGAGCGAATCATAGGGTGGTGACAGCCTTGACGCGCTGCCGCGGACCGAAGGAAGGAGCCCGATGTCGAACCCGGCGCAGCAGGACAGATTCCTCATCCTGCTGGATCAGCACAAGAAAATTCTCCACAAGGTCGCTGGCTCCTACGAACGCACCGCGGCGGATCGGCAAGACCTCGTTCAGGAGATGGTCGTTCAGCTCTGGCGTTCCTTCGAACGCTACGACGACCGCTACCGCTTCTCCACGTGGATGTACCGGGTCGCTCTCAACGTCGCGATTTCATTCCATCGGAGCGAGACCCGACGGTCGCGCCATATCGTGCCGGCCGAGGATTCCATCCTGGACATCGCGGCGGAAGCGCCCTCGCCGGCGAATCAGGACGTTCGAATCCTCTACGAGGCGATGGAACGGCTCGGCGAGCTCGACCGCGCGCTCCTGATCCTCCATCTTGACGGAAACACCTACGACGCAATCGCCGAGGTCCTCGGTATATCGGAAACCAACGTCGGGACGAAGCTCAACCGACTCAAACAGCGGCTCCGGCGCGACCTGTCGCGCACGGACTGACCAGGGAGGCCAGCATGGAACTCGAGGAACTGCAGCGACTCTGGGCCGATCAGGACAAGAAGCTGGACGCCGGGATTCAGCTGAGCAAGCGCCTGCTGCACGCGACCGTTATGGGCAAAGCCGAAGCGGCGACGAGACCACTCTCTCGTTTGCTCTGGTTCGAGCTGCTCTTCACTTTCCCGGCCGTCCTCTTGATCGGCTCGTTCCTGGCGGAACACGTCGCGGAGGCGCGCTTCTTCATCCCTGCGCTGGGACTCCATCTCGGCGTGATCGCCCTCCTCGTCTCCGGCATCCGCCAGCTTGCAGTCCTCCGGACGATCGACTATGGCGCGCCGATCCTCGCCATCCAGAAGCGGCTCGCATCGCTCCGGGTCTTGCGGATCCGAACCGTAAAGTGGACGTTCATTCTCGCGCCGCTCGCCTGGACGCCCCTTCTGATCGTGGTGCTGAAGGGTCTCTTCGGTGTCGATGCCTACTCGATGTTCGGCGCTCGCTGGCTGATCGCCAACGTGCTCTTCGGTCTCGCGGTGATCGCGCTCGCCATTTGGCTCTCGCGGCGCTACGCGGACCAGATGGATCGTTCTCCCGTCCTCCAGCGCCTGATGAGAGAGCTCGCCGGCCAGAGCCTGACCACGGCGAAGTCGGTCCTCGGTTCGCTCTCGCAGTACGAGGAAGAGGAGCGGCGCGCCTGAGGATGTCAGCCGAGTGCCCGATCCGACAAGCGAAGAAACCGGGATTCCGTATCCTCGGATAGTCGTGAGCCCTGATCGAACAGTCCCCTCTGCTCCCGCGGACCTCGCGCCGCAGGACGTCGTCCTCCGCTTCCTCGAGAGCACGGGCCGCCCCTCGGAAGCGCGGCTCTACCTCGACCTGTTCCGCGCGCGAGCGCGCGAGCAGTTCGCGGCGATCGCGATCGACGCGAACGTCATGTCGGGCGCCGCCGACGCCGTCGTGCAGGACCTGCGATTCCTCGCCGCGCTCGACCTCACGCCGACGGTCGTCCTCGGGATCTTCCAGCCCGCCGACGCGGCCGCCCACGCCCGCGTCCTCACGCGCCACCTCGGCGCCGAAGGTGTGACGGTGGAGACGCTGTCTGCCGGGGCCGCCGGTCTTGCCGCCAGCCTCGTCGCCGCGGCCGCGGCGGGCCGCGTGCCCGCGGTCGTCTTCG
>JBDTML010000122.1:0-2854 GCA_039934255.1 Acidobacteriota bacterium | reverse complement strand
TATTGACCGTGTCGAGCGGAAGCTTTCGGAGCTCCTCGAGAGCCGGTGCGACGCCTTCCAGGTTGAGTTCCGTGACGGGCAAAATCGCAAGGAGCATGGGCACCGCGGACTCTTGCGCGCCGCGCACGCGGGCCACCGCCCTCACGCCGGCCGCCGCTCGCGCGAAGCTCCCCGCCTGGCCCCGGATCCGGTCGTGGACTTCAGGCGTGCCGTCGATCGAAACCATGATCGAGTCCACGCCGGCCTCGACGAGCTCCTCGGCCATCTCTTCGAGGCGCCAACCGTTCGTGATGATCGAGCACGTCAGGTCGCGCTTCTTTATCTCCCTGATGAGAGGCAGGACGTCGGGATAGAGCAGAGGTTCGCCGCCGAACAGGCTGATGATGGGCCGCGAGGGCGCAAGCTCGTCGAGAAGGCGGACGTAGTCGGAGAGCGCCATCTGGCGGTTCAGCCCGATCAGCTCACGAATCCGGTTTCTTTCCCTCTCCCCGTCCGAGGCCGCCGCCTCGGCGCCCGTGCGATAGATCCCGGTGTCTCCCCACTGTCCGCACATCTTGCAGCGGAGGTTGCAGAGATTCGTGATGCGGAGCTGCACGAAGGTCGGCATGGGGAGGTTGGCGGTCCCTGGCGCGGAGAGGTGCTCCATCACCTCGCGGCGCCCCCGCGCCATGCGGCCCAGATGCCGGCGCGCGAAACCCGCGAGCTTCAGGCCGCGCCGGAAGCTCACCGCGCCTTCTCCGATTCCAGGATTCCCGTCGCTCGCTCGAAGGCGCCCCGGCCTCGAAACGCCTGCTGAATCCTGATGAGCGCAGCGGAGGCGTGGAAGGCGAACATCCAGAAGCGCGCCTCGAGCGTGGGATGGAAGACGCCGCCGCCGAGTACCGTCGTGACGCCGCGCTCGATCCGTGCGTTCGGAGCAGGTGTGTAGAACGTCTCGAGGACGTGCGGCTCGTAGAAGCCGTGGACGAAGCGCTCGAATTGCCGGATCGCGCCGCGGTATGTCCGTTCGAAGCGGCGGAAATCGTTCGCATCCACTCGCCCTTTCGCGCGGAGCGCCCGCGAGGCCGCCTCCGCCGCGAGCTCGGCGGACGACATCGCGAGGAGAACGCCCGTCGAGAAGACGGGGTCGAGGAAGCAGGCCGCGTCTCCCACGAGACAGAAGCCGTCCCCGGAGATTCGGGGAGTCGCGTAGGAATAGTCCGCGATGGCCTGCACGTCCATCGTCCGAGTCGAGCCCGCAAGGAGCTCGCGCACCTCCGGCGCCGCCCGCACCGACTCCTCGAAGAGCTGGTCCACGGTTCCCTTCCGCTCCTTGAAACGGCGCGAGGGCATCACGATTCCAACCGAGACGGAACCGTCGGAGAAGGGAATCAGCCACCACCAGCCCTCCGGTGTCGTGACAATGACGATGTCTCCGCCGGTGGGTCCCTCCGCGCGCCGGAAGGTGTCGTAGTGGGCGAAGGCGGCCGAGCGGTCGAGAAGCGGATCCCGGCGCCGCCCACCGAGGTGACGCGAGAGAAGCGCGTCGCGGCCGGTGGCATCCACGACGAGTTTCGCATCCACCGTGCGGGGAGCGCTTTCTCCTTTTAGAAGCACGTTTACGCCGCGTGCCCGCTTGCCGTCCGTCGTGAAGAGCACTTCCGTCACGCGCGTTTCCTCGAACACGGCCGCTCCGGACTCCCGCGCGTGGTCGAGGAGGAGAGTGTCGAATTCCGCCCGCTTCACCTGGAACGAGCTCGGGTGGTCGCTGTCGACGCCATTGGCAAACAGCACCGGGCGCGTCAAGGACGACCCCTGATGATAGAAGCGTGCGCCGCGCTTCACCTGGAAGCCCGACGTCTGCAGCTTCGAAAGCACTCCGAGGCGTTCGAAGAGGGGCACGTTCCAGGGCAGGAGCGACTCGCCGATGTGGAAGCGGGGAAATTTCTCGCGCTCGAACACGACCGTGCTGTGCCCCATCCGGGCCATCAGGGTCGCAAACGTCGATCCGCCGGGGCCGCCTCCGCACACGACCGCGTCCACCTCGGCGGGAAAGTCCCCGCGAGTCGCATCTTCTTCTTGTCGTCGGTCCGTCATCGGCTCAGGCGTGATTATCCACGCACGCGCGGATGAAGAAGACGCGGCCCTCCGACCGGGTGCGACTAGCCCCGTCGGCCGCGGAAGTAGAAGCCGCCCCCGCCCAAAAGAAGAACGACGACGATGATGATGAGAATCGTTTCGTTGCTCATGGATGTCCCCCTTCGCGCAGTCGAGACGCACGAGACGTGCCACGCTTGCGCGCGACAGATCGCACGTTTTCGGGCACTTCCGAGTCCTGAACGCGAGGGACTTCGATCACCCTCGCGCGACGCCCCGGTACTTCTTACAGCCGACGCGCGGAACGGCCGCGGATCGGGGTATTCTTCCGGTTCACTTCCGGCATTGGAGGATTCGTGGAACGATTCATGGGACTGATCGGCCTTGCCGTGGTTCTGGCCGTCGCCTTTGCGCTGTCCAAGAATCGCAAGGCGATCCGCTGGCGGACCATCGGGTGGGCGTTCGCGCTCCAGATGATCTTCGGGGTTCTCGTCCTCTATTGGGAGCCCGGCAAGCAGGGCCTCGAATCGTTCTCGAACGGCGTCTCGCACGCCATCGGCTATGCGGACCAGGGCTCCTCGTTCCTGTTCGGGTGGCTGGCCGGCCCGATGGACCCCCTCGGCGAAAAAACGGGACTCGGTTTCCGCGGAATCATCTTCGCCTTCAAGGTTCTCCCGATCATCATCTTCATCTGCTCGTTCTTCTCCATCCTCTATTTCTTCGGAATCATCCAGTTCATCGTCAAGGGCATGGCGTGGGTGATGCAGAAGACGATGCG
>JBDTML010000121.1:0-19389 GCA_039934255.1 Acidobacteriota bacterium | reverse complement strand
CGAACGACGGCCGCGATCTCTCGGACGTCCTCAAGCAGATCGAGGAGGAGAGCGCGTTCGGCCAGCAGATCCTGTCGGACCGGCGCGACGTCATTCAGGGGATCGACGACTCGACGACGGCGAGCCAGGCCTCGAGTCGCGTGCGCAGCTACTGCCAGTCGCTCGACAACGACCTGACGTTCACGATCGACGCCTTGAAGACGACGATCAACCAGCTCGCGGGTGTCGACGGCCGTAAGATCCTGCTCCACGTTTCCTCGGGACTTCCGCAGTCGCCGGGCGCGGAGCTGTGGCAGTACGTCTCGGACAAGTACCGCGACGCGGGCATGCAGACCATGCAGTCGTTCGAGTTCGACCGGACCACGAAGTATCTCGGGATCGTCCAGGCGGCCAACTCTTCGGGCGTCTCCATTTACGCGCTCGACGCGTCCGGCCTCACCGTGGATTCGGGCGTGTCCGCCGAAACGCGCACGACGAGCCAGCGTATCGACACGTTCCTGGAACGGAACAATCTCCAGGCGATGCTCAGCCTGATGTCCGAGGAAACCGGCGGTGAGGCCATCCTCAACAAGAACGAGGTTCTCGTCGCGCTCAAAGGCATCGAGAAGGACTACACCTCGTATTACTCGATCGGCTATCGGAGCGTGCGCACGGGTCTCGACCGCCCCCACAAGGTCGAGATCAAGCTGAAGAAGAAGGGGTTCACCGTGCGCGCGCGCCGTAGTTACGTCGAGAAGGGCGTGGAGACACAGGTTCGCGAGGCCGTCACGTCGGCCCTTTTCTTCCCCCGCGACGACAATCCGCTGGCCGTGGGCCTGGAGGTCGGCAAGCCCGTGCCCGCGGACCGCGAGAACTTCGCGGTGCCGGTCATCATCCGGATCCCCTACGCGCGTCTCGCGATGCTTCCCGAGGGGGCAAAGGTCCGCGGCCGCGTCGTGTTCTATTTCGTGGTCATCGACTCGTCGGGCAAACAGTCCGAACTCACGACGCAGCCCGTGCCGATCGACCTCGACGCGAAGAAATTCGAGGCTCTCCACCAAAAAGACTTCATTTACGACGTCAAGCTCATCATGATTCCCGGCGGCCAGAAGCTCTCGATCGCCGTGCGCGACGACGTCACGAATTCCACGAGCTATCTCCAGAAGTCCGTCTTCGTCTCGGCTTTCGCGGGGGAGGATGCCGCCCCTCGGAAGTGAGGCCAGGCCCCGCCGTGAACGCGCCCGTCTCGCGCTTCGTGTTGTTCGCCCGGGAACCCGTTCCGGGGTTCGTGAAGACGCGTCTCGCCCGCGAGATCGGCGCGGCCGCCGCACATTCGCTTTACGCGGCGTTCCTGTCGGACCTCGCCTCCTGCCTGACGTCGCCTGACCGTTGGGACGCGGTGCTCGCCCACGCCGAGTTCGAGGCGGGACCCACCCTGCTCGCGACGTTCCGCCCTCCCTGGGATCTGGTGCCGCAGGGGGACGGGACGCTTGGGGAGAGGCTCGTCCGCGCCGTCGTGCGCGCGCGCATGGAGGGGCGACGCGACGTTCTGCTGGCGGGCAGTGACGCGCCGACGCTCACGAGCGAGGATCTCGCCGAGGCCTTTGCCGCCCTCGCGGGAAATTCGGACGTCGTGTACGCGCCGGCGCCGGACGGAGGGTTTTCGCTCGTGGGCATGCGGGGAATCGTCGATCCGGCCGCCGTCTTTCCAATCGGGGTCCGATGGTCGTCACCGCACGCGCTCGCCGACAGCAAGCGAGCCGCGGAGTCGAAGGGTTATCACGTGCGTCTGCTTCCGACGGTGCCCGACATCGACGAGATCAAGGATCTCGGGCACGTCGAGGCGCTCTTCGCGGCAGACCCGGAGCTCGCGCCCGCGACCCGGCGGGCGCTCTCCGCGCTCCTCGGGAGGAGTGTGGATTGAGAGTCCTCGGCTCGGAGGGCGCCCGGATTCTCGACGCGCGCACGATCGAGGCGGGAACGCCCGGTCTCGTTCTGATGAGGCGGGCAGCCAACGCCGTCGTGCGGGAGATCGCGGGCGTCGTCGCGCGCCGGCCCGCCCTGGGCGTGCGCATCGTCGTCCTCGCCGGCCCGGGCAACAACGGAGGGGACGGTTTCGAGACGGCGCGGCTCCTCCAGGCCGCGCGCGTCGCGTCCAACGTCGAGACGCTGCTGTTCGGAGCGCCGGAACACCTGAGCGCCGATGCGCGGCGGACTCATCAGCGGCTCGAGCAGGCCGGCGGAGTCATCCGGGAGGTCACGAAAGAGGGCGACCTCGAGCCTCTCCGCGTCGCGACCGTCGTCGTGGACGCTCTCTTCGGCACCGGATTGAAGCGCCCCATCTCGCCGGACGGGCTCCCCGCGCGCGCCGTGCGTCTTGTTGCCGAGGGGAAGGCCTTCGTCGTCTCGGTCGACCTGCCCTCGGGCCTCTCCGCCGACGACGCCGTGCCATGGACACCGGCGATGCGCGCCGACCTGACCGTCACGTTCGGATACCCGAAGCCCTGTCACGTAACTTTGCCTGCCGCTTCTCTCTGCGGGCGGATTGCCGTCGCCGGTATCGGCTTTCTGCCGCTCCTCGAGGACGAGGGCCGCGCCATGGGAGAGGTCGTCGCGGCGGGGGACGTCGCCCTCCTCTTCCCGCGCCGCGAAGCGGGGGCGCACAAGGGAAGTTTCGGCCGCCTCCTCGTGGTGGGCGGCTCTCCCGGGATGGCGGGCGCTGCGGCCCTCGCGGCGCGCGGCGCCCACCGGTCCGGAGCGGGGACGGTCACCGTCTTCGCCCCGGAATCCGTCCGCGCCGCCGTACACATGTCGAGCCCCGAGACGATGACGGCGGGAGAAGGCGTGGACTTCGCCCGCTTCGACGCGCTGGCGGTGGGCCCGGGGCTCGGCGCCTCGGCGGAAGCCCGGGCCCTCGTGGAACGCGCGGCCGATTCGCGCCTCCCCGTGGTGTTCGACGCCGACGCGCTCAACCTGGCGGGCGACGCGGCGTATTTCGCGAGACGGCCAGCCCCCACGGTGCTGACGCCGCATCCGGGGGAAGCCGCCCGCCTCCTCGGCATCGACACGGCGCGCGTGAATGCGGACCGGGAGTCGTCCGCGCGCGCGATCGCCGCGCGGGCGCGGGCCGTGGTGATCCTCAAGGGATTTCGATCGCTCGTTGCCGATCCCTCGGGCCGGGTCGTGACGGTGCTCGCGGGGAACGCGGCCATGGCGTCGGGGGGAACGGGCGACGTCCTCACCGGCGTCGTCGGGGCGTGCCTTGCGCGGGGATTAGACGCCTGGGACGCCGCCCGTGCGGCGGCGTGGCTTCACGGCACGGCGGGCGACTTCGTGCGCGAGGCAAGGGGTGAAGAGTCGCTCACGGCTTCCGACCTCGTCGAGGCGCTCCCCGAGGCGTTCTTCGCGGCGCGTGGGAGCGGCGGCGGGTGACATCTCACGTGTCGGCATCCGCGGAGGAAACGAGGCGCCTCGGCGCGAGCCTCGCGCACCGATTCGCGCCCGGCGACGTCGTCCTTCTCGAGGGAGACCTTGGAGCCGGCAAGACCGAATTCGTGAAGGGAATCGCGGCCGGGCTCGGCCTCGATCCCGAGGACGTGTCATCCCCGAGCTTTGCGCTGGTTCACGAGTATGGGCCGGCGGGGAGCCCGCCTCTCCTCGTCCACGCCGACCTGTATCGCATCTTCGCGGGGGCGTCGATCGCGGACCTCGGCCTCGACGAGAGGGAAACTGCCATTCTCGCGGTGGAGTGGCCCCGCCCGCCCCTGACGGAACGGCGGGCATGGCGTGTGTCGATTGCGATCGGGGAAGGCGGCGCGCGCCGGATCGACGTCGCGCCGCCCGACGAACGGAACTAGAAGGCGAAGACCAGACCGCCCGTGAGCTCGCCGTTGTAGGACCAGCGATTCAAGCGGTCCGAGCAGAATCCGTCGCGGTCGCAGCCGCGACGGTCGGAACCGGACTGCTGGTCGAGGGCGCGGTATCGCGCGTCCAGCCGCAACCCGACGCGCGGCGTGAAGAAGAACTTCGCGCCAGCCGAGATGTTCGCGGTGAAGCGCGTGCGCTCCGCCGGTTCGATGGTCGCGTCGGTCCGGTCGAGTGTCGCGGCCCCGGCGCCGAGACCGAAGTAGCCGACGGCGCGCCGTTTGCCGAAATTGAAAAGCATGTTCGCCTCGTAGGCGTTCTGGCGGAGGCGCCCGACGCGCAGATTCCGGGGTGACACGCCGGGTTGGTTCGGCGTTCTGAGATCGGCACGCGCCGACGTCCAGTCGAACTCGAAGGCGAAATGGCGGGTCACGTTGTAGGCGAGCCTCACGCCATACGTGAGGTCGTCGGCCGGCTCGAGGAAGGCGAAAGTCGCCGTTGTGCCCGGCGCCGTCGTGACGACCGTGTTGCCGTAAAGACGCCCGCCAAAGTAGCCGCCGGCGAAGGGCGAGATCTCGAAGGTCCCTCCGCGGTCTTGCCCGAAAGCGGGCACCGCGGCCACAAGAAGGGCGAGAGTGAGAGAGACGAGCACGAGGGAACGACGCATGGATCCTCCTGAGCTACCGAAGTTTAAGCGCGAACCGAGAGCGTCACCGCGATGTGACGAATCCCGGGTCCCATCCGGACAAGCAACGGACGTACCGCGGCTCATTTGGACGGGAAGAGGCCCGGCCAGATCGTCGTGAGGACGAGGACGATCGTCAGAACGACCATGATTCCGACGGTCCCCCACGCGATCCAGTTCCAGACGCGGCCGTTCACGTACGTCCCCATCAGGTCCGCCCGGTTCACGAGGAGGACGACGAAGAAAAGGACGAAGGGGAGCAGGAGACCGTTCAGGACCTGCGAGAGGAACAGAACCGGGAAGAGGGGGACGCCGGGAATCAGGATGACTCCCGCCCCGATGACGATCATGGACGTGTACAGCACGTTGAACTGAGGAGCCTCGCTCCAGGACTTGTCGACTCCGGCCTCGAAGCCGAGCGCCTCGCAGATCGAGTACGCCGTCGCGAGAGGAAGGATGGACGCCGCGAAGAGCGAGGCGTTCGCGAGACCGAAGGCGAAGAGCGCGCCCGCCCACTTGCCCGCGAGCGGCTTCAGGGCGAGCGCCGCCTGTTCGGCGCCTTCGATCCGGATCCCGGCCGGAAACAGGGTCGCGCCGCATGCGACGACGATGAAAAACGCGACGATGGCGGCGACGATGCAGCCGATGATGACGTCCCAGCGCGAGTACCTGTACTCCTCGGGCCCGATGCGTTTTTCGACGATCGACGACTGGAGATAGAACTGCATCCACGGCGCGATCGTGGTCCCGACGATGGCGATGATCATCAGGACCCACGCGGCGCTCGACTCGATCCGGGGCCCGAACGTGTGCTTGAGGACGTCCGTCCACACGGGCTTCGCGAAGAGCGCCGAAACCACGTATGTGAGGTAGACCGAGCAAGCGATGAGGAAGACCTTTTCGACGGTCTTGTAGTTCCCCTTCACGACGAGCCACCAGACGACGAAGGCGCCGATCGGGACGGAGACCCAACGGGGGATCCCGAAGATCTCGAGCGCCGCGGCCCATCCTGCGAACTCGGCAACCGTATTGCCGATGTCGGTCACGAGGAGCGCGACCATCAGGTAGAACGTCGTGCGCAAGCCGTAGTTTTCGCGGATCAGCTCGCCGAGGCCCTTCCCGGTGATGGCGCCGAGCCGCGCGGACATCTCCTGCACGACGATCAGCGCGATCGTGATCGGGAGGAGAGTCCAGAGAAGTGAATACCCGAAGTGGGCTCCCGCGATCGAATAGGTTGCGATCCCGCCGGCGTCGTTATCGACGTTCGCCGTGATGATCCCGGGCCCGAGGATGGCGAAGAAGATCGTGAAGCGCCGCCGCCAGTTCCTCACGTCCGGCCGCGGCGCGGCGGGCGCCGCGGCCGGGGCGATCAACGCAGCCTCCTGCGGCGGCGACGAGGCTGCGGCTGGAGGCGATCGACCACGTCGTCGATCGTGATGATGCCGACGAGGACGCCTTCCGGGTCGGTGACGGGAAGGGCGAGGAGGTCGTACTTCGACATCGTCTCGGCCACCTCGTCGGCCGGGACGTCCGGCGTGACGCTTCGAACCGGCGCCGCCATGACCGTTTCCAGTACGGCCTCGTCGTCGGCCGCGAGGAGATCGCGCACCGAGAGCGCGCCCAGGATGCGCTCCTGTTCGTCCACGACGTAGAAGTAGAAGAGCGCCTCGGCGTCGCGGGCCACCGGCCGGAGTTTCTGGATCGTCTCGCGCACCGTGAGCGTGGGCGGGAACGTGACGAAGTCGGTCCCCATGAGTCCGCCGGCCGTGTTCTCGTCGTGCACGAGAAGCTCGGTGACGTCGTCAGCCGCACCTTTCTCCATGAGCTGGACGAGGTCGCGCGCGTGCTCGCCCTCGATTTCGCCCAGGACGTCCGCCGCTTCGTCGGCGGGCATCTGCTCGAGGATCTCCGAGGCGCGCGCCTCCGGGAGGTCTTCGATGATCTCCGCCTGCATCTCGGGCTCGAGCTCGTGGAGCGTGTCGGCCGCGGTCTCGACGTCTAGCTTCCGGAAGATTCCGGTACGCTCGGTGCCCGAAACCTGGCTCATGATCTCCGCGATGTCGGCCGGGTGGAGCCTCTGGAGTTTCTCCTGAGGGAGCGTGGTCTCGAGGCGTTCGAGTTGAGGATGCAGCGGCTGCATCGAGTCCCACGGAATGAGGCGGGCCGGCAGCGACGCGTCGGAAAGCCTGCCGCCACGGGGTGTGATGCCGGCCCCGAAAACCCGCCGCACGAGGCCGCGCACGCCCACGTCGGCGGCCGTGAGGACGAGGTCTCCCGAAAGAACGTCCAGCTTGAGGTCGTTAACCCGCACGACCTTGACGCCGTTGATGTCTACGATCTGTTTGTCGAGAAGGTGCCGCGCGAGAAAGATCTCGTCCTCGCCCGGCGGCCGATGCAGGAGGTCCTCCCGAACGAGGCGCGTGCGCACGGCATTGCGCTGGAAGATGGCGACGTCTTCCCAGGGCAGCACGAACGTCTCGAAGCGATTCCTGATGAGGAGGCCCGTGACCCGCGGAAACGGAGCCCGGGCGCTCGTCGCGACGGCGAAGTCCGAGATCTTCCCGACGGGGTGCCGGCCGACGTCGCGCACCGTCTCGCCGAGGAACTCCGAGACGAAGAACCCCTCGTGGACGGGTACCACGGTCGTACGCGCGGGCAGAGACGGCGAAGACCTCGGCACGAAGGCATTGTCGGGAGGAGGAGGGGTCTCGTCAACGGCGTTCGGGTAATCTGGGCCGAATGATCGGCGCGCGCGGCGGTTCGCTCCCGAAAAGCGTCCCACTCCTCGTGGTGAGGCGGGGCGGCGCGGTCGAGTCCGTTCATCGCGGGTCGGTGGCGGTCGTCGCCGCCGACGGGAGGCTCCTGGCCGCGACGGGCGATCCGGAGGAGCCGGTCTTTCTGCGCTCCTCGGCCAAGCCCGTGCAGCTCGTTCCCTTCCTCGCGGGGGGAGGCGAGAAGCGCTTCGCGCTGTCGACGGAAGAGATTGCTCTCGCGGCCGCGTCGCACGGCGGGGAGCCGTTCCACACGCGCGCCGCCGCCGCGATGCTCGCGCGGGGAGGCTTCACGGCCGCGGACCTCCACTGCGGCGCGCATCCGCCCATGCACGAGGAGACCGCTCGCGCGCTGGCCTTCCGCCGCGAGGAACCGGGCCCGCTCCACAGCAACTGCTCGGGCAAGCACGCGGCGATGCTTCTCGCCTGCCGGCTCTTCGGCGAGGATCCCGCGACGTACTGGTGGCCTGAACATCCGCTCCAGAAGAGAATCCTGTCGGCCCTCGCGCTTCTCGCCGGCGTCCCGGTCGCGCGGATCGGCATCGCCGTGGACGGGTGTTCGGTGCCCGTTTTCCGGATCCCGCTCGCGAACCTGGCGCTTTTGTATGCGCGTCTGAAGGGAGCGCGCGTGCCGGGGGAGGCTCCGCGCGCGTTTCGCGCGCGTGTCCGGATCGCGGAGGCGATGACGTCGGCCCCCGAGATGGTGGCCGGGACGGGCCGGTTCACGACGAACCTGATGCGAGCGTTCGGCGGCGACCTCCTCGCGAAGGAGGGTGCCGAAGGGGTTTACGCCGTCGGAGTCTCGCCCGCGTTGGCGCGCTCCCTCTCCGCCACCTTGTCGGTCGGGATCGCGCTGAAGATCGAGGACGGTGCCGAGCGCGGGCGCGATGCCGTGACGGTCGAGGTTCTGAGGCAGCTCGGCCTCGTTACGGGCGCGCGTCTCATCGCTCTCCGTCGTCTCGCGCGGCGCCCCGTGAAGAACGTGCGCGGCGACGTGGTGGGGGACATGAGAACCGTCTTCAGGCTCGACCGATTCGCCTCGCGCGAGCGGGCGGAGTGAATCTCCGTCCCGTGCGCACGATTCGCGTCGGCAAGGGACTACAGGGAACGCTTCTCGTCGCCTACTCCTGCGTTCTTCTGGGCGTGACGCTCCTCGTCCAGGGCGGGGGTAAGGTGAGGACGAATCTCGCCCCTTTCGAGGACGTCCAGCGCCTCGCGGCCCGGGCCGGGCACGGCGGATATCTGTCGAATTCCTTCCTGTACGCGATTGTGGGGATCGTCGGAAACCTCGCGATGTTCGCTTTGTGGGCCTTCCTGTTCTGGAAGTTCCTGGACGGGCCGGGCCGGTCGGCGGCCCGCAACCACGCGGACACGCTTCTCGCGGGCACGCTCTTCAGCGTCGGGATCGAGACCGTCCAGCTCTTCCTGCCGACGCGCGCGGCCGACGTGAACGACGTGTTCTGGAACGTCCTCGGCACGGTCGCCGGCTGCGCCATGGCGCATTTCCACCGGAACATCCGGCTCGACTGGCAGTAGACTGTCCGTCGGCGCGCCGGAGTGGCGGAATGGCAGACGCAGGGGACTCAAAATCCCCCGGTCCACAAGGCCGTGAGGGTTCGACTCCCTCCTCCGGCACCACGAGACCGCCGACACGGGCGCTCGACCCGCTCATTTCTCGGCAATCGTTCAGCTTTTCGCCAGTCTTTCCGCTTCAAACTCTGTTTCATTGACGGGGAAGCGGTGGGGGAGTAGTCTCCTTTTCCCTTTCCCGAAGGAGGAGATCCGTGGCATTCAAGATCGGAGACAGGCTCGTCTACCCGAACCACGGCGTTGGCGTCGTCGAGACGATCCAGGAATCCCTCCTCGAAGGTTCTCCCGCCCCGTGTTACCAGCTGCGCCTCCTCGGGAACAATTCCCGAGTGATGGTGCCGGTCGGAAACTCGGACCGTATCGGCCTGCGCCCCCTCACCCGGCGCAAGGACGTGGGGTCGGTGTTCCGTGTCCTCGAGAACGCGACGCTTCCCCCAACGGGCGACTGGAAGGGCCGCTACAAGCAGAACCTCGATAGGATGCGTTCGGGCCGGCTCACGGACATCGCGGACGTCCTCAAGAACCTGACGTGGGTGCAGAAGCAGAAGGCGCTCTCCTTCCGCGAGAAGAAGATGTACGAGCGCGCCCGCTATCTCATCGTCTCCGAGATCGCCCAGATCAACGGACTGCCCGAGGGCGAGGTCGCCACCGAGGTCGAGAAGGCCCTCGATCGGGCGATCCTCAAGCGGCGTCCCCTGGCGCCCCTCGCCGCCGCGAACGGGAACAACCGCGGTCACTGACGATTGATGCCCCGCATCCACGATGCGGGTGCCCCGATTTCCGTATAGTGGCGAAGATGGTCGTCCGTCCGGCTCGCTTCGTTTTCACCGTGGCGCTCCTGCTGGCGTTCGTGACGCCGGCGATGCCGGCGGGGGCCGCGATCCCGCCGTCGCGGACCGGCGATCCCGTGCTCGACGTGCTTCTCGCCGCGGTCGAGATGGAGAGGCGGCGCGTCTCGGAGGACCTCGAGGAATTCGACCGGGTTTCCGGACAGGCCTCGCGGGCCGAGTCGGACCTCAACGCGTCCCTGAATCAGATCGCCCGCCTCGCGCGCGAAGGGGTCCTCGACCGCACCTTGCTCGAGCAGACCGAACAGGCCGCTGCCGACGCGCGTGCCCGCGCGCTGGTCGGACAGGACCGCCGCCGCGCCATTTCCGAGAGGCTCGCCGAGCACGTGCGCCGGCTGGTGACGTTTCGGGACGAGATCGCGCGCCGGCGAGACTCACTCAGAAGCAACCCGGCCGACCCGCTGACCGGGCGCTGGGAGGTCTTCATCAATCCGGGCGGCCGGCGCGGCTTCTACCGCCTCTCGCTCGACGGCACAATTCTCTCCGGTGACTATGTGCTCGACGGGGGCTTTCGTGGTTCACTCCGTGGCACGTTCGTCGCCGACCGCGTCATGCTCGAGCGGGTCGATTCCGAGCGGGGTTTGGATGCGAAGTTCTACGGTCGTCTGACGACTTCGCCCTCGAGGCGCCTCGCGGGCACCTGGGAGGGTACGCAGATCGCCCCTGCTCCCGTATCGGGTCCCGTGGCCGGCACGTGGGGGGCTCAGCCGGCGCGCGAAGAGGAGACGGAGTCAAAATGACCAGGAACGAGAACACCGAAACGAACGACGATCACCTTCCTCCGCGGGTTCCGGCGGCGAAGGCTCCACGCGCGAACAGTTCCCCGGCCGCGCCCGCTTCGGCGGCACGTCTTTCTCCGTGGGCGGACCGCGCGACTTTTCTCGTCCTGGGGCTCCTCGCGGGCTTCACGACCGCGTATCTGTATCTCGAGAAAAGCGCCTCGGCGGGGCCGCCCCAGGCCGGCATTGCCGATCCCCACGCGGGGCTCGAAGGCGTCGGACCGGGGGCGACGCGCGACCTGCCGGGAAGCGGTGGCGGACAGCCCTCCCTTGCGTCCGATCCGGTCGCCCTGCAGAAGCTTGCCGGGTTCGAGGCCGCCGTTGCCAAGGAGCCGAAGAATTACGGCCTCCTGGTCCAGCTCGGGAACACGGCCTATGACGTCGCGGACTGGAAGAAGGCGATCGACGCTTACGAACGGGCGCTCAAGCTGAAGGACGGCGATCCGAACGTCCTCACGGACCTCGGCGTGGCGTACCGGAACAGCGGCAACCTCGACAAGGCGCTCGCGATGTTCTCGCAGGCCGTAGCCCGCGATCGGAACCACTGGCCCGCGCAGTTCAACCAGGCGATCATCTTCGGACTCGACCGGAACGACACGAAGAAGGCTCTCGAGATCCTCGGCAGGCTCAAGAAGGAGCATCCCGAGATCCCGTCGCTCGATCGGCTCATGGCCGACGTGGAGCAAAAGGCGAAGGCGCGCGGAGGGGCGTGACGTTCTCGCCGGGAGACCTCTTCGAGGACGAGGGCCCCGCCCCCGACCGGTCGCCGGTCGAGGATGTCGTCTCGCGGGACGCACCGCTCGCGGAGCGGATGCGCCCCCGGGACCTGAGCGAGGTCGCCGGCCCACCCGATCTCGTGGGGGAGAACTCGTTTCTCGCCAAGGCGCTCGCTGCGGACAGGGTTCCTTCTCTCGTCTTCTGGGGCCCGCCGGGAAGCGGCAAGACGACTCTCGCGCGCATCATCGCCGCTAAGACCCAGGCGCGCTTCATCGGCTTCTCCGCCGTCGTCTCGGGCATCAAGGAAATCCGGACGGTGATGGAGGAGGCGGCCCGAGCCAAGCGGCGCGGCCGCCGCACGCTCCTCTTCGTCGACGAGATCCATCGTTTCAACCGGGCGCAGCAGGACGCCTTCCTGCCGTTCGTGGAAGCGGGAGACATCGTCCTCGTCGGCGCCACGACGGAAAACCCGTCGTTCGAGCTGAACGGCGCGCTGCTGTCGCGGCTCCGGGTGATCATCCTGCCTCCGATCGAAGAGAAGTATTTGATTCTGCTGATGAAGAGGGCGCTGGCGGACCACGTACGAGGGCTCGAGGCGCGGGCCACGGTGAATGAAGAATCCTTCGAATGGTTAGGACGCTTTGCCGACGGCGATGCGCGTCGAGCGCTGACGGCCCTCGAAGCGGCGGTTTCCCATCTTCCTCTCAAAGAAAAGTCTCTTTCTTCCTCTTCCCCTCTGCCTTCTCTCTCGGTCCCCTTTCTCGAGGATCTCTTCAAGCGAAAGGTCCTTCTCTACGACAAGGCGGGCGACGAGCACTTCAACCTCATCTCGGCGCTCCACAAGTCTCTCCGCGATTCGGACGTCGACGCCTCGCTCTACTGGCTCGCGCGGATGCTGGAAGCAGGGGAGGATCCGCTCTACGTGGCGCGCCGCCTCGTGCGCTTCGCGTCCGAGGACATCGGGCTCGCCGATCCGTCGTCGCTGACGCTCGCGGTGGCGGCCAAGGAGGCCGTGCACTTCATCGGCATGCCCGAAGGCGCTCTCGCGCTCGCTGAGATCGCCGTTCACATGGCGCTGGCGCCTAAGTCGAACGCGCTCTACGCGGCCTACGCCGAGGCCGCAGCCGACGTGCATGAGCGTCCGAACGAGCCGCCGCCGCTCGAAATACGGAATGCTCCTACGAAACTCATGAAACAGGCCGGCTACGGCGCGGGCTATCGCTACGCGCACGACACCGCCGAGAAGACAGCCGGGCTGTCATGTCTGCCGGATGTCCTCGCGGACCGGAACTACTACCGGCCGTCGGGCGAGGGCCGCGAAAAGGACCTCAAGGCGCGCGCCGAAGCGATTCGCGCCCTTCGGGAGTCGCTCAGGAAGAAGAAAGAGAAGAAATGAAAATTCGCGCGCTGGCCTTCGCCCTGGCCCTCCTTCTCTTACCTTCTAAGAAGATCTTCTCTTCCTCTCCCCCTTCCCCCTCGGCGCCTGTGGGCCTGTGGCATGCGGCGCTCGTTCCGTCCGAAGGGCACGAGGTCTTCTTCGACCTGAAGATCACCGCCAAGGGTTCGCGGCTCTCGGCCGCACTCGTGAACGACCGAGTCGAATTCGCGTTCACGTCGGCGGCGTGGGACGGGAAGAAGCTCACGCTCGAGCTCGCGAACTACGACGCGAGGATCGTCGGGGAAATGAAGGGCGACCGGCTCGAGGGCGGATACACGCGCGTCGTAGCGGCCGGATTGGCGGAAGTGCCGTTTCGAGCGTCCCTCGAGCCTCGTGCGACGGTGGCGTCGCCGAAGGGCGGAGTCCCCCTCGACGGAAGCTGGGGCGTGGAGCTGCTCGACGGGAAGAAGAACGAGAAGCTGACGGGCGTCTTTCGCCAGGCGGGGAGCGCCGTCACGGGGACGTTTCTCTCGACGACCGGCGACTACGGCTCTCTCCACGGCACCTTTGACGGCGAGCAGCTGGTCCTGACCGTCTTCGACGGCGTCCACGTTTACCGATTCGACGCCGAGCTGCTGCCGGACGGCACGCTCGCTGGAGAGTACCGCTCGCGCACGAATCCGCCCGTGCCCTGGCGCGGAAGGCGGCTGGACGCGGCCTCCCGGGAGACTTTCCTGCCGGGCTCCTTCGACATCGTGAAACCGCGCGACCCCTCGGCGGCCTACGCCGTGTCCTTTCCCGACGTCGAGGGCCGCGTCGTCTCGACGTCGGACGCCCGCTTCGCCGGTAAGCCGATGCTCGTGGCCTTCATGGGTACGTGGTGCCCGAACTGCGCGGACGAGGCGCCGTTTCTCCGGGATCTCGCGGCGAAGTACGGGCCGCGGGGCCTCGCGGTCGTCTCCCTCGCGTTCGAGTACACGGACGACGTCGAGCGGAACCGCCGCCAGGTGAAGAGGTTCGCCGAGCGCTTCGGCACGACGCATCCGATCCTTCTCGCGGGCACCACGAAGGACGCGGCGGCATCGCCCGCGACGCTTCCGCTGGAGGGTTGGGAGGGCTATCCGACGACGCTCTTCCTCGACCGCCGGCACCGCATCGTGAAGATCCACTCGGGCTTCGACGGCCCCGCGACGGGGGAGCGCTTCACGAAGCTGAAGAAGGAAATCGAGGCCGCGGTCGAGATGCTCCTCAGACCGCCCGGCTAGCGCGGCGCGGGCCGAAACTGCACTCCAGCCGAGCCGCCGCCGGACTTTTCATCGAAGACCACGGACACCGTTCCCCACGTGTAGCGGCCCGGGGGAAACCCTCTGGCCGTGAGCCAAAGGTCGAGACTCTCTGCTCGCTTCCTCTCCTTGCCTTCTGACCATTCCGCGGGAGAGTTTCCGAATTTCGGGTCGAGATTCATCAGACTTATCACGTCGAGCTTCCCCGACTTGAAGCCGAGCGACACTTTGAGTACCAGTTGTTCGTCTTTGTATGGAGGAAGGCCGTACCACATCCACATGTTCAAGCGGTCGCGCTCTCCGGGGCCGACGAGCCCGGTGGCGACCAGTTGTCGCTCCTTGAGCTCCCGGGAAACTCGAATGCCGGCGGGATGCACCAGGATGAACTCCGTCGGCTTCTTCATCAGACCGCCTTCTTCCCCCCGACACCGGGCACGGCCGCGACTTGTTTCATCCACGCCGCGATCTGGCGTTCGTCGAGATCGTCCACGGATTTGAGCTCCACGCCCCGCGTAGACTTGCCCATCCCCACCGGCGTCACGGGCGGTACCGGATTGAGCGCCGCACCGTTCACGAACATGAGCTTGACGTGGCTGGCGAAAGCGCCGCAACAGAAGCACCAGCCGTCGCCGACGCCGTAGTACGACATGCCCCACTTCACGGAGCGCTGCAGGCCGGGAAGCGTCTTGGCCGCCAGGGCATCGACACTTTCGGCGATGCCGCGGTGCGGCTGCGGCAGGCTGGCGATGTAGGCGAAAACCGGCTTGTCGCCGACCGCGGCCTTCGCGGGACTTACCCTGCCGGTCATGGCTTCCGGCAGCGTCGTGGCGGCTCTGCCTTTTGGCGCCGTGCGTTTGGCGGGCTTCCGGATCGCGGGCTTGGAAGTCTTACGTGTCTTGCGGGCGTCTGTCCTGCGGGCGGGCATGTTGATCTCCTGTACCAGGGAAGTGTGCCGGCCTGACGTTCGAGCTGAGCGGGCGACGACGGCAGAATTTTCGCTGGCTCAAACGCGAAGCAGGCCGCGGAAGCCACGTGCCGCGTAGTACGACTGCGCCCCGTTGTGATAGACGAATACCTTGCCGTAGCGGCGATCACAGAAGAGAGCTCCTCCAAGTGCCCGTACGTCCTCGGGCGTTGCCACCCAACTCGAGGTCTTCGTGTCGAATTCGCCGAGCAGCTGCAACTCGCGGTACTGATCTTCACTGAGTATGGTGATGCCCATCGCGGCAGCCGCATCGATGGCACTACCTTCCGGCTTGTTCTCCTTCCGTGAGTCCAAAGCCTCGCGGTCGTAGCACAGACTTCTGCGTCCAGGCGGGGTCTCGGCTGAGCAGTCACAGAATAAGAACTGCCCGGATTGTTTGTCGTAGCCAATCACATCCGGTTCGCCGCCGGTCGATTCCATTTCATGAAGCGAATCGAGTGCGGCGGGGTTGCTTCCAAGCTTCGCCAGAACCTTCTCCCATGCGTGACCCCGATGCCGGCTCGAGTTCTTCTCGAATCGTGCATTCAGCGTCTTCAGCAGATGGTCTCGTTCCTGTGCCTTCATGAGCGTCCCCGTGTCAAAGTGCTGGGCATGGAGGTAGTGGCCTGTGCGACCTAACGATATCAAGCTCAGCGGCGGGCCAGCGCCTTTCGAAAGATGCCGCGGCTGAAGGGGTCGTCCCTGATCGACTTCATCTTCAGAAGCCGGCGAAGCTCTACCCGTGTCTCGGGCGTCCTGAGGAACTTTCGGCGAATGACTCCGTCCGCAACCAGGATCTTGACGTACAGGGACGGATCCTTGAAGCCTCCGAGGATCAGCCCGGCGAACCGCGGGTTGCCAACGGAGATGGCCGCGGAGATGAGCGTGTAGTCCCCGGGCGAGTACCTCGCCGGCCGCGGACCGAGGACGAGCTCCGGGTGTCGCCTGAGGAGCCCGGCGAGAAGATCCGTCAGGAAGTCCGCGTGCGCGTCGATCGGGTGCATGCCGCGCGGGTAGGGGCCGCGAAACGCGAGGATCGCCTTGAACGCCCCACGGGGGCGCTTGTCCATCTCGTCGAGGATCGCGGCTTTCCTTGCGGGAGCCGCGAGATACCGCTGGATGAGCGCATTCATCGAAGGCGGGGAGGAAGGTGCGCAGCGCAATGTCGGGCGGCCCGCCGGTCAGGAGATCGGCTTCAGGACCATCCGGCCGTACGCGATGAAAGCCATGAGGACGCCCAGCGCGCCGCTCATGATCATGGGCGTGACCTCGCGGTACTTGACGTGCACCCCGATGAACACGAGGCTCTCGATCGCGAGGACGGTCGCGGCAAGGACCGTCAGCCGCGGCTGCCAACGGAGGGCGGCGGGGACGATGAGCCCGACCGCGCACACGAGTTCGAGGATGCCCAGGGCCATCCAGGCTTCCCGCGGCAACGCGCCAAACGACGGAACATCCGCGCTCACCTTGTCGAACATGAAGACCTTCATGACTCCCGACGCTCCGTACAGGAGCGCGGCGAGGACCTGCAGGATCCACAACAGGATGTTCATCGGGTGCCTCCTCTCGCGTCGTCGAACGATCCGGTCTTTCGCTCCTCGAGGGGCGTTCGACCCTGGCGACCAATGGCGGCCGTGGCAAGTGAACCCACCGAGACGATTCGTGTTGGCGTTGGTCGCACGCCTAACGATACCGAGTTCATCGGCTGGCGCAAGCGAGTCCGATGCAACGAGGGGCAGGCGGCCGCCGCCTACGCGACACGCCCCGCCTTGAGGACGAGCGGCCAGGAAATCGTCTTCGGCGCGGTGGGATCGCCCCAGGCGGCGGCGAACCGCTCCCCGAACTCGGCGACGGGGTTCCGGCCGGTCTCCCTCGCGCAGCACTTCACGGACGACCAAGTGGACAGATAGCCGAGGGTCCGCTCCAGATCCCATGCGGCCGTCATCGTCACGGGCGGAACGGGGATTTCTTCGAATGGAAAGAGAAGATCGGCGTAGCGGCGGGCGACGAGAGCGCGCTCGGGCGGCCAAAATCGTTCGACGGAGGCGTGAAAGTCGGCGAAGACGGCACCGAAGAGGCCTTCGACCGTGAACAAGTCGTAGGCCCACACCGCGATCGCTGCGCCCGGACTTCCGACTCTCTTTACCTCTAAGAAGAATCTCTTCTGATCGAACCAGTGAACGGCCTGTGCGACCGTGACCAGATCGACGCTGGCCTCGTCGATTACAGACTCTTCCGCTGGCGCGACACGGTACGTGACGCCCTCGCACGGCGCCGCGTGTGCGATCTGCTCGGCGCTCGCGTCGGTGGCGACGACCTCCGCGAAGTGATCGGCGAGTCCGCAGGCCGCCTGGCCGCTGCCCGTGCCCGCGTCCCAACAGAGGGTGTGCCGCGTCACGAGCGCCGCCAGCGCGTCGAAGAGCTCCGGGGGATACGTCGGCCGGTAGCGGGAGTAATCGCCCGCGTGACCGGAGAAGTGGTCCTTGAAGCCGTGCCCGCCCAGGGACTAAATCTCCTCGCGCCGGTAGTTCGGAGCTTCCTTCGTGATGATGACGTCGTGCGCGTGGCTCTCGCGGAGGCCGGCCGCCGTGATGCGCACGAACTTCGCCTTCTTCACGAGCTCGGGAAGGCTCGCCGCGCCCGCGAGGCCCATGCCCGAGCGGACGCCTCCCGTGAGCTGCGTCAGGAGCGTCGAGACGGGGCCCTTATGCGGCACCATGCCCTCGATTCCCTCCGGCACCATCTTTCGCGGTTCCTCCTCGTCCTGGAAGTAGCGGTCCGCCGAGCCTTGTTTCATCGCGCCGATCGAGCCCATGCCGCGGTACGCCTTGAAGGTGCGGCCCTGATAGAGGATGGTCTCGCCGGGCGCCTCGTCCGTGCCCGCGAAGAGGCTGCCGATCATCACCGAGTGCGCGCCGGCGGCGAGGGCCTTCGTGACGTCGCCCGAGAACTTGATGCCGCCATCCGCGACGAGGGTCGCGTTCGACTTGCCGAGGCCCTTGACGCACTCGCGGATCGCGTGGATCTGCGGTACGCCCGCGCCGGTGACGACGCGCGTCGTGCAGATGGAGCCCGGTCCGATGCCGACCTTCACGGCGTCCGCGCCACGCCGGACGAGATCCCGCGTGCCTTCCATCGTCGCGACGTTTCCCGCGAGGACAGGTGTCGAGGGAAACCTCTTCTTCAGGGACGTCAGGGCGGAGAGCACGCCTTCGCTGTGGCCGTGCGAGGAGTCGAGGACGAGAAGGTCGACCTTCGCGGTGACGAGCTCGCGGGCGCGGTCGAGGAGGTCGGCGCTCGCGCCGACGGCCGCGGCCACGCGCAGGCGCCCGAAGGAATCCTTGCACGCGCTCGGGTACTTGATCTGCTTCTGGATGTCCTTGACGGTGATGAGGCCCTTGAGATTGCCCGCCTTGTCCACGACGAGCAGCTTCTCGATCCGGTGGCGGTGGAGGAGCTCCTTGGCCTGCTCGAGCGTCGTGCCCGGCGGGCACGTCACGAGGTTCTCCTTCGTCATGCGCTCGGAGATGGGGAGATCCATGCGCGTCTCGAAGCGGAGGTCGCGGTTCGTGAGAATGCCCACGAGCTTGCCGCGGTCGTCGACGACGGGGACTCCCGAGATCCGGAAGTTCGCCATCACCTCGAGAGCCTCCGAGATCTTCTGCGTCGGGCGGCACGTGACGGGGTCGACGATCATCCCGCTTTCCGAGCGCTTCACCTTGTCGACCTCTGCGGCCTGGGCCTCGATCGTGAGGTTCTTGTGGATGACGCCCAGCCCCCCGTTCTGAGCCATCGCGATCGCGAGGCGCGACTCGGTGACCGTGTCCATCGCTGCCGAGAGGATGGGGATGTTCAACCCGATTCCCGGCGTGAGTCGTGTCTTCAGGTCGGTCTCGGCCGGGTGGACTTTCGAGCGGGCAGGAAGGAGGAGAACGTCGTCGAACGTGAGGGCGAGCGGGATGTCCCGTTCATTCACCATGCGGATTCATACCACAACGGGGCTCCCCGCGCCCGGGCCGGGGGAGGCCATTTGACCGACCTCCACGAGAAGTGATCTCATCGTTCCCGAATCGTCGTCGTCGCGATCCGTTCACGCCATCGTGGTGGCCGAGAGGCCGGAGGAGCGCACATGTCGAAGAAGAGCCTGCACCGCGGAATCACCCGTCGCACGTTCACGAAGCTCGCGGGAGGCGGCGCTCTCGCCGCCGGCGCCGTCGGGCCGGCCTTCCTGTTCCCGCAAAGAGCGGAAGCGCAGATGAAGACGCTGAAGATCATCCAGTGGAGCCATTTCGTCCCCGCCTGGGACACGTGGTTCAACGGCACGTACATCAAGGAGTGGGGCGCGAAGAACAACACGAACGTGATCGTGGACAACATCAACCTGGTCGACCTGCCCGCCCGCGCCGCGTCGGAGGTCTCCGCGAAGAAGGGCCATGACCTTTTCATGTTTCTCTCGCCGCCGGCGGCTTACGAGTCCCAGGTCATCGACATGTCGAACGTGTACACGGAAGTCGAGAAAAAGCACGGGAAG
>JBDTML010000120.1:0-2007 GCA_039934255.1 Acidobacteriota bacterium | reverse complement strand
GGAGGAGCTCGCCGATGTACTTGAAGCCGACCGGCGTCGTGAAGACCTCGGCGCCATACGCCTTCGCCACGGCGTCGAGCCCGTGCGTCGTGGCGACGGAACGCGCGACGCCCCTTACGTCGCCCGGCTTTCGCCGTCCGAGGAGGAGGTCGGCGAGAAGCATGAGGCAGTGGTTCGGGTCGACGTACGTTCCGTCGGCGTCGAGGATGCCGAAGCGGTCCGCGTCGCCGTCGGTCGCGAGGCCGAGGCGGCGCTTCTCGGACACGACGACCTTCGACAGTGCGGCGAGATTCTTCTCGTCGCATTGAGGCGAAAGGCCCCCGAAGTACGGGTCGCGATGGCCGTTGATGAGCGCGACGTCCACGCCCGCGTCCTTCAGAAAGACGTCGAGGTAGCCCCGGGACGTGCCGAAGCGCGGATCGACGGCGACGCGGAGCTTCGCCTTCCGGAGCACGGCGGTGTCGACGAAGGTCGCGAGCGCCTCGAGGTAGGGGCCGCGCGGGTCGAAGGGGTCGAGTTTCGCCCCCGGAGCGGAGGCCGCGTCCGCCTCCGTCGTCTTCGCGATCTCGGCCTCGATGCGGGCCGTCACGTCGGGCAGCGCCGGCGCGCCGTCGGCCGTCGAGAACTTGATCCCGTTGTACTCGGGCGGATTGTGCGAGGCCGTGAAGTTGATGCCGCCAGCGGCGCCGAGGCGCCGGATCGTGAAGGCCACGACTGGCGTCGGGACGTCGCGGTCCGCGCGCAACGCGGGGACTCCCTCGCGGACGAGAACCCGCGCCGCCTCCTCCACGAACCTTTCGTTCAGGAAGCGGGTGTCGGACGCGAGGACGACCCCGCCCTTCGCGTCGCCGGAAGCCCGCATCGCGCGCGCGATGGCGGCGACCACGCGCCGCGCATTCGGGAACGTGAACTCTTCTCCCAGAACCGCGCGCCAGCCGGAAGTACCGAAGCGGATCATCAGGCGGTACGATTCTACGGTGGCGAGCCCGTCCTGGATGAACGAATTCACCGAGGAGGAAGCGCGGCGCCTCGCCCCGTTCTTCACGAACGTCGACGCGCACGTCTTCGGCCTCAAGCTGCCCCAGGAAGTCGCGGGTGCGCTCTTTTCCCGCTACAGCCGGTCGGCCAAGAGCCTGCGGCGCGTGTTCCTAGACGAATTCCAGGGCGAGGCGGGCGTCCTCCCGGGCGCAGACGGGGCGAGCGACGGCGACGCGCTGAAGAAGGCGCGCGCGTTCTACGACCGCGTCCTCGTGGGGTACGGCGACGACTCGGTCGCGCAGCTGGGAGGCGCGCACCTCGCGATCGAGCGCGTCTCGAACGTGACGGCGCAGGTCCTCGAAGACGCGCGCATCGGCATCGCGTTCCTCGAAAAGTCCACCCGCTACGTTCGTTTCGACCAGCGCGACACGCGCGGCGAGTTCCCGTGGTTCCGCGAGCCCTCGCTCATGGCGTCGCGGCACCGGGACGCCTACGTCGCGCTCATGGACCGCCTCTTCGAGACGTACGCGGCCCAGATCGACGCGATGATCGCCCACATCGAAAGGGTGCTCCCGATCGAGTCCGTGGCGGTCCGCCACCCGAAGACCGGCGAGCCGCTCGACTTCGTGGACGTGAAGCGCGACGAGGCGCTCCTCAAGGCGGCGAAGCGCGCGTACGCGGCGACCGTTCGGGCGCACGCCTGCGACGTCATGCGCAGCTACCTTCCTGCGTCGACGCTCACGAACCTTGGGATCTTCGCGACGGGGCAGGCCTACGAGCACCTCCTGAACCGCCTCCTCACGCACCCGTCGTACGAGTGCCGCGCGCTGGCCGCGAGCATGCGCCGCGAGCTGGACCGCCTCATTCCGTCTTTCGTGAAGAGGTCGGCGCCGAGCCTCTGGAAAGAAGATCTCCACGCGCGTGCCGCGGCGGCCGCGGCCCGGATCGTCCCTCCGGGCTCGATTTCGGTCTCGCCCGTCACCCTCGTGGACTTCGACCGCGACGCCGAGGAGAAGGTGCTCGCGGCCC
>JBDTML010000119.1:0-29838 GCA_039934255.1 Acidobacteriota bacterium | reverse complement strand
CCGTGAACTTCATGATGTTGCCCTTGTGGACGAAGGTGACGCTCTTGCTCTTGTGGGCGATCGCGTACAGGATGGCCGAGCGGACGAGGCGCTCGCTGCCTTCCTTCGAGACGGGCTTCACGCCGAAGCCGGTCGTCTCGGGGAAGCGGAGTTTCTTGTACTGCGCCGGGAAGTTCTCCTTGAGGAACGCGCCGAACTTCTTCGCCTCGTCTGACCCGGCCGCGAACTCGATGCCCGCGTAGATGTCCTCGGTGTTCTCCCGGAAGATGACCATGTTCACCTTCTCGGGATGCTTCACGGGCGAGGGGACGCCCTGGAACCAGCGCACGGGGCGCAGGCAGACGTAGAGGTCGAGGAGCTGGCGGAGCGCGACGTTCAGGGAGCGGATGCCGCCGCCGATCGGCGTCGTGAGCGGGCCCTTGATGCCGACGAGGAACTCGCGAAACGCGTCGATCGTCTCGTCCGGAAGCCAGGTCTGGAGGTTGTCGAACGCCTTCTGGCCCGCGTAGACTTCCATCCACTGGATCTTCCGCTTGCCGCCGTAGGCTTTCTCGACGGCCGCGTCGAGCACGCGCACGGACGCGCGCCAGATGTCCGGCCCGGTTCCGTCGCCTTCGATGAAGGGAATGACGGGGCGGTCGGGGACCTGCAGTTTCCCGCCGGAGATGGTGATTTTCTGTCCCGTCGGGGGAACCGTGGGCTTGGCGCTGGGCATGAGGAAGCCTCCTTCGTGGGCGCGAATCATAGGCGACGGAGGACGCGCTATTCGCCGCCTGATGCATCTGCACCAGACAACCACCCCCCTCCTCGGAACCATGTTTTATGAGGACCGTTAGAAAGGATCCCGACATGATGAAAAAGACCGAAGTCCTCGACAAGAAGGCGGACCTCGCTGGCCCGGGCATCGGAAGCTACGAGGAGCTGGAGAAGGTCCTCCCGAACGACTACAGGCCGCTTCTCGGCCCCAAGGAAACGCAGCGGGCGATCACCGCCGTCAAGCGTTTCATCGAGGACGGGCTCTGCCGGGAGCTGAACCTCATGCGGGTCGAGGTCCCGCTCATCGTCGACGCCGAGAGCGGCGTGAACGACTACCTCGACCGCGACGGCTCGCGGGGTCCGGTCACGTTCCACATCGCGAACGACCACGGCGTGCACCCCATCGAGGGGCAGGTCGTCCAGGCGGCCACGAAATGGAAAAGGGTCGCCCTCCAGCAGTTCGGAATGAAACCCGGAGAAGGCCTCGTGACCGACATGCGCGCGGTGAGGAAGGACTACTTCCTCGATCACGATCACAGCGCCTACGTGGACCAGTGGGATTGGGAGAAGGTCATCACCGCCGAAGAGCGGAGTCTCGAATTCCTCACGAAGACGGTGGAGGGCATCTGGAAGGTCCTGAAGGGCGCCGAGGACTTCGCGCTGGACGCCTTCCCGGACCTGAAGAAGAGGAGTCTCCCGCGCCTGCCCGAGAAGCTCGTGTTCCTTCACGCCGAGGAGATCCTCGACCGCTTCCCCGACCTCCCGCGCAAGGCGCGCGAGAACGCGATCCTCAAGGATCACCCCGCAGTCTTCATCTACGGCATCGGCTGGACGCTGAAGGACGGCTATCCGCACGAGATGCGCGCGGCGGATTACGACGACTGGGTCACGCCCACGCATACGAAGGACGGCCGGATGATGCACGGACTGAACGGCGACATCCTCGTCTGGAATCCGGTCACGAAGAGGCGCCACGAGCTCTCGTCCATGGGCGTCCGCGTGAACGCCGAGACGCTGAAGAAGCAGCTCGAGCTCACGCATCAGCTCCACTTCCTGAAATACCCCTACCATCAGGGCATTGCGAACGGCACGCTGCCTCTCTCGATCGGAGGAGGCATCGGGCAATCGCGCGTCCTCATGCTCCTGCTCCGCAAGGCGCACCTCGGTGAGGTCAGCGTCACGGTGTGGCCGAAGGTCCTGAAGGAGATGTGCGCGAAGCGGAACATTCACGTCATCGAGTAGCTGAAAGGGCACCCGGGAGCGCAGCTCGCGTTCCCGGGCGTCAGGCCCCGTCGGGCGCCGTGTCGGAGTGAAGCCGCCGCTCGGCGGGATACGGGAAGACGTCGAGGATCTCGCCGGCGCGCTCCCGGCGCTGCGCCTCGAGCCAGAACCGCACGCCGAGGAGGTCGGAGTGACGCGCGAGGAAGCCCTCCCGCGCGGCGCCCCGGAGGCCCATGAACGTGAGGAACTCCTCCGGGAAGACGTCGTTCTCGCCCACGTAGAAGGAGGGCTCCGCGCCTCCCGCGTCCTCGTCGGCGGCGGGCAGCTCGCGAAAATTCACGTCCGTCACGAACGCGATCTCGTCGTAGTCGTAGAAGACGACACGCCCGTGCCGCGTGAGGCCGAAGTTCTTGGTGAGAAGGTCGCCCGTGAAGATGTTCGCTTTCGCCAGGTCGCGAATCGCCTCGCCGAAGTCGATGATCGCCTCGCGCGCTCTCTCGGGAGGCGCGTCCTTGAGATAGAGGTCGAGAGGCGTGAGGCGCCTTTCCGTGTAGAGGTGGTGAAGGACGACCTCGTCCCCGCGGACCTCCACGGTTTCGCCCGCGCCCTCGAGGAGCGCCGCGAGAAGGTCCGGGTCGAAGCGCGCCACCGGAAAGGAGAGGTGCTCGAACTCCTGGACGTCCGCGAGCCGGCCCGCGCGCGTGTGCCGGAAGACGAGCCGGTACTTGTCGAGAACGTCCTTTCGACTCGACGTCTTCGGGGGCGCGAAGGAGTCGCGGATGACCTTGAAGACGACGTCGTAGGACGGGAGCGTGAAGACGATCATGACCATGCCGCGCGTGCCGGGCGCCTCGACGAAGCGGTCGTCCGACGACGCGAGGTGGCCCAGGAGGTCGCGGTAGAGCTCGGTCTTGCCGTGCTTGTTGAAGCCGAGGGCGTTGTAGAGCTCGCCGACGGGCTTCTTCGGCATGAGTGTCTCGAGGAACGCGACGAGCGCGGCCGGGTGCGCGGCGTCCACGTGAAAGTACGAGCGCGTGAAGCTGAAGACGATCGAGGCGTCGTTCTCGTCGCAGAGGACGGCATCGACCTCGATGCGGCCCGTGCGGTTCAGGAGCGCGAAGACGACGGGGCGCTGCCGGTCGCCCCTGCGGACGCGGCCCACGAGGTAGGCGCCCTTGCTCCGGTAAAAAACGGGCCTCAGGAGGTCGAGCGCATCGAAGCCGGGCGCGCCCCAGGCTGTCGAGAGGATGCCCTCGAGCGCGCGGGTCGCGAGCGCGGCGTCGCGCCGGACGTCCTCCCAGCCGGCGGCGAACGGGAAGCTCATGAGCGCGCTTCGAACCGCGGCTTCCCGGCCGGAACGCCCGCTCCATGAGGCGAGGAAGCTCCCCGCGGGAAGGGGCGCGAGTGGGGCGGGCTCGGGCGACACGAACTCGGCACGGTCGTCGACGCCGACGGTGTGGAAGATCCTTCGCGAGGCCGAGTTGAAGAAGGTCTCGAGAAGCTCGGCGTCGCGCCGTCCGGCCACGAGGGCCGCGAAGCGCGCCTTCATGTCCGTCCAGACGCGCTTGTCTTCGACGCCGGGGCCGAGGATCCGGGCGAGATCCAGAACGGCGGGGTCGACGGTCACCCGGTAGAGCTCGAGGCGCTCGAGGGCGTCCGTGCGCACGCTCCGCCAGTCGCGCGCCGAAAAGCGCACGGGCGCCCGCCGCGTGATCGCCGCGAATGCCCGCGCATACGCGTCCCACGCGGCGAGGAGGCGCTCGGCGCCGGTTCGGGCGGTGTCGTCGGTGCTCACGGAGCCGGGATCAGGCGGCCTTCTTGAGCGCGGCGGCGTCGATTTTTCGGATCCCGCCGTCCGGGTGTCCGCCCTTCATCCCGCAGGAGCCGTCGGCGGGGTGCGTGAAGTGGATGAGGTCGCGGCCGTCCGGCACGGCCACGTACTCGCCGCGGATCTCGGCAGCGTCGCCGGGCAGGAGCACGATCTGTTCGCCTCCGCAGGATAGGTCGTGAACGATGTGCACGCGGCCGCGCTGGAGAATCGGGAGGCCCGGATCGGCGCTCCGATCGCCGGGAACGATCGTGTAGGACACGATCGTCACGTCGAACTCGAGGAAGCGGCGCCGGTTCTTGTGAACCTTCTCGGCGGGGGCCGTCTCGACGCGGCACACGGCGACGATCTGCGTGTGCGGGCTCTTTCTCGAAGGCCTCTTTGCGGCGGCGAGCGGAGCGGACGAAAAAAGAATGAGCGCGAGGCCGAGGGCGGCGGTCCGATGAGTTGTCGTCATGAAACGGAATCCTAGCGCGTGCCGGACTGGTACTCTCCGCGGCGATGCTCAGAGCCGGAATCGTCGGCCTGCCGAACGTCGGCAAGTCGACGCTCTTCAACGCCTTGACGAAGACCCGCAAGGCCGAGGCCGCGAACTACCCGTTCTGCACGATCGAGCCGAACGTCGGCATCGTCGTCGTGCCGGACGCCCGACTCGTCCCGCTCGCGAAGATCGCGAAGACGTCCGTCATCATTCCCGCGACGTTCGAGTTCGTCGATATCGCCGGTCTCGTGAAGGGCGCGAGCAAGGGCGAGGGTCTTGGGAACAAGTTCCTCTCCCACATCCGCGAGGTGGACGCGATCGTCCAGGTCGTCCGCTGCTTCGAGGACAAGGACATCGTGCACGTGTCCGACACGCTCGACCCGGTCGCGGATATCGAGACGATCACGATGGAGCTCGTCCTCGCGGACCTCGAGTCCGTGACGAAGCAGAGAGAGGGGCTCGAGAGGCTGGCGCGCGGCGGCAACAAGGACGCGATAACGAAGATGGCGGTCGCCGCGAAGCTCATCCCTCACCTCGACTCCGGGAAGCCCGGGCTGACGCTCGATCTCAACTCGATCGAGCGGGACGCGGCACGTTCGTTCTTTCTCATGACGATGAAGCCCACTCTATTCGCGTGCAACGTCGCCGAGGGCGACCTCAAGAACGCCGACGACCTCCCGCTCGTGAAGAAGGTGCGCGCCTGGGCGGAGACCCACCATGGCTCCGAGGCGGTCGCGATTTCGGCGCAGATCGAGTCCGAGCTCTCGGAGCTGCCGGAAGCCGACGCGAAGGACTACCTCGTGTCCCTCGGCGTCGAGGAGTCCGGCGTCGGCAAGCTCATTCGCGCCGCGTATCACCTTCTCGGTCTCCGCACGTACCTGACGGCGGGCGAGAAAGAAGTGCGCGCCTGGACGATCCACGCGGGCGACACCGCGCCGCAGGCGGCCGGCGTCATCCACACGGACTTCGAGCGTGGCTTCATCAAGGCCGAGACGGTCGCTTACGACGATCTCGTGAAAGCCGGCTCCATGGCCGCCGCGCGGGACGCCGGCGCGGTGCGCCAGGAGGGCAAGGAATACGTCGTGAAAGACGGCGACGTCCTGCTCTTCAAGTTCAATGTCTGATCCGGGCGAGAACTTCTTCTCCACCGTCCGGGAAGCCCTCCGGGGCTCGCACGGGAGCTTCACCGAGGGGCCCGTCGGCCGCGCCGTCGTCCTCCTCGCGATCCCGATGGTGCTCGAGATGGCGCTCGAGTCGGTCTTCGCCGTCGTGGACGTGTTCTGGGTCTCGAAGCTCGGCGCGGCGGCGCTCGCCACGGTCGGCCTGACGGAATCGATCCTCTCGATCCTCTACTCGCTCGCGATCGGGCTCTCGATGGCCGCGACGGCGATGGTGGCCCGGCGCATCGGGGAGCGCGACCGCGAAGGCGCGGCGCGAACCGCGGTCCAGGCGATCGCTCTCGGTATCCTCATCGCCGTGCCCCTCGGAGTCCTCGGGGCGGTCTTCGCCCCGCGGCTCCTCGCGTTCATGGGCGCGGGGGCCGACGTCACCGCCTCGGGCGCCCCGTTCATGAGGGTGATGCTCGGCGGCAACGTCGTCATCGTCCTTCTCTTCCTCATCAACGCGATCTTTCGCGGGGCCGGCGACGCCACGGTCGCGATGCGCGTCCTGTGGTTCGCGAACGCCATCAACCTCGTCCTCGACCCGTGTCTCATCTTCGGGTGGGGCCCGTTCCCGGCGCTGGGCGTCACGGGCGCCGCCGTCGCGACGACGACGGGCCGCGGCCTCGCGGTCGTCCTCCAGATCGTGACGCTCGCGCGCGGGACAGGCCGCATCGCGATCCGGAGGGAGCACCTCGCGCTCGACCCGAAGACGATGCTCTCGCTCCTCCGGCTCTCGGGCGCGGCGATCTTCCAGTCCCTGATCGGGACCGCGAGCTGGATCGGCCTCGTTCGCATCCTCGCGGGATTCGGGAGCGCGGCGCTGGCCGGCTACACGATCGCGATCCGGATCGTCATCTTCGCGCTCCTGCCGTCGTGGGGGATGTCGAATGCCGCCGCGACGCTCGTCGGCCAGAACCTCGGCGCGAAGCAGCCCGATCGGGCCGCGCGCTCCGTCTTCCTCGCCGGCGTCTACAACATGGTGTTCCTCGGCGCCGTGGGAATCTTCTTCGTGGCGTTCCGGGCCCCGCTCGTCCGCCTCTTCACGGCGGACGCCGCGATCGCCCCGATCGCCTCGGAGGGGCTCGGGATCATCGCGCTCGGGTTCCCGTTTTACGCGTGGGGGATGGTTCTCGTGAACGCGTTCAACGGCGCGGGCGACACCTGGACGCCGACGGTCATCAACTTCGGAATCTTCTGGCTCTGGGAGATTCCGCTCGCCTGGGTCCTGGCCGAGCGCATCGCCCTCGGGCCGCTCGGCGTCTTCCTCGCGATCACGGTCGCGTTCTCGACGCTCGCCGTCGTCGGGGGACTGCTCTTTCGCCGCGGAAAGTGGAAGGAAAAGAAGGTCTAAACTCCGCGCGCCATGCATCCGGAATTTCGTGCGGCTTTCAACGCCGCGTTCACCGACGCACTCGCCTCTTCCTACGTCGACGACCTCGTCCGGCGCACGGGCCGGGAGCCGGGATTCCGCCTCGCCGAGACGCCGGTCTTCCTGACGGACGAGCTCACGGCCGCTCTCGAGAGCGGCGCCCGCGCGATCGTGGCGCAGCTTTCGCGGCCGGAAGCGCTCGACCGCATGAAGCGCGCGATCCCGGAGAGATGGGCCACGCCCGGAATGGACGCCATTCCCAGCCTCGCGCAGGTGGACTTCGCGATCGTGAAGGGAAGAGACGGCGGTCTCGTGCCGCGGCTCATCGAACTGCAGGGATTTCCCTCCCTCTCGGCGTTCGAAGTTCTCCAGGCGGATGCGTGGAGCGATGCGCTCGCCCACGTGGACGGCCTGCCTCATGGCCCCTGGAGCCCGTATTTCTCCGGGCTGTCGCGCTCCGGTCTTCTCGATCTCCTGCGCCGCACGATCGTCGGGGACGAGGATCCGGAAGAGGTCGTCCTTCTCGACCTCGAACCGGAAGAGCAGAAGACCGCGATCGACTTCGCCGCGACTCGCGTGCTGCTCGGCGTCGAGAGCGTCGACCCGCGCGCCCTCGTGAAGGAGGGACGCCGCCTCGTTCGCGTCAAGGATGGCCGCCGGGTCCCGGTCCGCCGGATCTACAACCGCATCGTCTTCGACGAGCTCATCAAGAAGGACGTGGCGCTGCCGTTCGACTTCCGCGAGGAGCTCGACGTCCGCTGGGTGCCGCATCCGAACTGGTACTGGACCTGGTCGAAGTACTCCCTCCCGCTCCTGTCTCACGAGACGGTCCCGGCGGCGCGGTACCTCGCCGAGGTCGAGACCCTCCCGAAGGACCTGACGGAACGGTACGTCCTGAAGCCGTTGTTCTCTTTCGCGGGGGGCGGCGTGAACGTGGACCCGACACCGGAAGACGTCGCGCGCATCCCGGAGAGCGAGCGCGGGTCCTGGTGCCTACAGGAAAAGATCGCTTACGCCCCGTGTCTCCGCGCGGTCGATGGAGGCGGAGTGAAAGTCGAAATTCGCATGATGTTCTTCCGGCCCGACGGCGACGCGGTGCCCACGCTCGGGTTGAACCTGTGCCGGCTGTCGCGCGGCAAGATGCTCGGCGTGGACTTCAACAAGGAGTTCACGTGGGTGGGCTCCTCCGTGGCGCTGAAGCCGGCGTGAACCCGACGTGAACGTCAGCGCAGCCAACGCACCCGGTGCCCGCGTCCGCCGGGCGATCGTCACCCTGCTCCTCGTCGGCGCCCTCGTGCAGCTGGGGGGCCTCCTCGTGGCCGCCTTTTCCGGGCCGGGCCTCCGCGCGTCGCAGTCCGAGGACATGGTGCCCTTCACGTATCTCCTCGCGACGATCGCGTCGGTTCTGGCGGCCGTCATCGCGATGGCGGGCTCCGTCCTCATCCTTTCGATGACGCTCGGAACGTCCGTGCAGCGGTCTCATCTCGGCTCGATGATCCTCGGCGACGAGGATTTCCGCATCGCGGTGTCGGGCGCGATCGGGACGATCCTCGCCGCGTGCCTTGCGCTTCTCGCCGCGCACCTGCCGGCGGTGTCGCACAACCCGGTGGCGATCTTTCTCCTGTCTTTGGGCGGCGTCGTGGAGTTCGGTGTGGACGCGGTCGCCCTGGCGCGCCTCTTCCGGCGTATTCCGCGCCTTCTCACGCAGGAGATGCTGCTCGAGACGTCCCTCGCGCGCGTGGACGCCGCGTATCTCGTCGCGCAGGAGGAGCGGCTCCTCGGCTCCGCGGCGACCGAGCGCGCGCGGCTCGACGTCCTGAACGATCTCATCTTCTCGTTCCGCGTTTACCCGGTCGAGGCCGACGACCCGCTCGTGACGGTGCACGACGTTCTCGAGAGCGTGCTGGCGCAGAGCCCGGCGTCCGTCGCGGCGACATCGCTCGCGCTCGCGTCGCGCCGCTTCGAGGAGCTCGCCGAACCATCCCACGACCAGATCTACCAACTCCTCGTGACGCCCTGGCTCGCCGAGCTCCGAGTCGCCATCGTGCGCCGCGGTTCGCCGTCGATCGCGCTCGCGTTCTTCGACCTTTGGGCGGACGTCCTGGTGGCCTCGCGGGAAAAGGGACTCACGAGGTTCTACGCGCACTCCGCGCGACCCTTCGTCACGGCGATGCGGGACGTTGCGCGCGCGGGCGTTTTCGAGGGCGCGGGCGGGCGGCTCCTCCGGCCCTTCGTGCGGGCCATGTCGGCCGGCGGCAGCGACCCGGGGTCCGTCGGGCCCTGGGCCGGGGCGCTGATCGTCTGGATGCGCGACGACGCGGAAAAGGGGGATGGGACCTGGACGCGGCTCCTCTGGAACCCCGTCGAGAACGTATTCGAGGTCTACGTCGACGACCTCTCGAAGGAGATTCCGCTCCTCGACGTCCTCGTCCACGGCCTCACCGGGGTCCTCCGCGCGGCCGCGCGGCACGGCGTCGAGACCGGGGACGGAAGGCCGTTCGCGCTGAAGCTCGCGCTGCGCGCCCGGCGCGCGCAGCTCGAGCTGGAAGCGCTCCTTCTCACCGCGCCGGAGACCGAATGCGCCCGCGCGCGCCGCCGGATCGCTCTCCTCCAGGACCCGATCGACGCGGCGATCGCGCTCGCGGCGACCCATCCCGCTCTCTTCGAGGCCCCGACGCTCCTGCGCGCCTCGAGCTTGCCGGACGCCGACCGAGACGGGGAAGCCTAGCCGTCCTCCCGCGGATCGCGGGGAAACCGGCACGTCACGACCGTGCCGCCGCCCGGACGCGGCATGACGGTGAGCTCGCCGCCGTGAGCCGCGAGGATCTCGGCGCACAGGGGGAGGCCGAGTCCGCGTCCGCCGCGGTCGGCCGCCGAGAGCGGCAGGGCCGCGCGCCGCATCGCGGCGTCGTCCATCCCGGGGCCGCGGTCCAGGACGCGCAGAAGACAGCCCCCGCCCGGCGCGCTCTCCACGCTGACCGTGATCTCTTCCGGCGGGCTCCCGGCCTCCGCCGCGTTCTTGAGAAGATTCAGGAGGACCTGCTGGACCTGCGCCGGATCGAAGAGGGACGAAGCCGGGTCCGGCGTGCGGATGACCTTGAAGGGCACGGCGCGGGAGACGGACTCGAGGAACTGTCCCCAGGCGACCTGTTCCGGCCGGGGCGCAGGCAGGCGCGCGAGAGAGGCGTAGCCCTCGAGAAACCGCGAGAGGTGGCGGACGCGCTCCTCGATCGTGGCGAGGATGTCGGCGAGCCTCGCGGCATGAGCGGGAAGCTGCGCGGCGAGGCGCGCGGAGTGGACGAGCGAGCTGACCGGCGCCAGAGAATTGTTCACCTCGTGGCTGACGACGCGGATGACCTTCCGCCACGCCGCGAGCTCCTGCCGCCTGACGTCCTGCGTCAGAGTCTCGACGACGGCGAGCGTGTGGGGATGGGTGTTCAGATGAAAGGTCCGGAAGACGAGCCGGTACGTCTCCTCCTCGGCAGCGGCGTTCGCCGCGCTCACGGTCGTGTCGATGCCCGAGACGAGGGCTGCGGAGAGCGCCGGAGCGGGGGACTCGAGATCGACGCGGAGGAGGCCTTCGAGGCGTCCCACGCGCGCGAAGAGCCGGCGCGCGGCGGCATTCGCATATGCCACACGGTCCATGGGGTTGAAGAGGAGGATCGCCATGGGGGCGCCCTGTAGCAGCGTGTCGAGGAGCAGCTCGCGCTGGTAGATCGCGTTGCGCTCGCCACGGAGGACGTCACCCATGCGGTTGTAGAGAGAAACGAGGTCGTCGATCTCCCGGTCCCCGGTCGCCGCCAGCCGGAACCCGAAGTCGCTCTCCTGAAATCCGCGCACGCCGTCGGCGATACCGCGGAGCGCGGCGGCGAACGGCCTCCAGAGGAGCGCGGCGGAAAAAACCGAGGCGAGGAGGCCGGCCGCGAGACCGAGGACGGCCGCGAGGAGTGGCGCCGCGCCCGCCGCGGACAGCGCCGCGAAGAGGCCGGCCGCGATCGCGACGCAGACACCCGATGCGAGGGCGAGGCGCGCCTCGAGGGTGCTCCTGCGCACGCGCCCTCAGTCCTTCGGCCGGCGTTCGAGGGTGATGCCGAGCTTCTCCATCTTGCGGTAGAACGCCTGGCGCGAGAGCCCGAGCTCCTCGGCGGCGTGGGAGACGCTGCCCGCGTGCCGGAGGAGCAGGGCTTCGAGGGCGGCGCGCTCCGCCTCGTCGCCGCGTGGGCGCTCGGGGTTGGCCGAGGGCTCGTCGAATCCGAGCGCCTCGCGTGACAGGCTCTCGCCGTTTTCGACGAGCACGGCGCGCCGGATGCGGTTCTCGAGCTCGCGGACGTTTCCGGGCCACGGATGTGAGAGGAGTGCCCGTCTCGCGGGGTGTGAGAGGGCGGGGACGGAGCGGCCCGCCGGCGTGGCGGAGGCGAGGAAGGCGGAAGCGAGCGGCAGCACGTCGTCGGGCCGGTCCTTCAGGGCGGGAACCGCGAGCTCGACGACGTTCAGCCGGAAATAGAGGTCCTCGCGGAAGCGCCCATTGGCGATCGCGCGGGGAAGGTCGGTGTTCGTCGCGCAAACGACGCGCACGTCGACCCGCCGCGTCTGGCTCGAGCCCAGCCTCTCGAACTCCCCGCACTGGAGCACCCGCAGAAGCTTGACCTGGCCCTCGTTCGGAAGGGTGCCGATCTCGTCGAGGAAGAGCGTGCCGCCGTGCGCCGCCTCGAAGCGGCCCGAGCGCGTGCGACTCGCCCCCGTGAAGGCGCCCGCTTCGGCCCCGAAGAGCTCGCTTTCGATGAGGTCGTGAGGAAGCGCGCCCACGTTCACCTTGAGAAATGGACCCGACGCCCGTCGCGAGTTCGCATGGACGATGTCGGCGAGTCTCTCCTTGCCGGTGCCGTTCGGGCCTGTGACGAGGACGGGGACGTCGGCCGCCGCGATACGGACGGCGAGGGACACGAGCCTGTGCATCGACTCGCTCTCGTAAACGAGGCCGCAAAGATCGAATTGCTGGAGAAGGCCGGCCCTGGACGCCGCGCTTTCGGCCTTGCGGCGCGCGCTCTCGGCCTCGAGTGCGCGCAGCCTCAGGAGGTTGCGGACCGAGGACACGAGCTTTGCGTCGTCCCAGGGCTTTCCGAAGTAGTCGGCGGCGCCTTCTTTCACGAGGGAGACGGCTGTCTCGAGGGAGGTCCAGGCGGTCATGAGAAGAACGGGAACATGGGGAGCCGCCTGCCGCATGGCGCGGAAGAGGGCGACGCCGTCCTCGCCGGACGTCGCGCCTGGCCGGAAGTTCATGTCCTGCAGAACGAGGCTCACGGAGCCCTCCGCGAGGACGCGAAGCGCGTCGGCGGGCGACCGGGCGAAAAGGCACGGCAGGTCGTGGAGCTCGAAGAGGACGGAGAGCGCCTGGGCCACGGCGCTCTCGTCCTCGACGATCAGGACGTAGGACACGGGGCTCTCCCCGGCGGCGGGCTTCCTCCTTGCGGACACTGCTCCATAAGACGAAGGAAGAGGCTCCAGGGTTCTGCACCCTCCGGAAAAGGCCGGCTCAAACGTTCCGTGTGGCGATCGCGGGCGCCACCCGCGCCCCCTTGAGGGCGGGGAACCAGGTCGCGAGGAGGCCCGCCGCCCAGAGGAGAAGCACGCCGCCCGCGAGGAGGGATAGATCCATGCGTTTCACCTTCAGGCTCTCGACGAGGAGCATGTTGAGGCCCACGGCCAGGAGGATGCCGAGGGAGAGTCCGAGCGTCGTCGTGATCCAGTTCTCGAGCAGGAAGTAGCGCAGGATGTCGCCCTTCTGCGCGCCGAGGGCCCGACGGGTCCCGATCTGGCGCGTGCGCTCGGCCACCGAAAAGGACGTGAGGCCGATGATGCCGAGCGACGTCACGAAGAGAAGCAGGACGATGACCGCGGTCAGGACGCGTAGGAGCAGCCTCTGCTGCGACTGGAAGACGTCCTTGATGTCGGGGATCGACCTGACGGTCACGTTGCGCCCCCCGTTCACCTCGACGAGGCGCTTCTCGATCGCCGCCTTGACACGGTCGAGGCTGCCCGGCTCCGTGCGGACGAGGAAGGGCGTCCCGCCGATGTAGCTCGTGGCCGTGCCCGTGAAGAACATCACGTACTCGTGGATGGGCCATCCATAGGGGTTGTAGAAGCGGTCGATGACGCCGACGACCGGGTACTGGTCGCCGTCGCTGTCCTCGAAACGCTTGCCGAGAGGCGAGCCTTCCCCGAACGCGAGGCGTGCGAGCGCCCGGCTGATCACGACGTCCTGGGAGATCTTGTCCTTCGGGGTGCCGTCGGCGCCCGTCTCGCGGGACTTTCCGAGGAGAGCCGCGAGGCGGGCGGTCTCCGACTCCGTCTCCTCGCGCGTAAACGTCCGCCCCTCGATGAGCCGTGTTCCGAGCGTGGCGAGCGTTCCCTCGTCGGCGTTGTAGATCTGAGACCTCAGCCAGGGGTCCTTCGACCCGGCCACGCGCACCTCGGTCGAGCTCCCGCCGCCCTGCCAGGGAAGAAAGCGCGTGTTCGACACGGCCTTGACGCCCGGGATGGCCCTCAGGGCCTCGATGTCCTGCCGCACGGCGTTGTTCTGGTATCCCGCCTCCTTGAACTCCGGCGCGAAAGGCTGGCTGCGCACGTTGAGGAGGTTGGCGTCGTCGAATCCCGACGCCGTCGAGAGCTCGCCCTGGGCGTTCCGGATGAGGCTGACGCAGTTCGTGACGATCGCGAGCGTGAGGGCGATCTCGAGGACGATGAGGCCGTAGCGCACCTTGTTGCGCCTCATCGAGCGAAGGATCGGTCCGAATTCCATTGAGCCCTCCTCAGGAGACCTTCAGGTGGATCGCGGGGGGGAGCTGGCACGTGCGCCAGGCGGGGTACGTGCCGGCGACGAGGCCCGCGGCGAGGGAGAGCGCGAGGGACAGGCCGATCATCGGCGCGTCGAGGTGGAAGAAGTCCGGCCGCGCGCCGATGGTCTTGCCGTAGGTGTTGAGGAGGGAGAGCGTGCCGACGGAGAGAGCGAGGCCGATGAGGCCGCCGACGAGGCCGATGAGCTCGCACTCGACGATGTGCTGCAGGAAGATGTCCAGCCGGCTCGCCCCGAGCGCGCGCCTCACGCCGATCTCGGGCGCACGGGCAAGGAACTTCCCGAGGAGCAGCCCGACGAGGTTCAGCGAGCACACGAGGAGGAACAGGAGCGACACGATGAAGAGCACGCTCGTCTCCTTCGGCACGACCTTGAACTCGTCCATCAGCGGCAGGACGGGCGTCAGCTGGTTGTTGACGGGACGCAGGAAGCGGCCGTGTTTCTTTTGCTCGAGCGTGTAGGCGTCGAGGAAGGCGTGGTAGGCCGCGACGGCCGAGGCGTCCGGCAGCTCCGCCCACATCTGGATCCACACCTGCTCCGACACGAGCGTGCCCTCGAAGCCGCGCGTCGCGGGAGAGGGGCCCCACCCGTCCGAGTTGCCGAACGTCCGCAGCTTCATGGGAATGAAGTGGGAGAACGGCATGAAAATGTTCTCCGGGGCCCCGAGCTGGTTCTGCGTGGGATCGTAGAACTTGATTCCCGGCGCCCAGTCGGCGAGGACGCCCACGACGCGGAAGTCGCGGTCCTCGAGCCGGACGGTCTTGCCGACGCTGTTCCCGCCGCCGAAGAGCCTCTCGTTCATCGATTTCGTCAGCACGACGACCGGCTCGGCGGCGAGATCGGCCTTCGCGTCCCAGGCCGAGCCGTACTGGAACGGAACGAGGAACATCGGGAAGAAGTCCGCGAAGCAGAGGCGGATCATCTCCTTGAACGGCCGCCCGGCCTTTGCATCGGGAAACACGTAAAGCGACGTCTTGAACGTCGCCGTCTGCCGGACGGGGATCTTCGACTTCGTGATCTCGACCATGTCGCGGTAGTTGATCTGGGTCGGCAGGGGGCTCTTGCCCTCGGCCGGGTACGCCTTCGCCGGGTCCCAGTTGTCGAGGCGCACGTAATGCAGGACACCGCTCTTCGCGGGGATCGGGTCGCGCGCGAACGCGTGGCGCGCCGCCCCGAACGTCGTCGAGAGCGCGATGCCGAGGGCGATGCCGGTCACGATGAGGGCCGAAAGCACGCGGTTGCGGCGCATGCTCTTCCATGCAATGTGAAGGTTATGAAGGAACACGCTGCCTCCCTTCAGGCCAGGACCGACGCGAGGTTGGCCGAGACGGATCGGACGCGGACCTCCCCGGGTGCGACCGCGAGGTCGACGACCTCGCCGTCGAGGAGGTGGATCTCGCGGGAGGCGCGCGCCGCGCATTCCGGCGCGTGCGTCACCATCACCACGGTCGTGCCGCGCGTCGAGATCGTCTCGAGGAGGTCCATCACCTCGCGGGACATCATCGTGTCGAGGTTGCCCGTCGGCTCGTCCGCGAGGATGAGCTTCGGATCGCCCGCGAGAACGCGCGCCATCGCGACGCGCTGCTGCTGCCCGCCGGAGAGCTGCGAGGGAAGATGGTGGAGGCGGGCTGTCAGCCCGACGAGCTCGACCGCGCGTTCGATGCGCTCCTTGCGCTCCTTCGCGGGGAGCCGCCGGTAGCGGAGCGGGACGTCGACGTTGTCGAAGACGTCGAGGTCCGGGATCAGGTTGAAGCTCTGGAAGACGAACCCGATCTTGTGGTTCCGGATCCGCGACATCTCGCGGTCCGTGAGGCCGCTGACGTCCTCGCCGTCGAGGAGGTACTTCCCGCCGTCGAACGTGTCGAGGAGGCCCGCGATGTTCAGGAACGTCGTCTTGCCCGAGCCCGATCGCCCCATGACGGCGACGAACTCGCCCGTCGCGACCTCGAGCGAGAACTCGTGCAGGGCGTGCGTCTCGACGAGGTCGGTCCTGTAAATCTTCTGGATTCCGCGCATCGACAGCATGGTTTGGGTTCTCCTTGTTCGAGGACGCTCAGCGCACGAGAACGTTCTTCGCGGCGCCGAAATCGGTGGTGTCGGAGAGGATGACGCGCTCGCCCAGGCGCAAGCCGCGCGCGATCTCGACTTCCGAGACGCTCACGGCGCCGGTTTCGATGTCGCGGCGCGTCGCGACGCCCGAAGCGTCCACGACCCACGCCGCGCGGCCGGCGCCGCTCTCGAGGAACGGGCCGCGCGGCACCTTGAGGACGTCCTTGCGCGTCTCGAAGAGAAGCCGCACGCTGACGCGCTGGCTCTGGCGGAGGCCCGAGGGGGACTCGCCGGCGAAGACGACGGTGCCCTTCACCTGGCTGTCCTTCACCTCCGGCGAAATCGCCGTGATCGTGCCGGGGTACTCCTTGCCTTCGTAGACGATGCGCGCGCCGGCGCCCGGCGCGAGGTCGGTCCCGTAGTTCTCCGGCACGGTGATCTCGACCTCGTACGTCGCGAGGTTGACGAGCATGAGAATCGGCGCGTTCGCGGGCACCGAATCGCGGTCCTGCACGGCGACGGACGCGACCATCCCCGCGAAGGGCGCCGCGATCGTGAGCTCGTTCACCTGCCGCTGGAGCTCGCCCGTCACGGACGCCTGCCGCTTCTCGAGCGCTTCCTTGTCACGGATGTCGAACTCGGCCGTTTCCTTGTCGAGAAGCGCCGCGCCGCGGGCGTTCCGGAGCTCGTACATGGCGATCTTGAGGTCGTCCTTCGCCTTCTCGTAGTCCGTCTTGTTGAGGAGGCCTTCCTTGAACGTGCGCTCGGCACGCTCCTCGAGGCGCTGGGCGGCGCTGAGCTTGACCTCGAGGACGTCGATGTCCTGCGCGTTCTTCGCCGCCGACTGCCGCGCGAGAATCTTCTGACGGCCGAGGGCCGACTGCATCGAGAGGAGCGTGGAGCGCTCCTGCTGGACGCGGCTCATAAGCTCGGGGCTCTCGACGCGCGCGAGAAGTTGGCCCTTGTTGACGGTGTCGCCCGCCTTCACCTTCAAAGAGACGATGCCCTGCGCGGGCGAGAAGAGGGTCGGGTGGAGAGCCGCCACGATCTTTCCCTGCGCGGACGCGTCGCGCACGAGATCGCCGCGCTCGACGGTCCCGAGCCGGAGCGAGGCGAAAGGGACCGTGCGCTCGGACTTCGCCCAGCGGCGGAGCCCCGGCACCGCGAGGAGCGCGAGGACGAGCGCGCCGGCCCCACCGAAAAGCCAGAGGCGCGGAATCCGCGTCGAGCGCTCGGAGCGCTCGACGACCTTGTCCATGGAGGAGGTGCCGGGAATCATCGCGTCTCACATAGCAAGGCGGGAGCCAGCGCGAGCGCGTGACGGAACGCCCCGGAATCAACGACTTCGCGCACGAGCGGGCTGCTCGGCGCGACATCTGTCCGGGCGGACGCCGGACAGGTGTCCGGTCAGACCACGGCCAGGCCCGCTCCCCAGTGGAGGCCCGCGCCGAGCGCGGTGAAGACGACGACGGAGCCGGGGCTCACTTTGCGCGCGAGCTTCGCCTCGTGGAACGCGATGGGGAGCGTCGCGGCTGTCGTGTTGCCGTACTTCTGGATGTTGTTGAACACCTTGTCGTCGGGCAGGCCGAGTACCTTCTGCGCGGCCTCGTTGATGCGAAGGTTCGCCTGGTGCATGAGAAGGAGGTCCATGTCGGCGAGCGTTCGGCCGTTCCCGGCGAGGACCTCGAGCACGGCCGCCGGCATGAGCTGCGCTGCGAGGCGGAAGACCTGGCGCCCCTCGACGATCGGAATCGTGCCGAGGCTTTCGAACATCTCGGGCGTGAAGTACGGGCGCGACTTGCAACCGCCGCCCGGCACGTAGAGCTTGTCCCAGTGCTCGCCGTCCGTGTACATCGCGAAGCCCTGGAGGCCGCGCCCGTCGCCCGACGTGTTCGCCTCGAGCACCATCGCGCCGGCGCCGTCGCCGAAGAGAACCGCGCGATCACGCATCCCGGTCGCCCGCTCGTACCAGAACGGGTCGCAGGGGCCGGGCGACTTTCCGAGCATCACGTCCCACACGCTCTCGGGCCAGGGCATGAGGCCGCTGTGCACCTCGGCGCCCACGAGGAGAACGCGGTCGTACATCCCCGAGCGAATGAAAGCGTCCGCCGTCTGGAGGCCCGAGAGGAATCCGGCGCACTGCATCCGGATGTCGAGCGCGTGCGTGCCCTTCATTCCGAGGCGCCGCGCGAGAAGGCCGCCGTTGCCGGGGAAGTAGTGGTCGGGCGTCATCGTCGCGAAGATGACGAGATCGATGCCTTCGGCCGTCAAACCGGCGTCCTTGAGCGCCGCCTCCGCGGCGTGCGCGCCCAGCTCGGCCGAGCCGACTCCCGGAGCGACGAATCGCCGCTCCTTGATGCCGGTGCGGGGCACGATCCAGTCGTCGGTCGTGTCCATGATCCGACCCATCATTTCGTTCGTGACGACCTGGGGCGGCACGTAGAAGCCTGAGCCCGCGATGACGGTCGTGCGCTCTTTTTTCGGCGGAGGCGTCAGATTTTTCACGCCGGCGAGTCTAGCGGAATTCCATCGCAGTAACGCGGGCCGGGTACGCGTCCGCGGGCGCGATTTTCGCCCTCGTCCTAGAATAGCGCTTCAATCTTCGACGAGGTGACACGATGAAGCGAATGGTCTCGGCGTTCTCCCTGCTCGTCCTTCTCACGGCTCCGGCCGTCCTCGCGCAGGGCAACAAGCCGCGTGTGGCCGTCCTGGAGTTCAAGAACAAGGCCTCCCACTACACGTGGACCTGGTACGAGGCCGGTCGCGGCGCACAGGACATGCTCGTGACCGAGCTGGTGAAGAGCGGCAAGTATCGCGTCATCGAGCGCGAGCAGCTCGCCGCGATCATGCAGGAGAAGGGCTTGTCGCTCTCGGGCGACATCGACCCGCGCACGGCCGTGAAGTTCGGCAAGATGCTCGGCGTCGAGTACCTCATCGCCGGCGCCGTCACCCAGCTCGGGACCACGGACCGTGGGGCGAGCGTCCCCGGCGGCCTGCTGCGCGGGCTGCCGTCGGTGAACGTCCGCTCGCAAAAAGCCGAGGCGGCCGTCGACGCGCGCGCGTTCTCGACCTCGACGGGTGAGATCGTGTGGGCCGACTCCGCGAAGGACGAGTCCTCCGACGCGAGCGTGTTCGTCGCGGGCGCCGGCGGCGGCGCCTCGGACCACGGGAAGGTCGACAAGATCCTTCGTCCCGTCGTCCAGAAGCTCGCGGCGTCGTTCGCGAAGGCGGACGTCAAGACGTCCGGCATGGGCGGCCACGGCGACGCGTCCGGCATCGTCGGCAAGATCGCAAACGTGGACGGCGGCACGCTGTACCTCAATGCCGGCTCCGAGGGCGGCGTCAAGGAAGGCGACGAATTCACGGTTTATCGCGTCGGCAAGCAGATCAAGGACCCGGACACCGGCGAGGTCCTGGGCGCCGACGAAGTGAAGGTCGGGCGCGTGAAGGTCACGGCCGTGAAGGGCGCGCGGCTGTCGATGGCCACCGCCGTCTCGGGAAGCGGCTTCAAGGCCGGAGACACGCTCAAGAACTAGCGATTCGAAAGGGCTCGGGCTTCCTGCACGCGGGGCGAGCGGGGAGCCCGGGCCTGCGCCTTGTCGAGCTCGGACCGGAGCTCGCCGCGCGCGTCCCCGAAGGCGAGGCCCAGGACCCACTCCGCGTCCGGCCCGGGATTCGGGCCCATCGCGCGGACTTCGTCGGCGACGAAGCGCATGACGCGCGTGTCGGCCGCGGGCCCCGCGTTCCGAAGCGCGAGCGTCAGAAGCTGCCAGGCTTCGGCATTGCCGCCGTCCGCGTAAGCGACGCCCGCGCGCGCGTACGCGTCGAGGAAACGCACCTCGGGCGTCGGCCGCCGCGCCAGCACCTCGCGGGCCGAGCCCATCGCGCTCACGAAATCTTCGCGTTTCAGGCGCGCGCGGCCGTGCGTGTCGATCGCCTCCCAGGCCGCCGAGAGCTGCGTGTCGCCCGAGAACGCAGCGCCGGAGAGGAGGGGGGGAAAAGAGGCTGGCTTCGGACGCGCGGGGGGTGGGGGCTCTTCGCGCTTCGCGCTTCCAGAGGTGCTCCGGGAAGCGGTCTTCTTTTCTTCGATGGGTAATTGACGGCGGCGCGCGTCCGCGGGCGGGGCGGTACCTGTGCTCGGAGCTTCGGCGCCGGTCGACAAGGCCGGCGTCGCCAGCGCGGAGGGCTCGTTCACCTTCGAAGAAATTTCGGACGTGGCTGCGGCCGAAGCATTCGTCGAAGCGGCAGTATCCGGCGTTGCGGTTGCGGGGGCGCTTGTCTTCGCGCTTCCGGCTCCCATCCCTCTCAGCAGAAAATAAACCCCTCCCCCGGCGCTCAGAAGCAGCAGGGCCGCGAGGGCGACTTTCACGCCGCGCGTGGCGTCCTTCGGCGCGCCTTCGGGCCCACCCTTCGCGAGGGACGCGGGCGCGGCGAGAGCACCGGGCGAGAGCGCAGGCGCGGAGACGATCGTTGCCACGTTGGACAGGTCCTGCGCGGAGTGCGGCACGGTGGCCGCCGCGCCCGGAACCGCGAGCGCCGCTCCGAGAGCCGCGACGAACGCGCTGCAGGACGTGAACCGGTCTTCCGGTTTTTTCGCGAGGCCGCGGGACAGCACCGCGTCCACGGAGGCGGCCGTCCCCGGGAGGACCGTCGAGAGCGGGGGAGGAGGCGCCGAGACGTGCTGGTGGAGGACCGCGAGAGGTGATTCCGCCGAGAAGGGCACGCGGCCCGCAAGCAGCTCGAACGCGATCACGGCCAGCGCGTACTGGTCCGCGCGGCCGTCCAGCGCCTGACCCATCGCCTGCTCGGGGGCCATGTAGAGCGGGGTCCCGAGCACGGTCCCCGTGGCCGTCAGCCCCGACGAGACCTCGGCGCTTCGCGCGAGACCGAAATCGGCGAGAAGGGGGCGGCCCTGCGCGTCCATGAGGACGTTCCCCGGCTTGACGTCGCGGTGGAGGATTCCCTTGGAATGCGCGTGGTCGAGGGCGGCGGCGATCGCCGAGAGCCAGCTGGTCGCAAGCGCTGGGGGAACGGGCCCCAGGGCGCGGCCCTTGAGCGAGCCGCCGGACACGAGCGGCATGACGAGAAAAGAAACCTCGGCGGCGTCGACGACCGTGGTCCCGTAGTCGAAGACGGGGAGGATGTTCGGGTGCTCGAGGCCCGCGACGAGACGAGCCTCCCTTAGGAAGCGCTCGCGGAACGTGGAGTCGGCGGCGACCGGCCCGAGGATGACCTTCACGGCCACGATGCGCTTGAGCGTTTCGTCCTCGGCGGTGAAGACCTCGGACATACCGCCGACCCCCGCCTTGTCGAGGAGGCGGTAGCGCCCGAGGACGGTTCCGGGGATTACGGGCATGGTCGGCCCCGGAAGAATACCGGAGGAACCCGGGGGGGCGCGCGCTTGGCCAGCCGCGCTCAGCCGGCGGCGGCGGAGTCGGCGTCCGCGGAAGGATGGTAAAGGACCACGGACGACGGCCCCGTGCGGATCGCCTGCTCGAGCGCCTCGCTCGCGCGGAGGACGAGCGTTGCGGTGTCGAAGGCGTCGTCGGGGTAAACCGCGACGCCCGCGCTCAGCCCGAGCCGGACGCCGGCGGCGACGAGCCGCTCGTCCATGCCCTGCTGGAAGTTCTTCTGGACCGAGTGGAGGGCGCGATGTGCCTGCACCTTCCCCGCCTCGAAGATGAGGATGTAGAAGCGGTCGTCCTCGTCCCGCGCGACGAAATTGACCGCGCGGGTCGAGCGCACGAGCTTGGCGGCGAGCTTCGGCATGAGGGAATCGCCGGAGTTCGGTCCCAGTTTCGCGAACGCTTCCTTCAGGCCGTCCATGCGCAGGTGCGCGACGGCGATCGACTGGCCGTTGCGTTCGGCGCGCCGCAGCTCGGACTCGAGCCGTTTGCCGAGGGAGGACCGGTTGTAGAGACCCGACTGGCTGTCGCGTTCGGTCTGCTGCTCGATGAGCTTCATGAGGCGCGCGTTGTGGAGCGCCACTGCGGCGGCGTCCGCGAGGAGGTCGAGCCGCTCCTTGAGGTCCACCGGCCAGTCTTCGCTTCCGCGGCGTGCGCCGACCGAGAGGACACCGATGAGCTCGTCGTGGTACGCGAGCGGCACGGCGGCCGCACGAATGAGCGGGGCGGCGGCGCCGCCGGTGTTGCCCGGAAAGAACGTCGACCCCTCGGCGGGGCCGGCGACCGAGAGAGTCTTGTCGAGGAACGTGCGCACGATCGGATGCCCGGTGTGTTCGAAAGCGACGGAGCGCCCCACTTCGTCGCCCACGTCCGCGCCCCAGCGCGTCGAGATCTTCGCGGACTTCGACGCGGGGTCGGCGTCCCAGAACTGCGCCGCGTCCGCCTTGAGCAGCGTGACGGCCTGTTCGCACAGCGTCTGCTTGATGCGATCCACATCGAACGTGGTGGCCAGAGAGCGGCCCACCTCGCGGAGACGGTCGAGGAAGCGGTACGACTCGCGCTCCTGCTGGAGGAGGCGGGCCGAGGTGATGGCGAGCGAAACCTCGACGCCGAGCGCCTCGAAGGAGCGCAGGTCCTCCGAGGAGAGGGCGTGTGCGCGCGCGCCGGTGACCGCGCAGAGGACGCCCGCGGGCGCGCCGCGGTACACGAGCGGCACGGCGAGAAGGCCGACAGGAGGCGTGAGTTTCGTGACGGCCGCTCCCGACGGCAGAAGCGCGGCGCCGTGCGGGTCCTTTCCGACGTCGGGCAGCAGAAGGTGAGAGGTCTCCGTCGCGAGATGGCCGACGAGCGTGTTCGAGATTTCCACGGCCGCGGAGTTTCCGCCGCCCTTGACGAAGGCGGCCTGCGCGCCCGGAAGCTCGCCCGCGGGGAGGAGCCTGAGGACGCAGACGTCGAAGTCGAATTGAGGGCCCAGCTCGTCCACGGTGCGGGCCGCGATCGTGGCGACGTCCGGCTGACCCGACAGGGCCGTGTGGAGGCGGCCAACGAAGGCGTTGCGCTCGCTGTGCCTGCGCTCGGCGTCGAGGAGTCGCGCCTTGTCGAGAGCGCCCGCGGCCAGCTTCGCGAGCTCCTGCGCGAGCCGCAGCTCCTGCGGCGTGAGCGCGAACCCGCCGCGGCGCGACATCGTGAGGAATCCGAACACGAGGTCGCCCGCGTGGAGAGGCAGGCACATGCGGCGGCGGCGCGGAGGATTCGAACCGGGCTCGTCCTCGAAGGCGGGGCCGTGCGCCGAGAGGGCGCGGCCGAGCAGCTCGTCCGCGTCGAGTGGGCGGCGGCCGGATAGCGAACGTTCGCCGCTCGTGGATCCGCCCTGGTTCAGGATCTCCGTGACCTCGCGCGCGTCCGGGTGGAATCGATAGGCCGTCACGCGGTCGAATTCGAGCTCGCGCGACAGCGAAGCGACCGTGAGGCGGATGACCTCGTCGGGATTGAGGGAGAGAAACGCACCGGAGGCGAGCTCGAAGAGAGCGACGGCTTCCTCGCGCCGCTTCATCAGCGTACCGAGCGTGCGCTCGCGCTCGAGGACGTGGCCCACCGAGCGCGCGAAGATGCGGACGGCTTCTTCGGCCTCGACCTCGCCGGCGGCCAGGGTCTCCATGACGACTCCGAAAACGGCCTGCGTCTGATCCTTGATCTTCACGGGCGCCCCGAAGAAAGAGAGCCCGCCCTCACTGACCTTCTTCGGACGCCCCTGCGTAAGGACGTCGGAGAGGTGCTGGTTGAGCCGGGTCTCGGCCGCGGCGGCGACGCTGGACCTCCCCGAGCGGGTCATCGGCGGAACTCCGGCGCCGGGGAGCAGGGCGACGACCGGCGCATCGAAGAAGTGGAGAGCCGCCGTCAGAATGCCGCCGAGCGCCTCGTCGAGAAGGAGACCCTCCTTGAGGGCGCCGTCGAACGCCTTGAGAAGAGGCAGGCCGGGAAAGCGGGCAAAGGACGCCATGAATCCATCGCCATAATAGCGCCCCTACGGAGGTGCCCGATGCGCCCGGACCCCGCGGCAACGGAAGCCCTTGGTGATTCTCTGGCGCGGCTCCTGCCCGGCCTCGAGGCGTTCACGCGCTTCGAAGGTCAGGATCCGGCCGCGCGACGGACCCTGTGGCGGGCCGCGCTCGACGAGCCGTTGCCCGAGACGGGATCCGGTCGCGAGGCCGTTCTCGAGATTCTGCGGTCGGTCGTCGTCGCGAACGGGCTTCGGATCGGCGCGCCCGGTTTCTCGGGATGGGTAACGACGATGCCGACGACCGTACCGGTCGTCGCCCAGCTCGCGGGCGCCCTTGCGAACCCGCAACGCTGGTGGGCGAGCCCCGGCAACTTCCTAGAGGTTCTGGCCCTGCGCTGGCTGGCTCGCCTCGTCGGGCTGCCGGATCGCTTCGAGGGCTCGTTCACGAGCGGGGGAGCGACCGCGAACCTCCTCGGCCTCGCCGCCGCACGGCAGCATGCGGGCGAGAGCCGCGGATTCGATCCCGGTTTGGACGGGCTCGGAAAGCTCGTCCACCCGCGCGTCTACGCCTCGACCGAGGTGCACCACGTCGTCCATCGGGCCTGCGGCGTCCTCGGTCTGGGGCGCCGGGCCCTGCGACTCGTGGCGATCGGCAGGGATCGGAAGCCCGATCTCCGGGCGCTCGAGCGCGCCCTCGATGAGGATCTCGCGGCCGGGCGGACGCCTGTCGCCGTCATCGCGTCCGCGGGCGACGTGAACACCGGTGTCGTCGACCCGATCGATGCGATGCGCGAGATCGCGCACGCACGCGGCGTGTGGTTGCACGTGGACGGCGCCTACGGCGGCTTCGGCGTCCTCGACCCGCGTGTCGCGCCGCTCTACGGCGACCTCGCGAAGATCGACTCGTTCGCGGTGGACCCGCACAAGTGGATGGCCGTGCCGATCGGCTGCGGCGCGGGCTTCGTGCGCGACGGCGGATTCCTCGCACGCTCGCTCACACTGGAGCCCGCGGCGTACGTCGAGATGGCGCCCACGGGCACGGGCGACCTCGGCTCGCCGTTCGACGAGAGGGGCGAAGGCAACCCGGACTACTCGTTCGACCACTCCTCGCCGCCGCGGGGCCTCACGGTCTGGGCCGCGCTCAAGGAGATCGGCGCAGCTGGGATGAGAGAGCGCGTCGTGAGGCACCACGACTGCGCGCGGCGCGTCGCCGAGCGCGTGCGCGCGCACCCGGATCTCGAGCTTCTCGCCGAGCCCGTCCTGTCGATCTGCTGCTTCCGTGTGAAGCCGAAGGGTGTTGCGGACGAGGCGGCGCTCGACGCGCTGAACGAGAGGGTGCTCCTCGCCGTCCGCGCGCGGGGCCGCGCGATCCCGTCGCACACGCGCCTCGACGGCCGCTTCGCGATCCGCCCGTGCTTCATCAACCCGCGCTCGACGCTCGCGGACGCGGACGCGACGGTGGACGAGGTGCTCGCGGTGGCGGTGAAAGAATCCGCGCCGTGAAGAGAGAAGAAATTCTCGCCGCGGCGTGTCGATTTCGGAGAGGCTCCGTCGTCGTAGGGATGGAGGCGGGGAACATCCCGGCCGAAAAAAGGAGGCGACGAAAATGCGATTCCTGGTGATGGTCAAGGCCACGAAGGACAGCGAGGCGGGCGTCATGCCGAGCGAGAAGCTGCTTGCCGACATGGGGAAGTTCAACGAGGAGCTCGTGAAAGCGGGCGTCCTGCTCGCCGCCGAGGGACTCCAGCAGAGCTCGAAGGGGGCGCGCGTGCGGTTCTCCGGCAGCCAGCGCACCGTGGTCGATGGGCCGTTCGCGGAGACGAAGGAGCTGGTCGCCGGCTTCTGGCTGTGGCAGGTGAAGTCGAAGGAGGAGGCGATCGAGTGGGTGAAGCGCTGCCCGAACCCTCATGAAGGCGAGTCCGAGATCGAGATCCGGCAGGTCCTCGATATCTCGGACTGGGGCGAGCTCACGCCCGAGTTGAAAAAGATGAAAGACCGTCGCGAGAACTTCGCGAATCAGGCAAAGAAGTGACGGAGCGCTGACCAAGTAGGCCGCGCGGGGGACGGTGCTCTAATCGTCCCCCGTGGCGGGCCCGGACATGTATCGCGCGCTCGACGCGATCTGGCACATGGAGTCGTCTCGGATCATCGCGGCCGTCGCGCGGATCACGGGAGACGTCGGGCTCGCGGAGGACTTCGCGCAGGATGCCCTCCTCGCGGCGCTCCGGACCTGGCCCGAGACGGGCGTTCCGGACAAGCCCGGCGCCTGGCTCATGGCGGCCGCGAGGAATCGCGCGCTCGACCACCTGCGCCGCGCCCGGCGCGCGGACCGGGCGCACGGCGAGATCGGGCGGGATCTCGAGGCGGAGCGCGAACGGGCCGTCGGGGAAATGGAAACCGCCCTCGACGACGACATCGGGGACGACCTCCTGAGGCTCGTCTTCACGGCCTGCCATCCGGTTCTCGCGCGCGAGGCGCGTGTCGCGCTGACGCTGCGCCTTCTCGGGGGCCTCACGACCGCCGAGATCGCGAGGGCCTACCTCGTGCCAGAGCCGACGGTCGCGCAGCGCCTCGTCCGCGCGAAGCGGACGCTGTCGGAGGCGGCCGTCCCATTCGAGGTTCCGCGCGGAGAGGACCGCGCGGCCCGCCTCTCCTCTGTCCTCGAGGTGCTGTACCTGATCTTCAACGAGGGCTACGCGGCGACGGCGGGCGACGACTGGATGCGGCCGCAGCTCTGCGAGGAGGCGTTGCGCCTGGGCCGGATCCTCGCGTCACTCGCGCCCGCCGAGCCCGAGGTCCACGGCCTCGTCGCCCTGATGGAGATCCAGGCCTCGCGGACGAAGGCGCGGACGGGCCCGCGCGGTGAGCCCGTCCTCCTCCTCGACCAGGACCGCGGGAGGTGGGATCAGGTCCTGATCGGCCGGGGTCTCGCGGCGCTCGCGGAGGCCGAAACGTCCGGGCCTCCGGGGCCCTACGCCCTGCAGGCCGCGATCGCCGCCTGCCACGCGCGGGCCCGGACCGCCGCCGAGACGGACTGGGCGCGGATCGCCGCCCTCTACGGAGAGCTCGCGCGGGCGGCCCCGTCGCCCGTCGTCGACCTGAACCGGGCCGTCGCGGTCGGCATGGCCGAAGGACCCGCTGCGGGACTCGCCCTCGTGGATGCGCTCCTCGGCGAGCAGGCTCTGGAGGGCTATCACCTCCTTCCGGGCGTGCGGGGAGACCTCCTCGCGAAACTGGGCCGCCCGGGCGAGGCGCGCGCCGAGTTCCGGAAGGCCGCTGCGCTCGCCGGCAACCTGCGCGAAAGGGACATCCTCCTCGCCCGCGCGGCGGCCCTCCCCGACATCATGCCTCTGTAGGCTAGAGCCTTTGGCGAAACCAGATCGCGAGCGCCTCCGCGGAAAGATCGCCCCGCGCAACGGCAAGCGTCACGTTCTCGAGATCGGAATCCGACGTAAGCAGGTGATGTCCGTTGACTTCGACCACGAGCTCCGCCGCCGCGGCGCCGACGCGCTTGTTTCCATCCACGAACGGATGGTTGACGACGAGAGAGTGCATCAGCGCCGCCACCTTCGCCGCGAGGTCCGGGTAGAGATCTTCGCCGTCGAACGTCATACCCGGCCGGGCGGCTGCCGATTCGAGAGCCGCCCGATCCCGCAGGCCCCGGCGGCCGCCGAACGCCTTCAGGAGTTCGCCGTGGAGGGCGACGAGCTGCCGCACCGAGAGCGTGACGATCACTTCGCGAGAGTCCGGTAGGCCGCGGCGCGTCGCTTCAGGAGAGACGCGACCGTCCGGCCGAATCGCGGCGTGACCTCACCCCCCTCGAAGTGCAGGGTGCCGGCGCGGACGATAACGGCCCCGCTGACGGGGTGGACCGTCACATCGACCTCCTGGCCCTTCTCGAGGCTGAAGGCGTGGACGACTTCGGCGGGAAGGGTGACGGCGAGGGAGCTGCCGGCCTGGACGAGCTTGCGTTTCATGTATGTATTAAATACTTATGGCCGTCGGGCCGCAAGCCGCGGTGTCAATTGCGCCCCGGGGGCGGCCCTCCCGCGAGCCGCGCCTCGAAGAACTTCGCGACGTCCGCGTCCATTTCGCGCGTGACCTCGTGCCCGGCGCCCGGGTAGAGGACGAAGCGCACATCGAGGCCCGCCTTCGCGTAGAGGGTCTCGGCCTTCTTCCAGCGCGAGACGGGCGCCTTTCCGAAGAGGCGGAAGACGAGCTCTTCGTCCGCCTTCGAGAAACTGTCGCGGAAGACGACGGCGTCGTTCGCGTCCTTGTCTCCGAGAAAGAAGAACCACGCGACGCGCTTCAGCGCTTCTGCGTCCACGGGCTTCCCGGTGAGCGCCGCGAGATCCCCCGTCCCGACGGGATACGGCAGCGCGTCCGCGCCTTCCCGGTCGGAGGGCGCGATCGGCCAGCCTCCCGGCGATCCGCACGCGACCGCGAGCGCGTTTTCGGGGTGGAGAACCGCGAACCGGTTGACGAACGAGCCCGACGCCGAGAACCCCCGGAGAAGGAGCCGCTTGTCGACCGCGATTCCCTTCGCCGCGAGGTAGGCCCGCGCGTCCTCGACCATCGCGAGAAGCTGGAGGTCCACGCGCCGGAAGGCGGGTACGTCCGTCCTCAGCGCCGCGCGCGTCAGGGCGTGAAGGTACAGGTATTCACCGTCGACCGCCGCGGGCGGCCGCGGAAAGAGAGGTGCGAGAAGGGGAGTGCCCAGCTTGTCCGCGAGGGGCGCCTGCCTCCGCACTTCGCACGACGAGGAGGCGCCGATCACTTCGAGGTCGTCGGTCTCGAATCCCGTGTTGTTTGGCGCGACGAGGAGGTGTCCCGCCCGCGCCTCCGGGGGAACAAAGAGGAAGTAGGGCCAGTGGAATCCGCGGCCGGGGGCGGCGGGCCGCTCGAGGGTCCGCGACGCGTTCATCTCGCACCGGTGGACGAGAAAGCCCTTGACGCCGAAAAGCGCGCGGCCGCCCGTGGACTTCGAGGCGTCGATCTCGAGGACGTACTTCCCTGCCGGGAGAGCGCGCGCGACGGCGACCTCGCCGCTGCGTCCCGTCCACGCGAAAAGGAAGAGTCCCTGAGGTCCGCCGAGCTTCACCGAGGCCTCGCCCCCCTGCGTCTCCATCCAGAAGCTGAGGCGGTGCTCGTCGCTGGCCTTCGGCAGCAGAAACTCGAAGAGTAGCGGCGCGCCCTCGCCCGCGGCCTGGAACGTCCAGCCGTGCGTCATGTTGAAACCGTCCTGGACGAGCGCGTCGCTCCGGCGCTTCGCCTCCGCGGCGATGGGATCGGGCGCTTTCGGGTCTGCGGCAGCCGCGGACAGCGCTATCAGGGCCGACACGAGGGCTCCCGCGCGCCGGAGAGTCACGACGCGGCGCGACCCTTCGCCCAGAGGATCTGCGCGACCATGGCGAGCATGCCGACGTCGCGCAGGACGACGAGGCGCATGTCGGCGAGGCGCTCGTCCACGGTCCTGTTCGCCGCCGACACGTCGAAACACCCGCAGTCGATGGCGTTGCCGCGGGCAAGGTTCAGAGAGATCGCGGCGATGAAGGCGAGGAGGAGCGCGCCGACGAGCGCGGCCGACGCGCGGGTCCAGATGCCGAGGATGAGGGCGAGGCCCGCGAGGAGCTCGACCCAGGGCATCACGAGCGCGAAGGCATTCACGAAGGCGCCCGGCACGAGACGGTAGTTGTAGATCATGTGAGCGAACGACGGCGGGTCGACGAGCTTCGGCAGCGCCGCGACGACAAAGAAGATTCCGAGCGCGATCTGGACGCGGACGGTCAGCCAGGGCGAGGCGAGAGCTTCTCCTGGCGTCAGTCTCGCCGTCACGACTCGGGCCCGGTCGCGCTCCTGCCGCCGCGCTTCTGCCAGTCGGGCCATCCGTCGCGGTACACGAGAAGGTTGTTGAAGCCCCCTCCGTACAGCTTCTGGGCAAGCATGTGCGAGTCCTCGCAGTCGCCGCCGGAGCAGTACAGAACGACGGGAATGGCCCCGTCGCGACCCTCGCCGACGAGCGCCGTCACGCGTGCGTCGATGTCGCTCTCCCAGACGGGAAAGCTCTTCGCGCCCGCGATGTGGCCCGCTTCGAAGTCCTTCGTGCGCCGCGCGTCCAGAACGAGCGCGCCGCGGGCGAACAGCCACGCGACGTCGTCACCGGAGATCTCCACGAACGGCTTGTTGTGGGGCGGGAAACGGGGAGATTTTGCT
>JBDTML010000118.1:0-17617 GCA_039934255.1 Acidobacteriota bacterium | reverse complement strand
GCGTCGTCGCCGTCACGCTCACCGTCTACGGCCCGCGCGCGCCGCTCCACAGCGGGCACTTCGGAAACTGGGTCCCCAATCCCGCGTTGCGTCTCGCCCGCCTCCTTTCGACCATGAAGGACGAGGACGGCCGCGTGACGGTCCCCGGGTATTACGGGCGCACGAATCTCACGGAAGCCGACCGGAAGGTCCTCGCGGAGGTGCCCGACGACGAGGCGGCGCTCAAGGCGCGCACGGGCATCGCGCAGCCGGAAAAGGTCGGCGGGACCTACCAGGAATCGCTGCAATACCCGTCGCTCAACGTGCGCGGCCTCGCTTCGGCGAGCGTCGGCGACAAGGCGGCCAACGTCCTCCCGAAGGACGCGGTGGCGGAGCTGGACCTCCGGACGACCGTGGAGGCCGATCCCGCGTTTCTCCTCGACCTCCTCAGGAAGCACGTCGAGGCGCAAGGGTGGCATCTCGTCGATAAGGACCCGACGGACGAGGAGCGCGCGCGCTGGCCGAAGCTCGCGCGATTCGAGCCCCACCTTCCCGAGGAAGCCGCGCGCCAACCCTTCGAATCGGGCGTAGGCCGCTGGGCCTCGTCCGCGATCGCCGGCGCATGGCCGGCCGCGCCGCTCGTCCGCATCCGCATGATGGGCGGCACGCTCCCGACACACGCGATCGTCGGGCCGCTCAAGGCACCGTTCGTTCAGGTGCCCGTCGTCAACGCCGACAACAACCAGCACGCCTACGACGAGAACCTGCGTATGGGCCACTACCTGAGCGGCATGCGCACGATTGCGGCGCTTCTCACGGCGCCGTACAAGGACTGACGGCATGTTCGACACACATCGGCGTCTGTTTCTTCTGGCGCTCCTCTTCGTCTTCTCCACGCCGGCTCTCGCCGAAGACACATGCAGCGTGAAGGCGGTTTTCGCCGGGAAGCCGGTCACGATGAAGCACTGCACCGCGGCGATCTACGAGGTTCGTGACGGCTACTACAGCTTGACCCTGTGGTTCTCCGACGCTCCCTTCACGGCCAAAGAGCTCGAGACGTTCCAGATGAACTCGTACGCGGAGAACAAGACCGCGGACGGGAAGCCGCGCACGATGATGCACTTCGCGTTCTGTCCCGGCACGAAGAACGCCGCCGAGGCGAAGAGCGTGGAGACGGGCGTCAACCTGGCCAGCGACTTCATGGCGAGCCGTCAGTGGGTGTTCGAACTGCCCAAGGACAAGGACATGCTGAAGATCGAGAAACTGACGGGCAGCATCGTTCCGAACGGAAAGTTCTCGGGCCGCATCACCGGCGGCAAGCTGAGCGACGGGCTGAAGTATTCGTGGGAAGCCGACTTCCAGTTCACGGTCCCCGCGAAGGCCGCGGCCGCGGGACCGGGCTGCGGTTCCTGACGCGTCCTATCGCGCGCGCCGCATGACCCACGTCGTCATGCAGCGGCTGCCCTGGACGACGGTCGTCTTCAGCGGGTCGATCAGCGCGCCGCCGAGCTCCCCGGTGAGCTCCATCAGCGTCCGCTCGTCGACGAGGTAGCGCTCGCTGCCGTCGGGAAGGCGATGGCGTCCGTTTCCGAGGGGGACGAATCCATCCATGCCGATCGACGAGGCGAGCCGGCAGAAGAGCACGCCTCCGGGCCTGACGACGCGCCAGGTGCCGTCCAGCATCGCGCGGAAGTGCTCGTGGCTCTTCGCGAAGTGAAGGACGGCGCTGCTGACGACGAAGTCCCGCGACCCGTCCGGAAAGCCGTGCGCCTCGACGGGTTCCTGCCGGAAGTTTGATTCGGGAAGGTGAGGCGCAAGCGTTCCCGCGAGCTCGCGCACGGCCCGAATCGCGCTGGCGTCCGGATCGACCGCCGCAACGTCGTAGCCCGCGCGCAGGAGGTAGACGAGATTGCGTCCCTGCCCGCAGCCCGCGTCGAATACGGTGCTGCCCCGTGGAATCCTCCCGCGCAGGATCTGGTCGAACAGGTAGATGTCGATCGACCCGACGAACGAGAGGAGATCCACCCGCCCATTGTCCTCCCTCAGTTCACCGTCTCGTCCGGTGGAGACGAAGGCCCGCTTTCCGGCAGAACCTCCGGAATCTCGTCCACCTCGTTCTCCATCTCCGCCATCTCCTCCATCTCCGCCCGCCGCCGCCGCTTCCGGATCCCGGCCGCGATCGCGAGAAGCGAGATCCCGAACCACAGGACCGCGGTGCTCGTGACGATCGGGATCCAGAGCCTCAGCGTTCCCTGGCGCTCCCAGAACACCTCGCCCACGTCGACCAGCGTCGTGCCCGTCGCGCCGCGCATCGCCTCGTCGAACGTATCGCCGTGCGCAAGGCGCGCGAGGACGATCCGCGGCACCGCGGGGCCGTAGCGCTCGAGAAGGTCCTGCACGAGCGTGCCCGCGAGCGCGTACCCTCTTTCCACCTGTCGCCGATCCCCCTGAAAGAGGTCGTCGAGCTTCCATAGCGGCACACGCGGGCCCGAAAGAAGACCGATGGCCAGCTCCGTCTGGTCGCGCAGCCGCCACGAACGCGCGGCGAGCATCGCGACCCCCTCGTCGAACCACCGCGGCACGTGCCGTCCGCCGCTCGCCCGGTGGATGAGGACGTGCGCGACTTCGTGCGCGAGCACTTCCTCGAGGCCGCCGTCGGGGTATGACGGCGTGCGCTCGGCCAGGATGACGACGACGCTCCCGGCATCAGTTGTCACGCCATCGGTATATCCCGACACCCACGGCGGAACCTCCCGCGCGAAAGGCGACGACTCCGGCGCGAGGACGACGCGGACGTCCGGCCCAGGCGCATCGAGGCCGACAAGCTCCATCACGCCCCAGACCCACGGACGCGGCCCGGCGGCGAGGCGGTTCGCGGCGGGCGGAAGGCCGGCCTGAGGCTCGATGACCAGCCGCGTCGCAACGACCGCTACGGTCGCTTCCGCCGCGAGAGGCGCGGCAAGGAGGGCGACGAGGAACAGAGACTTCCCGATGCCGGCTAGGGTACCGCCACCGGCGGCGCCGGACACCCCGCGCATCTCCCGCTCATGGCACGCGAGTTGCTCCCTGAATCGAGGAGGATTTTCACCATGAGATTCCCGGCAAATGTGCGCGCCCTCACGCTCGTGGGATGCGCGGCGCTCATTCCAGCGATTTCCGCTCCCGCGCAGGTCTCACTTCAATTCCATTTCGGCGAGGACGAATACCATCGGATCGATTCCCGCCATCCCCTCCAGGGGCGGCAATACCAGACGATGGGCTCGCTCGCGCACACGCTCGACGAGATCGCCCAGGACTTGAACCGCGAGGCGTACCGCGCTTCTCGCGGGGACCGGTCTCAGGTGCGGCTCCTCGCGTCGGTTTCGGACTTCTCACGCCGCACCTCCGGCTTCCACCAGCGGATGGATAGCTATCTCGACTCGCCGTGGGACATGCGAAGTGAAGTCGACGACCTGACCAAAAGGGCGCGCGGCGTGAACCGGAACGTCGTCCGCGCTCGGCTCTTCCCGCACACGTACGCTCTTTGGAACAGCGCGATCGACGTCCTCGGCCGCATGCAGCAGGTTCTGCGCGGCGTCGACGTCGAGCTTCCGCCGCCTTACGCGCGCTTCGGAGGCGGGGAACACGGCGGCCAGGGCGACTGGGATCACCGGGATTCCGACCGTAACGGCAACGGCGTCCCCGACCGTCTCGAGGTCGCGCCGCCGCCCGACCGCGACCGCGACCGCGAACGCGCCGGTGCCCGGGCCGCGAACATTCCCGAGCTCCGGCGCCTCGGCAAGGAGCTCGATGAACGCGTCGCGGGCATTCGCGACGCGATGCCGCGCGGAGATCGCGACGGGCGCTCTCCCGAGTCGCTCGACCGTTTCAGCGCGGACGCGGGCCGGCTGCGCCAGAGGTTCGACGCGGACGTCGTCGACACGCGTGGCGCCCAGGACGTCGTCTCGCGCATGCTCGACGAGGCACGCCGCAAGAACAACGAGCTGCGCACCGAAAGAGCCTACCGCGGCGAACAGGATGCCTGGCAGCGCGTCCTCGAGATCCTGACCCGCCTGCAGAGCTTGCTCTAGAACGAGGCCGGCCAGCGCGCGGTCGGCGGGGGGCCTACTTTGCCGGGACCCCCGCCGCCTTCGCCTCCACCGGTTTCAGCCGCGACGTGTAGGCCGCGGCCTGCGCGGGCTTCTTCCACTCGGTGTAGAGGCCGGCGATCGCCTTGATGGTCCTCTGCGGCACCGCGTTGTCCTCGCCGAGCGCCTTCACCTGAATGTCCAGCGCGCGCTTGAACGCGGCTTCCGACTCCGGAAACTTCCCGAGCCTGCGGAACGCCTGAGCCAGCCCTGACAGGGTCGTGCCGACGTCGGGATGCTCGGGCCCGAGCTTCTTCGCGAGTCGCTCGATCGCCTCGCGGTAGTTCGTCACCGACGCCTCGTAGTTCCCGCCACGCAGGTAGACGGTCCCGATGTTCGCGAGAGTCCGCGCCACGGGCTCCGAGTCGTCGCCCAGAGCCTTGCGGCGCATCGCGAGGACGACCTCGAGGTTCTTCGCGGTCTTGTCCAGCTGTCCGCCGCGGAAGTAGACGTTCCCGAGGTTCTCACGCGCGGACGCGACCTCCGGGTGATCCGGCCCGAGGAACGCGATGTCCATGTCGATCGCGTCGAGATACGTCCGCTCGGCGCCGGCGAGATCGCCCGCGTACATCTGCCCCAGCGCGAAGTCGCTCAGCGCCTGGGCCACCTCCGGATGCCGGTCCCCCTGCCTCTTCTTCGCGAGCGCCAGGCGCTCGCGAGTCAGGGCGAGGAGCTTCGGGTAGTCCTCCTCGGTGGTGGCGACACCGACGAGGACGAGGAGCGCATCGGTCTCCACCTTCGCGGCCTGCGGCTTTCCGGCGGCGCCGGACCCGCGGACGATCCGGAGAATCTCCTCGGCCGTCGCCTTCGCCTCCTTGACCTTCCCCACTCCGCTTTGCGCCATCCCGAGGTCGTACATCGCCGCGGCCGCCTCGACGCTTTGGGCGCCGTGGATGCCGCGCACGATCTCGAGCGCTTCGCGGGCGCACGTCTCGGCCTCGGCATGTTTCTTCGACATCGAGTACATCTGCGAGAGCGCCGAGAGCGACTCCGCGGCCTCGGGACTCTTCGGGCCCGCCGCCTTCGCGCGCAGGTCGAGCGACGCCTTCAGCGCCTTCTCGGCCTCGGGGAATTCCGCGAGGTTCGAGAACGTCGTCCCAATCGTCTGCAGCACCGACGCCTCGACGAGAGGCTGGCTCTCGAACGACGTCTCCGCCTTGTCCTGCGCCTGGCGCAGGGCGTCCAGCAGCGACACGTTGCGCGAGCCCTTCGACCACGGGTCGGCCCCGCCCAGCGCATCGAGGAGGAACGAGTTGATCGCGCTGGCCTTCGCGGCCTCGGCCGTCGCGCGGTCGCGCTCCTTCCGCACGCGCTGGGCCTGCACGACCATCGTCACCGCCAGCGCCACGAGCAGCACCGCGATCGCGCCCGCCGCCACGACGCTCACTTTGTGCCGCGAGACGAGCTTCCGGATCTGGTACATCGTGCTCGGCGGGTGCGCGAGAATCGGCCGGCTCGCGAGGTAACGCTCCACGTCGTCCGAGAGATCCGCCGCGCTCTGGTAGCGGCGGTCCGGTTCCTTTTCGAGAGCCTTCTCCGCGATCGTCCGGAGGTCCGCGTCTAGCGGTATTCCCCCGGACGTCGCCTTCAGCGGGCGGGGCGGCTCTTCGCAGATCGTGCGGATCGCCTGCACGACCGAGCTCTTCAACGTCACGTACGGATGTCCGCCCGAAAGCATTTCGTACAGGAGGACGCCCAGCGAGTAGACGTCCGTGCGGAGGTCGATGTCGCGGCTGTCCCCGCGCGCCTGCTCGGGGCTCATGTACGGGAGCGTCCCCTTGATCAGGCCCATCTCACTCATCACGGTGGCCGCGGCGACGTCGGTGTCCGTGATGCGCGCGAGGCCGAAATCGAGAATCTTCACCTCCCCCGCGTCCGTCACGACGAGATTCGAGGGCTTGAGATCGCGGTGGATCACGCCGCGTTGGTGCGCGTAGTTCACGGCGAGGCAGATCGTGTCGAAGAGCCGCAGCCGCTCGCGGAGCTGTTCGGTCGTCGGCCGCTCGCCGCCGAGCCGGTCTCTCACGAACGCGCTCAGCGTCTTCCCCGAGACGAGCTCCATCGTGAAGAAGTGCTGCCCGTCCTCCGTGCGGCCGGCTTCGTAGATGGCCGCGATGTTCGGGTGCGCGAGCCGCGCCAGCGTTTCAGCTTCGCGCCGGAACATCCTGAGGTAGGCCTCGTCCACGAACTGGCCGCCGCGCACGACCTTCAGGGCGACGCGGCGGCGCGGATTCTGCTGCTCGGCCTCGTAGACGATCCCCATCCCGCCTTCACCGAGCTTGCCCAGGATGCGGAAACCTCCGATCTCGGCAGGCAGCTTCTCGGGCGCCGCGGGTCCGCGGCCGCCGCCGGCGTCCAGCGTCGGAAATCCGGTTGCGGGGTTGTCGTTGTTTTCGACCACGAAGTGGGGCGCAGTTTACTTCGCCGGCCGGCGTGCAGAGCGCGGCTAGAATTCGCGCTTCATGCCACTCAGCACGATCGACGATGGCTCTCTTTTCCGCGCGCTTTTCGCTTCTGCGTCGGACGCGATCCTCGTCGTGGACGGCACGGGGACGATCGTCCTCGCGAACGCCGCGTGCGGGCCTCTCCTCGGCCACGACCCGGCCGCGCTCAAGGGTCGGGCCATCGAGACGCTCGTGCCCGAACGGTTCGGCGGCCACATCGGGCAGCGCGAGCGCTTTTCCGGGCGCCCTTCCGCGCGCCCCATGGGCCGCGGACTCCAGCTCTTCGCGCGCCGCGCCGACGGCTGCGACATCCCGGTCGACATCTCCCTGAGCCCGGTCCTCCTCGGCGGCCGCCAGTTCGTCGCCTGCGCGCTCCGCGACCAGCGCGGCCGCGCGCTCGGCCCCGACGCGCTCCGCGTCCAGGCCACCGCGCTCCGCTCCGCGGCGAACGGCGTCGTGATCACCGACCGCGAGGGCACGATCACGTGGGTCAACCCCGCCGCGTGCGCGATCACCGGCTATTCTTCCGACGAGCTCGTGGGGCAGCACACGCGCGTGCTCAAGTCCGGTCGCCACGATCCGTCGTTCTACACGAACCTCTGGAAGACCGTCACGCGAGGCGACTCGTGGTCCGGCACGATCGTCAACCGGCGCAAGGACGGCTCCGAGTACCAGGAGGAGCAGACGATCGCTCCCGTCCTCGACGAGAACGGCGCGATCACGCACTTCATCGCGATCAAGCAGGACGTGACCGAACAGCGCCGCATCCAGGCCGAGCTCGCCCACGCGCACGGGGAGCTCGCCGCCCGTGTCACGGAAATCGAGGGCCTGAACGCGCTCCTCCGCGAGCAATCCGTTCGCGATCCGCTGACCGGCCTCCACAATCGCCGCTATCTCGAAGAGACGATGAGGCGTGACATCTCGCGCGCCCGGCGCTCGCGCGAGTCGCTCGTCGTCGCCTTGATCGACGTGGACCATTTCAAGCTCGTCAACGACGTCCATGGCCACGCGGTGGGTGATCGCGTCCTCCTGCAGCTCGCCGGCGTGCTCCTTGGAAACGTGCGGTCCTCGGACCTCGTCTGCCGGATCGGCGGCGAGGAGTTTGTCGTCGTGATGCCGCGCGCGGACGTCCCTGGTGCCGTGAAGCGCGCGGAGGCGTGGCGCACGGGCTTCGCCGCGTGCGCGGTCGCGGGCCGCGACGGCACCGGCGTCAAGGCGACCATCTCCGTGGGGGTCGCGCTTTACCGCGACCCGGCCGAGACCTTCGCCTCGTGCCTGGGCCGCGCGGACGAGGCGTTGTACGCCGCGAAGAACTCGGGGCGCAACCGCGTCGCCTGTGCCGACGGCGACCCGCCATGAAGGCCCTCGATCGCTTACGCGGCATCTGCCTCGCGCTGCCCGGCGCGTACGAAAAAATCGCGTGGTCGGCGCCGACGAAGGCGCGGCCGAAGCCGGGACGCAAGCGTCGGCGGTTGACCGGCTCCCGCCCCACGGCCTAACGTCCGCGCGTGGACAACTCGAAAAAGCGCGTTCTCGCGGCCCGGATCATCGCCGTCGTCGCCGACGCCGTGCAGCTCGGCCTCATGCCTCTCTTCGCCGGCGGGGCCGTCACGGGCCTGGACGCCGTGCTCGACGTAGCGGTCGGCGCGGTGATGGTCGCGCTCCTCGGATGGCATTGGGCTTTCCTTCCGGCGTTCGCCGTCGAGCTCCTGCCGGCCGTCGATCTCGCGCCGACGTGGACGATCGCGGTTTTCTTCGCCACGCGGCAGTCGCGTTACTCTGTCTCTCAGGAGCCGGCTGTCCCCCCTCGACCTCCCCTTCTTCCTCCCGCCGGTCAAGGCTGAACACATGAGCGACAAACCGAAATCCGCGTTCGATCTCGCGATGGAGCGCCTCGATGCCGAGGACCGCGAGGCCGGCACCAGGAAAGAGGCGCCGCTGAGCGCGAAGCAGAAGGAAGCCATCGCCGAGGCCCGGCGCATCGCGTCCTCCCGGCTCGCCGAGCGCGAGATCCTCTTCAAAGACTCGATGCTGAAGACGCCCGAGCCGGAGTTGCGCGAGAAGGCCGAGGGCGAGTACCAGATCGACCGTCAGCGCATCAACGACGACTGCGACCGGGCGATCGAGGGAATCAGGCGGGGCAAGAGCTAGGGAGTGCAGGACCCCTCCGTCAAGCGCCTGCTGCCCTGGATGGTGGCGGTGGCCTTCCTCATGGAGTCGCTCGACACCACCATCCTCAACACCGCCGTCCCCACCATCGCCGACGCGCTCGGCGTCGTGCCCCTCAGCATGAAGTCGGTCCTGTCGAGCTACACGCTCAGCCTCGCCGTCTTCATCCCGGTCAGCGGGTGGATCGCGGACAGGTTCGGCACGCGCCGCGTCTTCGCGTCCGCGATCGGCATCTTCACGTTCGGCTCGCTCCTCTGCGGCCTCTCCACCAGCATCCACTTTCTCGTCGCCTGCCGGATCCTGCAAGGCATGGGCGGCGCGCTGATGGTGCCCGTGGGCCGCCTCACCATCGTGCGCACGTTCGAGAGATCCGAGCTCATTCGCGCCATGACCTTCGTCACGATCCCCGCGATGATCGGCCCCATGCTCGGGCCCGTGGTGGGCGGACTCATCGTCGGCTACTTCCACTGGCGGGTGATCTTCTTCGTCAACCTGCCCATCGGCCTCCTCGGCCTCGCCCTCGTTTTCCGCCGCTTCCCGGACTACCGCGCTGAGCGAGTCGAGAAGCTGGACGTCCTCGGCGGGGTCCTCTTCGGCTGCGGCATCGGCCTTCTCTCCTATGTCCTCGAGGTCTTCGGCGAGCACGCGCTGGGCCCGGCAGCGATCCTCGGCCTCTTTGCCCTCTCGCTGGTCCTCCTCGCCGCCTACTTCCGGCACGCGCTCGTCGCCAAATATCCCCTCCTCCGGCTCGGCCTCTTCCGCATCCGGACGTTTCGGGCGTCCGTCGTCGGCAGCTTCATCACGCGGCTCGGCGCGGGCGGCATTCCGTTTCTCCTCCCGCTCCTGTACCAGGTCGGCCTCGGCTACACGGCCGTCCAGTCGGGCTTCCTGCTCATGCCCCAGTCCATCGCCGCGCTGGGGATCAGGACGGTGATGCCGCGCATCCTCCGGCGCCTCGGCTACCGGCGCCTGCTGCTTGCGAACACGATCCTGATGGGTGGCGCCATCGCCCTCTTCGCCGCGATCGGCGCCGGCACGCCCGTCGTCGTCATCATCGTCATCGGGCTCGTCCTCGGCGCCTCGGCTTCCCTGCAGTACGCCAGCATGAACACGCTCGCTTACGCCGACGTCGCCGCGCCCGACACCAGCATGGCCAGCACGATCTCCAGCACCATGCAGCAGATGTCGCTCAGCTTCGGCGTCGCGGCCGCGTCCCTCACGACGGCCATTTTCATTCCGGACAGGTTCCGATCACACCCGGGCGAACTGCTTCACGGCATCCATCTCGCGCTCCTCGTCCTCGGCGGGATGACCGTGCTCTCGGCCGCAGTGTTCCGCGAGCTGAAACCCGGCGACGGCGACAACGTCAGCCAGCACGGGGAGGTCGCGTCCGCCATCAGCGCTTCAGCCCGTAACGCTCGCGCAGAGCCAGCTCTTCCTTCTGAAGCGCCTCGGCGCGCGAGCGCAGGGCCGTGGCCCGGGTCGTGACGTTTGCGAGCTGGGCGACGGGCTCGGACGATTCCATCGCCGCCTTCAGGGAACGAAGCACCTCGAGCGCGTCGTCGAGACTTCCGACGCTTTCGCGATAGTGGGCGGCGCACGGCGCGGGCGGCGGGATGGCGGCGAGGCGCGTCTTCGCCGCCTCCGTCTCCCTGATCATCTTGTCGAGGGCCGACGTGTCGCCGTTCGCGAGCGCCGCCGCCATCTCCTGGGCGATGCCGTTCGGGTCGCCGTTCGCGGCCCCCGCCTGGATGCGTTCGACCGCGTCGAAGTACGCAGCGACGGCGGCTCGCTCGCCGTCCAGGGCAGGAGGGACCTGAGATGCCGCCGTCTGCGTCGCGGCGCCTTGAACGGGGCCGGATGGTGCGGGCCCGGCGACCCAGGCTTCCAATCGATCCATGATTCTGGTGGACGAAGTCGGCGGCGGCGGCGAAACGTCCTGGGCACGCGGGGCAGGCGGGGCGATGCGCTGGATTCTCGTGGAAGGCGCGGCGACGCTTCCGGTTCCGGATTCCCGCCCCAGCGCGAAGGCCAGCGCGAGAAGCGCCGCGGCCGCGACGCCGACGACCCCGATCAGGAAGCCCCTGCTCACGCTGACTTTCTCCACGGCTGAAATGTTACGCGTGCGCCGGCGGCGGAGGCGCATGAGGGGGCCGCGGACGAGGAGGGCCTCGTGCGGCGGTGCCGTGGATTCGCGGAACCGCGTTATTTAAGGTAAAGTCAGTTCCGTTAAATAACTATTGCCCCAAGACAACTCCCTTAACTATCGGAGACCTTGAATATGCGCCGCGAATCGACCGGTGAGTTCGTCGTCGTCTCGAAAGACGGCGGTGAAGTCGTGCGGGCGTTCGTACCCCGGCCCCTGCCGCCGCACCCCCCGTTGGCGCCCGACGCGCGCCTCCTCGAGGCACTCGATCGCGCCCACATCGCTCTCGGCCGCCTCGACGCCGTCACGACCTTGCTACCCGACACTCACCTCTTTCTCTACACCTATGTAAGGAAGGAGGCGGTCCTTTCCTCGCAGATCGAAGGCACCCAGTCGTCGCTCTCGGATCTTCTTCTCTTCGAACTGGACGAGCTCCCCGGTGTACCCCTCGCCGATGTTTCCGAAGTCTCACGTTACGTCGCCGCTCTCGAGCACGGACTAAAGCGGATCCGTGGGGGTTTTCCCCTGTCGAACCGCCTCCTCAGAGAGATGCATGGAGTCCTCCTCTCCACGGGCCGCGGCGCGGGAAAGCAGCCCGGCGAATTCCGGCGATCGCAGAACTGGATCGGAGGCACGCGCCCCGGGAACGCGCACTTCGTGCCGCCGCCTGCCGACCGCGTGGAGAACGAGATGGCCGCACTCGAGAGGTTCCTCCACGATCAGCCGGGGCGGACGTCGCCACTGGTGAAGGCGGCGCTCGCACACGTGCAGTTCGAGACGATCCATCCCTTCCTCGACGGAAACGGTCGGCTGGGCCGGCTTCTCATCACGCTCGTCCTCTGCGCCGAAGGAGTCCTTCACGAACCCCTCCTGTACCTGAGCCTCTACCTGAAAAGCCACCGGAAGGCCTATTACGATCATCTGACGGCGGTCCGGAAGGACGGCGACTGGGAGCGGTGGGTGCAGTTCTTCGCGGAGGCCGTCGAGGCGACCGCGGCCGGCGCCGTGGAAACCGCGCGCACCCTCGGAAAGCTCTTCGCCGACGATCGAGCCCGCATCGTCGCACTCGGCCGCGGCGCCGATTCGGCCCTGCGAATCCACGTTGAATTGCAGCGCCGGCCGCTTGCCACCGCCACGGCGCTCAGCCGGTCCACGAAGCTCTCGCCGCCCACAGTAGGAAAGGCTCTCCGCGCGCTGGTCCGCCTGGGCGTCGTCCGCGAGACGACAGGACGGAAGAGGGGCCGGGTCTTCGTCTACCGCCGCTATCTCGACCTTCTGAACAAGGGGACTGAGATCCGGTAACTTCTCTGAGGCGCGCCGCGGCCCCGGCCCCGTCAGGGCGCGTTCGGCTCCACGACGATCACGACTTTTCCGCGGGCGTGCCCCTTCTCCAGGTACTTGAGGGCCTCCGGGACGTCCGCGAGGCCGAACCTCTTGTCGATCACCGGCTTCACCTTCCCGGACTGAATGAGCTCGCCCAGCGCGGTCAGGTCCTGCTTCGTCAGCTTCGCGAAGAGGAACCCGAGCTTCTGGCTGACGAACCAGGACACGATCGGTACCTTCATCAACCGGATCAGGGGGCCGGCCCATTTTCCGTCGTTCGGCCCGCCGCCTCCGATCCCGACGTAGGTCCCGTCCGCCTTCAGCGCGTGCCGGAACCCCGACAGCGGCTGCGTGCCGACGTTGTCGAGAATCAGGTCGTAGAGCGGCCCCTGCTTCGTGAAATCCTCTTTCGTGTAGTCGATGACGCGATCGGCGCCGATCGACCGGACCATCTCCACGTTTCTCGTGCTGCAGACGCCGGTCACGTCCGCGCCGAAGGACTTGGCAATCTGGACGGCGAAAGTGCCCACGCCTCCCGACGCGCCGTTGATCAGGACCTTCTGTCCCGCTCGGACCTTCCCCATGTCGCGAAGGCCCTGCAGCGCGGTGAGGGCGGCAACCGGCACGGAGGCCGCCTGTTCGAACGTCACGCCCGCCGGCTTCGGCACCACGGCCTGGTCCTCTCCGACGCACACGTACTCGGCGAACGCGCCGGCCCCTCGGCCGAACACGTCGTCTCCCGGCTTGAAGGCCGTGACGTTCCGGCCGACGGCCTCGACCGTGCCCGCGAAGTCGACGCCCAGGCGGGTGGACTTCGGCTTGCGAAGACCCATCCCCATGGCGCGGGCGAGATACGGAGTGCCTTCCGTGAAGTGCCAGTCGAGCGGGTTGACGGAAGCCGCCCGTACCTTGGCGAGGATTTGTTTGTCCTCGGGAACCGGCTTCTCGACCTGCTCCAGCCGGAGGACGTCCGGGGAGCCGTAATCGCAGTAGACGATCGCCTTCATCGGGTTCCGAAGAACTGGAGAAGTCTACACACCCGGTACTTGACGATAAACGATATATGTCTTATCGTTTATCGATAATGAGTATTTCGAAGCGTTCCAAGGCCCTGCCCTCGACCTCGCTCATCTTGCGTGTCCTGATCGTCCTCAACTGGATCAGCGGCGCCCTCGTCTTCGCGATGCTGGCGATCAGTTTCCTGGCGGAGAAATGGACCTGGCGAGCGCTGGGAGTCGGGGCTGTGGCCGGACATGCGGATCTCGTCGCCGGGATGCGCGCCATCATGGTGATCTTCATTGCGCGTACTCCCATCGCACACGTCGTCCTGAGCCGGCTGCTCCGGATTGTCGAATCGGTGCGCGACGGCGAGCCGTTCACCGCGGAAAACGCGAGGCGGCTAAGGACCATCGCCTGGGCGCAGGTCAGCATCGAGGTGCTCCACGTCTGCGTCGTCGCGATCGCGTCCGCGGTCTCGACCCGGGAAGTGCCTTTGCACCTCGAAAGCAATTTCCATCTCGGCGGCTGGCTGGCGATTCTCCTGTTGTTCGTGCTCGCGCAGGTGTTCCTCGAAGGGACACGCATGCGCGAGGATCTTGAGGGCACGGTCTGATGGCCATCCTCGTCAGGCTCGACGACCTCCTGCACGAACGGCGGATGACTTTGACAGAGCTCGCCGAACGCGTCGACATCACGCTCCCCAACCTGTCGATCCTGAAGACCGGCAAGGCGCGCGCCATCCGCTTCTCGACGCTCGAGGCCATCTGCGAAGCGCTCGCCTGCCAACCGGGCGACCTCCTCGAATTTCGATCCGACTCCCGCGCCGGCAAGGCGCCCGTCCGTGTCGCTTAAAAAGATTGGAGACTTGAAATGACTTCGACTGCTGCCACGGCTTCACCGACCGCTCCCGCTCCCGCCTCCCTCGAGTACGAAGTCTCCCTCTCTCGGCTTTACGTACTGCGCGCGATGTACCTGCTGCTGGTCATCGGCGGAGCGGTCTTCTTTCTGCCTCAGTTGATGAGGCATGAGCCGACCGCGCGCGGGGTCATCCCGAGCATGCTCGGCGCACTGTGGTTGCTTGCCTGTTTCGGGCTGCGCTACCCGCTGCAGATGCTTCCAATCCTTCTCTTCGAGCTGGCGTGGAAGACGATCTGGCTCGTCGATTTCGGTCTGCCGCAGTGGAGGGCGGGCCTGAACACGGCGGTCTTCAGAGAGGATTTCAAAGCGATCCGGCTGACCCCCGTGATCTTGATCCTGATCATCCCGTGGCGATACGTCTTCCGGCATTACGTGAAAGAGCCGGGGGCGCGCTGGGGGCGGGCACGACAGGAGACACGATGAACCCAACAGACGAACAGCGGGGGTACGCCCGTCTTGCGGGAATCTGCTTTCTCGCGAACTACGTCCTGCAGGGACTGGGGGACTGGGTGACGATCCTGGCCCGCCGCGGTGAGCCGTTCGCGGAAAAGGCGCGCTACGCCGCGGAAAACTACGTGCTCTGGCGCGTTTCGCTTCTCGAGGTCGGGCTCGCGTGGATCGTGATCGGTGTCCTCGCTTTCGCGTTGTATGCCGTGCTCGAGCCGGTGAACAAACGCCTCGCGCAGCTCGCGCTGTGCCTGCGGCTTGGCGCGTCGTTCGTGGGCGCGGCCAGCATGGCGTTTCGTGTCGCGGGGGCGCAGCTCTACCGGGCGTCCGCGACGGAGGGCGCGTTCACGTCCGGGCAGCTGCAAGCTCTCGTATCGGTGATGACTCGCGGTGGAAGCGAAGGTATCGAGCTCGCGTGGATATTCCAGGGCGCGGGCTCTGTGCTCTTCTTTCTGCTGTTCCTGCGATCGCGTTACCTGCCGCCCGCGCTTGCTCGTCTCGGCATCGTTGCATCCGCCCTGGTGATTGCCATGAGCCTGGCGATGTTCGTGTATCCGCAGTACATCGGTTCGTTGAAACTGCTTGGAATTCCCGGCCTCCTCGGGGAGACCGCGACCGCGCTTTGGCTTCTGGCCAAGGGACTCCCGCCGGGAGACGGCCGCGTGATTTCAGCAAGGAATCGATCTCTGCTGTCGGGTGCGGCCGAGCCCGTCTTCTAGACCCTTCTGAACGCGCGGCCTGAGATGCGAAACCTTGCGAAATCGTCCGGGGCAGGAAGCGTGGGAAACTCTTCCCGCGTGCTTGCAATGGAGGTTGGAAAATGTCTTTGAAGAGCTCGAGGCGACCGTTCTTTCTCGTGGCTTTAGGGACGATTCTACTCGTCGCGGAATCGCGAGTGGCCCAGGCGGAAAGCTACATCCTGCCGTCGTCCGCGTACCGCGCCGGGCAGAACGGGGCGGAGTTCCACACGGACGTGAGGCTCTTGAACCGGGGGACCGGGGCAGTTACGGTGACCGTGACGTTCTACAACCAGGTGACGTCGACGGCGATTGCGGCGAGTTCGTTTCAGGTCGCTTCACGAAGCCAGATGGCCTTCGACAACATCCTTCAGTCGCTCTTCGGATCGACTCTGAGCCAGGGAGCTTTCGGCCCGATCCGATTCGATTCCACGGGACCGCTCATCGTCGCGGCGAGCGTGAACAATGTGAACGCGTGCGGCACGGGCGCCGTATCCGGGCAGTGGCTTCCCGCGATCGCGGCGACGCAGGCGCTGAAGGCGGGGGTCATCGGGCAGCTGGCCGTGAGCGCGAACTCAGAATCCGGATACCGGACGAATCTCGTGGTCATGAACCCCGGGAGCGTGGCAGCGACGACAACGGTGAAGGTGCGGCAGGGCGGGGGGACTCTCCTCTCGACCGGGACGATCGGCCCGCTTTCCGCGAACGGATTCAGCCAGGTGGCTCTCGATAACGGGACCTTTCCCGGCTTGTCCGGAACCACGAATGCGAACCTGTGGCTGGAGTTCACGAGCGACCAGCCCGTCCTGGCGTACGCCACGATGATCAACAACGCATCGGGCGACCCCTTCGCGGTCGTGGCGACGAGCGATGCGGCGGCGACGATCAACCCTTTCTCCGGCCACTACACCGGCACCTATACCGGCACCGACAACGGAACATGGATCGCGATCGTCGCGGCAGACGGCACGGCGGTGCTGAGTGTCGCAAGCCCCACCGTCGGAAATTTCACGGGCAGCGGGGCCGTTTCCACGTCTGGGGACCTCAACGTCGCAGCCTCCGGCCAGGCCTTTGGCGTGGGCTTCACCGTCGCATGGCAGGGCAAGTTCAGCGGAGCCACCGGTTCAGGAACGTGGTCGGCGTCAAATGGCGGCAGCGGGACCTGGAGCGGGACGAAGCAGTAGGTCACCGCCCCTCCCCGGCGAGGAAGGCCGCGGCCGCCTCGCCTACTCCTGATCCGTCCCGTCCCCCGTCTTCCCCAGCGCCTTGTCCAACTCCTCCGCCACCCTCCCATCCCCATCGTGCTCCAGCATCGCCCTTCCCACGAGGCTCCATTGCCGCAGCGGCTCGTCGTCCTTGCCGGACTCGGGCCAGGGCGCGTCCCGCTTCAGCAGCAGCGCGTCGATCATCCACGCCAGCAGCCGCGCGTCGTACGCGTCGTCCGTGGCCGAGTACTGCTCCGGGTCGCGGTTCACCCACGCCTCGACCACGTCGGCCCCCGACCGCGTCTTCTTCAGGACGACCTCGTACACGCAGAACCCCGTCCAGCTGCGATGGAAGTACAGCCGGCCGCGCTCCTCGAACACGAACCACTTGTCTTCCATCTCTTCCGGGACGAGTCCTCGCCTCACGGCCGCGAGCTCGGCCGCGTCGAACCGCCGCTCGAGGGCGAGCCGCGCGCGCCGGGCCGGGAGCGGTTCCGTCTTCCAGCTCTTCCTCGTCGCCCTCACGTCCGCACCTTCGTCAGCACAATCCACATTCAGTTCACTCTCCTTCTGGCGAACCCGAGGCGGGGCGCCGAATGCCTCAAGGAACTACTGAAAGTGTGGTGCCAGGACAGGGACAAGTGGTGTCCCGGGACTCCAGGCTATCTCCAGTAGATCTCGCGTCGGTGCCCAACGGAGAGGATGAGGACGAAAAGTACGTCGTCTCGAATTTCGTAGATGACCCGGTAATCACCGATGCGAATTCGGAAAGCTTCGAGTCCTCAGAACAGGGATTCGGCCGATACCGATCCGCGCTCCGCTCGCGCCTTCCGCACCTCAGCGGTCTCAGAGGGTGTCGGCTTGACCGAGCGAGTCGGGCGCGCTTCGAGAACCTTCAGGTCCTTGAGCGGAACGATCGCCGCAACGGCCTTACGGCCCGAGCGGAGGACGACTCTCTCGCCCTTTGCAACCCTGGACAGGATGGCCCCCGGCTGATCGGATGCGCGGGTGCTCGACATCGGATTCATTCTATCCCTCTGTCGCGCGGGAGGCCGGCCTTCCGCGCGCGCTCCTGCTATTTGCGTAACAACACGTAAACGGCGCCAGCTCCGCCATCAGACCC
>JBDTML010000117.1:0-21234 GCA_039934255.1 Acidobacteriota bacterium | reverse complement strand
GGTCAGGTCCATCGTGTGTGGTGTCCGCTGAAAGGACGCTTTAGATTAGCAGCCGGGAGGCAGGTTTCCAAGCGCGCGCCGGCCCTCGAGCCAGGCGCGCGCCCGCCGCGGGCCGCGAATTTCGCCCGAGGCAAGGGCGAGATCGAAGGCCGACAGCGCCTGCCCCAGACCCTGTCCCTCCGGGAGGCCGAGAAGAGAAGAGATTTCTGCGAATGGAAGTGGGCGGACGGGCTTCAGGATCCGGCGGAGCGCGGCGGGGCGGCGGAGGACGAGGCGGGCCGCTCGGGCCAGCTCCCTGGCGCGCGGGTTTCCGGCGGCGAGGAGGAAGAGAAGAGATTCTTCTTCGAAGGGGGAAGAGCGCCGCAGCAGCTCCGCGACGTCTCGGCGGGTGGGCGGGCGGCGCGGTCCCTGCCCGCCGCGCGTTCCCGTGAGGGGTAAAGCGAATAGCCGGCTCGCGAGCCGCAGCTCCTCCCGGCTGGTCTTCCACCTCCTGAGAGAATCTTCGGCTCTCCTCGGACCCGTCGGCAAGAGAAGGAGCGCGCGCGCGACGCGGGGGTCGCGGGAGCCGAGGCGGGAGACGAGAGAGATCCCGCGGCGGCGCTCGCGCGCCGCCGTGCTTTGAAGGAGGATCTCCAGAGCTCCGATGCGCTCGAGGAAACGCAGCGCGCGTGCCCGGCCGGCCGCGGGCGCGCCGAGAAGCTTGTCGAGCTCGACGAGGCTCCTCTCCGCAGACACCTTTTTGAGCATCTTTGCAGCCTCTCGTAGTTCAGAAAGCGCCTCTCGCGCGATGTGAAATTCCGGCAGGTCCGCCAGAAATCGTGCGGCCCGGAGCACCCGGAGAGGGTCCTCGAGAAAGACGCCCGGACGCGGCGGACGAAGGATCCTCTTCTGAAGATCAGCGAGAGCCCGCGGAGGCGAGGCGAGAGTTCCCTGCAGAAGCTCGAAGGCGAGCGCGTTCACGGTGAAGTCCCGGCGCAGGAGGTCGGCGCCCGGCCCGCCCTCCTCTTCCCACACGTCGATCTCGTGGCCGCGGAACGGGACCTTGAGGATCCGCCGCGGCGCGGCACCCACGGCGACGACCCGCGTGCCGGCGTGCGCGGCGAGGCGCTTCGCGAACGCCTCGGCGTTTCCGGACGGAACGGCGAGATCCAGGTCGCCGCCCTTCCGCCCGAGAAACGCGTCGCGGACCGCGCCCCCCACGATCCGGACGCGATCGGCCGGCCGGGCGACGGCCGCGGCCGCGCGCGCGTCTCTCCGCCGCATCAGGACGCCGAACGCGCGCCGGATCGCCGACCCCGTTGGCGCCGGCCCCACCGTTTTCAGCGTGACGCCCCGCCTTTCGGTGGCGATGCCCTCCACGCGACACGCTTCACGTTCGACCCGTCGGGTTCCGGGTACGCGTCGAGGTCCACCTTCATCGCGTCCGCGAGGCGCCGCGCGACGGAGAGTCCGAACTCGCCTCCGCCGCGCGACGACCCGACGTCGTCGAAGAGGTGGGCGGCCCGGTCGGAGGAGATCGTCGGCCCTTTGTCTACGATCCGGATTACGGTTCGATCGCTCTCACGCGACGCGACGAGGAGGACAGGTTCGTCCGAGCGCGGCGTCGTCCGCAGGGAGTGGTCGAAGAGATTCGTGAGGAGGCGCTCGATCTTCTCGCGATCGCCGCTGACGCGGGGCAGTCCCTTCGGCACGTCCACCTGCAGACGGAGCCCGCGTTTGAACGCCGCCGCCGAGAGCGCGGCCGAGAGGCCGCGCACGACCTCGGCGAGGTCGATGTCGGCGAGGTGGAGAGTGTCCCGCGCGCGGCCGGTGACCGCTGCGTCGAGCACGTCGGCGATGAGCCTTTCGAGCCGCGAGAGCCCGTCCGAGGCCGTCTTGAGGAGCTGGGTCGGCCTCTCGGGAACTTCGGCGGCGAGGTCGGTGAGGACGACCTCGAGGTAGCTCTGCACGATCGCGAGAGGGGTCCGGAGCTCGTGGGCGGCGGCTGTCCAGAAGCGCGCGCGCATGACCTCGGCTTCCCGCACGCTCCTGTCGAGAGATTCGAGTCGATACGAGGTCTCGGTGAGGTCCTTGGCGAGCTCCTTCTCGCGCGCCGCGCGCGAGTTCTCCTTCCGGCGGTCGCGAAGCGTGAGCGTCGACCAGCCTGCCTGTCCGGCCGTTTCGTCGGGCGTCGGCATCGAGATGACTTCGATGGGGATCGACTGGCCCGAGCCGGTCAGGAGGCGCAGCCTTTCTCGCGCGAGAGGCGAGCCGTCCGAGTGCGGCGGCTCGTCGCGCGTGTCCTCGGGCAGCGGGGGGCGGAGCAGAGCGTGATAGTCGAGCCCGATCAGCTCGGACTCGAGGCGGCCCGAGAGCGCGCAGAACGGAGCATTCACGATGAGGATCTCGCCCGTCGGCCCGACCATCGCGGTTGCGTCGGGAATCCCCGTCAGGATCCGCTGCACGGTGCGCAGGCGCTTGCGGTCGGGATTTTTCTCGAGAGGGTCTTTCGGACGGCCCTGGTCGTGTGCGGCCCGAAGGAGGCGGGCGGCTGCTCCGAGGAGGGCCACGTCCACGAGGCCGAAGGGCGCGCGCTCGCGGACCGCATGGAGGTAGAGGTCGCTGCCTTCGCCGGGAAGCTGCCGGCAGAGCAGGGACCGGATCGGAGCGCCCTCGAGGAATCCCTTGGCCTCGCCCATGAGGGGGTCGCGGTCGATCTCCTCCACGAGGACGGGGCCCGAGCGAGAGGCGGCCGCGCGGAGCTCCGGGTAGCGCGCGATCTCGACCTCACGCCCGACGACTCCCGGTCCGAGGCTCGAGCCGACGAGCGTGGCGACCGCCGAGCCCGCCTTCCAGCGGAACAGGCTGACGCGCGACGCGTCGAGGGAGAGCGAAAGAGCCCGGAGCGCGTGCTCCGCGAAGTCGCGACCATCGGTCGCGAGCTGCTCCCACAGCTCGAGGAGCGCGGTGAGCTGGACCCGCGAGAGGAGGATCGCCGGGGCCGGGTCGTCCGAACCGTCGCCCAGCGCCGCCGTCGCCCGGTTCCACGGATTGCGGGCGATCGTCTCCAGCGCGAGGGGACGGCGCGGGGCTGCCTCGTCGCTGAGGACGAAAACCGAGGGGGGTGCGATCGTCTGGGGAAGGAGCGACAGAAGCGTCGCCGCGTCCGCTGCGGTTCCCGGTGGAATGACGAGAAGCACGTCCGGCATGGCGCTTTGCAGGAGCGCGCCGGCCTCCCCGAGCGAGCGCGCCACGAGAACCTCGGTGCCCGCTTTCTCGAGCGGACTCCGAATGGCCTCCGGAACCTCACCGCCGGGGCGAAAGAGGAGAAAGGGCCTCACGGTCGCGACTCTCTCTTGAGACGGTACGGGCGAGCCCGGCGGGCGTCAAGCGGGTCGCTATACTTTCTCGATGAAGATCGACCTCGGGCTCGTCTCGAAGGTGGCCGCGCTCGCGTCGCTCGAGCTGACGGACGCCGAGCGGAGCGCGATGTCCGAGCAGCTCACGAGAATTGTCGATCATTTCGAAGCGCTCCGGGACATCCCCGACGAGCTCCTCGCTGGCGAGGAGACGCCCCGCCCGATGCCCCTTCGCGCGGACGCCGCGGAGGCGTGCCTTCCCTCCGCGGTCGTCGAGGCGAACGCGCCCGAGTTCGCGCATGGGCACTTCGTGGTTCCACGCATCATCACGAGAGATTGATCCCGGTGACGACGATTTCCCCGGCTACGCTCCTCGAAGGGTCGTTCGTCGCTCTCGCCGACGCCGTGTCCTCCGGACGCGTGACGGCGCGCGCCATCGCGGAGGAATCTCTCGCACGCGTGGAGAAGGCGCAGAGAGACTTCGGAGCCTTCCTTTCGACCGACCCGGCGGCGACTCTCCGCGAGGCCGAGGCGGTCGATCGGCGCGTAGGGGCCGGTGAAAGGGTTTCCCTCGCGGGTGTCCCCCTCGCCGTCAAGGACAACATCAACGTCGCGGGCCGCCCGTCGACCGCGGGCTCGCGAATCCTCGCCGGATTCGTGTCGCCGGATCATGCGACGTGCGTCGCGCGCCTCGTGGAGGCGGGCGTCGTCGTCGTCGGGAAGACGAATTGCGACGAGTTCGGTATGGGCTCCTCGAACGAGAACTCGGCCTACGGTCCGGTCCGGAACCCGTGGAATCCGGCGCGCGTGCCGGGCGGCTCTTCGGGAGGTTCGGCGGCGGCGGTCGCGGCGCGCGCCGTGCCGCTTTCGATCGGGACGGACACGGGCGGGTCCGTGCGCCAGCCGGCCGCCCTCTGCGGGCTGGTGGGCTGGAAACCGACGTACGGGCGCGTTTCGCGTTACGGCCTCATCGCGTTCGCGTCGTCGTTCGACCAGGCGGGCGCGCTCACGCGGTCCGTGGAGGAGGGCGCGCGGGCCTTCGCGGTCATGGCGGGCGGCGACCCCAAGGACGCGACGTCTCTCACGACGCCCGTGCCGGACGTCGGCGCGGCACCGGGGGCGAGGCTCGAGGGCACGCGGATCGGACTCCTCGCCGAGGCCGCGTCCGCGGAGGGTGGCCTTCACGAGGACGTGAAGGCGTCCTTCGAGAAGGCAGCCGAGACGTTACGGGCCGCGGGGGCCACCGTCACGACCGTGTCCGTCCCGCGCGTGCCCTTTGCCGTGCCGGTGTACTACCTCACGGCCGCGGCCGAGGCGTCCTCGAATCTCGCGCGCTTCGACGGCGTGCGGTACGGCACGCGGAAGGGCGAGGGTTCGCTCGGTGCGCTCTACAGGCAAACTCGGTCTGAGGGCTTCGGCCCCGAGGTCAAGCGGCGCATCCTGCTCGGGACGTTCGCGCTCTCGTCCGGGTATCACGACGCGTATTACGGCCGTGCCCAGAAAGTCCGGGCGCTCCTCGCGCGGGATTTCGCCGCGGCTTTCCGGCACGTGGACGCCATCCTCTGCCCAACGTCGCCGGAGCCTGCCTTCGCGCTGGGGGCGAAGACGGGCGACCCGCTCGCGATGTACCTTGCCGACGTGTTCACGGTCCCGCCGAGCCTCGCGGGCCTTCCCGCGGTCTCGGTGCCGTCGGGCTTCTCCCGTGACGGGCTCCCCATCGGGATGCAGTTCATCGGGCCGGGCGACGGGGAGCCGCTGCTTTTCGCGCTCGCTCGCGTTCTCGAGGATGCGTGCGGCGTTCTCGCGCGTCGCGCTCCGGGCGCGGTGAGTTGAGGGTCCGCCCCGCACTGGCCGCCGCGGCCTGCGCCGCCTTCCTGTTTTCGGCCGCATCGTCCCCGCTCGGTTCCGTTCGCCGCGTCGAGGTGTCCCGCGATTTCACCGTCCAGCGCGTGGACGGGGCCATCACCGTGGAAATGCGGCCCCTCGAGGGCGAGGCGCCGGGCGATTTCGCGCGCCGCGTCTCGAAGGACGAAGCGACCGCCGAACGCGTTCTCGCGCTGCCGGGAGTCGCGTCCGGCTCCCGGAGCGCGGTGCTTTCCTTCGGAGCGCTCTCTCTCGAGTCGCGCCGCGCCGCGATCCAGGCGCTCTTCCCGTCCGACGTGCGCGCGACGGCGGGCTGGCTCCACATCGCGGTCGAGGAGGAGAGCCTCGTGGATGTCGCCGAGTGGTTCACCGGCACGCCCGGCAACGCGGCTCTGCTCGCGAAGGAGAACGCTCTCACGGGCGACATCGTCCCGCCCGGCGCGATGATCCGGATTCCCGCGGAGCTGCTCACGAACCCGTTCCGGGACGCCGAGCCCGTGCCCGACACCGAGCCGCCGAACCTCGTCTTCGACAGCGACGCTGCGGGTCGCTACGCCGTCTACAGGCTCCGCAAGGGGGAGGCGCTCTATTCGGCGGTCGTCGTCCGGTTCACCGGCCGTCTCGATGCGGCCGACGTGAACGAGCTCGCGTTGGCGCTCGCCGCGCGTTCCGGCATCGAGAACGTCCATGCGATCCCGGTGGGTTTTCCCGTCAAGATCCCGCTCGACTTCCTGTCTGAAGAGTTTCTCCCGAAGGACGATCCGCGCTCCCTGGAACGCGCGCGGGAGAAGGCCGAGACGGCGCAATTCGCGCGTCCTGAAATTGCCCGCGGGCTTCTTGGCGTGCGCGTGATCCTCGACGCCGGGCACGGCGGCCGCGACACGGGCACGCTCCACGGCGGCGTCTGGGAGTCGACGTACGTCTATGACGTCGCGTGCCGGCTCAAGAGGATCCTCTCGGAGAGGACCCGGGCCGAAGTCCTCATGACGACCCGGGACACCGCGCTCGGGTGGAAAGTGCCCGAGCGAGACGCGCTTCGCAGCGCGCGGAACCAGGTCCTTCTCACGGAACCGCTTTACGCATTGCAGGATCCCACCGTCGGCGTCAACCTCCGGTGGTACCTCGCGAACAGCCTGATCCGGCGGCCGGGGCCGGACGGCCAAAAGGTGCCGCCGGAGCGGACCATCTTCGTCTCGTTGCATGCGGATTCGCTGCACCCGTCCGTGCGCGGCGCGATGGTCTACGTGCCCGGCGAACGCTATCTGAGGGACCGCTACAGCAAGACCGGTCCGGCGTACGCGGGGTATCGGGAGGTGAAGGAGCAGCCCGTCGTCTCCTTCAACCGCAAGGAGCGCGTCGCGTCGGAAGGCGCGTCCACGACCCTCGCGAACGCGATCGTCTCCGCGCTGCGCGAGGCCGGCCTGCCCGTCCACCCGTTCTCGCCGGTGCGCACGCACGTGATCCGGGGAGGCCGTGAGTGGGTGCCCGCCGTTCTCCGTTACAACCGGGTTCCGAATCGCGTCCTCGTCGAGCTCGCGAACCTCGGCAACGACGAGGACCGCGCCCTCGTGAAGACGCGCGGTTTCCGCGACGCGGTCGCCGAGGCCCTGGCGTCGGCCGTCGTGAACTTCTTCGGCGGGCCGCCGCCGCCCCTCTACGGCCCGGTCCCGGCGGCGGTCACGATGCGGGCGACGACGGAGCCGGCCCGGCCGGTCAAGCCGGCGCCGAGAAAGTCGCGGAAGGGGCGCTGACGCCGGCGAGCTCGGGCAGGTCGAGGAAGGCGATCGAACGCGAGAAGTCACCCGACGGGTTCGCCCGCGCGATCGCCTCGACGGATTCCGCAAACCTGAAATAGAGCGACGTGCGCTCGACGAAGCGCGGAAAGTCGCCGAGGACCGTGTAGAGCGATCCGACGAACGCGGCGGTGCGGTCCGCCTCCGCGAGCGTGACCGTCTCGTATTCCGCGAGGCGCGAATCGAAGCGGGGCGTTCCGAAGTCTTCCGCGAGGGCGCGGGCGAGTCGGTCGATTCCGAGCAGAGCCAGGGGAAAGCCCGTCGAGAGGAGCGGGTCGGCGAACGCGGCCGCCGAGGGAAGGAGTGCCCAGCCGGGGCCCGCCGCGCGGGTGCGCCGAAACGCGAGGGCCGGAGAATGATCGAAGCCCCGAAGCGCGCGGGCGCCCGCGAACTGGGCGTGAATCGCCGGAAAGCGGTCGAGGACCCGGCGCCACGCGGGCTCACCCGCCTCGAGATCGAGCTCCCGGGCGAGGGTCTCCGTCGCCGCAATGCCCGCGCTCGTGATCCTGTTCGCGAAACGCAGCACCCAGATCCAGCCCCCTTCGAAGACGTGATGCACGGCCGCGTCGTCGAGCGGGTAGGGGGACACGGAGGCGCTCCGGAATTCCGGCATCGTGTCGAGGCGCCTCACGCCGGCGAAGTGGGAGAAAAGCGCCTGCGTGCGGGGCATGCCGGCAGGCGACGCGAGGGAGGCGCCCAGCGTCTGCGCCAGGGCGGTGTCTCGCCCGGACGCGTCCACGAGAAAGCGCGCCGTCAGGGCCGCGCGTGCCTCGCGCCGGCTGCCCTCGATCGCCCAGGCGTCGCCCTTCCGGCAGACGCTTTCAAGCGTGAAGCAATCGCGGTAGTCGACGCCCTCCGCTTCGGCTTCCTTCACGAGAAAGTGGTCGAAATCGCGCCTGTACCAGTGCGTGTCCGCGATCGCGTCGCGTGGGCTCGCGGGGACGAGAAGCCGGTCGCGGCCGTCGCCGCGATTCGCGAAGGGGCGCCCGGCCTCGTGGGCGAAAAACGTGAACCCGCGTTTCAGCCCTGCGCCGATCTCGGGATACGCCGCCTGCCAGCGGCCCCACTTCGTCAACGGGAGGAGGCGCGGCAGGCGATAGCGAATCGCGAGGCTCTCGAAGAGCAGGTTCGTGAGGGGCGTCGTGGACTCGCCGATCGCGAAGCGCGGGTGCGTCCCCTTTTCGAGGAGGACGACCGAGAGCCCGATGCGGCGCGCGACGAGCGCGAAAAGCGAGCCGGCGAAGCCGGATCCGACGATCCCCACGTCGAAGGTACTGGTCACGGTTGATCGAGGTGCTGGAGGCAAAGAGGGGAAAGAAGGGAAAGAGGGGAAAAGAGAGGAAGAGGAAGATTTCTTTGAAGGAGGTTCATGGAGCGCAATCGCTCGATGCGCGCGGCGCGGCAGCACGCAGGCGCTTCGAGCGCGTCGGCGTCCCAGAGGTCCGCGAGGACGATTCCCGCAGCGGGCGCCCGTCCCCCTTCACCTTCTAAGAAGTCTTCCATCGCCATCTCAAGATCTCGAAGCGTCGGGAGCTGGAACAAGCCTTGCCGATGCAGGTCCTCGAGCGCCCCGTTGCCCAGGCGTGTGGGAATGAGCGAGACGATTCGCGCGCCCGCCTGGAAGGAGACGTCGATGCTCGCGCGCGTCGCCGGGGGCCATTCTTCCTTTCGCAGAAAAGGAATTCCGAGAAGGACGAAGCTGCGCAGCCCGATGTCGTGCGCGCGAAGGAATCCTGCCGCTTTCTCGAAATCCGCGACTGTCATCCCCTTGTTCAGCCTTCTAAGAATCTCCTCTTGAGAGGTCTCGAGCCCGATTGCGACCTCGAGCTGTGCGCCTCCGAGCAGATCCCGAAACCTCAATGTTGATTCGCCCACGAGAGCGGGATGGCACTCGACCACGACGCGGGTAAAACCTCGCGCGAGCTGCGCGATCTCGTCGTGGTCCTCGACGGGGATCGCGGCCCTGTCGAAAAAGCTGCCCGCGCTGTAAAGCTTCAGGACGTTCGCGGAGGGCAGCCTCTCGAGCGCGAATCGGATTTGCGCCGGGATCGCGCCTGTCGGCGTGGGCGTCTCGAGCGTGTTCTTCCAGAGGTCGCACATGAGGCAGCGCCACGGGCACTCGCGATCCGTGAGGAGAATCGTCGCCACGCGGTCCGTGCCGCCGCCCGGCCGCGGCTCCTCTTCCACGAAAAAGCCGTTTGGACGGAGAGGATCCACGGCGTTCCGCGGGGGCCGGAGGCCGAGGACGTACGCGTCCCGTGCCTTGCGGGGGGCGGCTTCGAGGTCGATCAAGCAGCGCCGAGGTAGCGCGAGAGGAATGTGGCGCGATACTGGGCCTCGGTGCCGCCGAAGAGGCGAGCGAAGACCGCGTCCCCGCCGGCACCGTGCTGGAAGCGGCGCTTCGGGAAGACGGGCATCGAGAAGCCCGTGAGCGCGCGGACCCCCCGTGAAGCGATCTCGCCCTTCAGCGCATAGAGCTTCTCGACGTTGCCTTCGGTCAACGCGGCGAATGGGATGCCTTCGGCGACCGCGATCACGCGCGGCCGGGTGAAAGGGCTGAATCCGGAAAAGCCGCAGGCCTGAAGCGGCGCATAGGTGCGCGCACAGGACCGGCTCAGCCCGCCCGTGTACGTGTCGGAGTGCTTGAGCGAGCCGACGCCCCACCCCTCCTGGTAGAGCATCAGGTTGTTGACGACGCTCCGGATCGTGAGCTCCGGATTCTCCTCGATGGGGTAATCCTTCAGGTTCTCGTCGCCGCCGTCGCCGTCGAGGACGAAGCGCCAATCCGGGTAGCGTTGCCTGATCCCGCGGAAGAGCCCGAGCGCCATCGTGGCGGACTCGACGTCGCGCGGCTTGTAGTCCTCGATGAGACGAACGGCCTCGCGCGGACTCAGGGACGCGGGATCGACGTCGATCGCTTCGAGGAAGAAGCCGAGGTCCAGCGTGTCCAGGAAGCGGCGGGCCTGGTGAAGGTCCGGGCCGTTCCCGGCCGAGAGCGTGAAGGCCTTGAGGCGCGCGGGGCTCATGCCGAGGCGGCGGAGGACGTGATGCGTGACGAGAAAGACGGTGCCGCTGTCGATCCCGCCCGAGAAGGCCACGCCGATCGGCTCGCGTTCAGGAATCGCTTCGACCCACTTCGAGATCTCGTCGGCGAGCGCCCCGACGTAGAGGCGCCCGATCTCGTCGAGATCCCGCGGAAGAACGTTGCGCGCCGGCGTGAAGGTTCGCACGTAGCTCGGGGCCGGGTCGGGACAGCCCACGAGCTGGAGGGTGACGACGTGGTGCGCCGGCACCATGCGCGTGTAGCTCGGGTGGAACTGGTCGCCGTGCCCGTGAGCTTTCAGCCACTCGTGCACGGCGTCGATCCGGTCCGCGACGACGAGATACGGACCGTCCGCTTCCTTTGCGAGGAAGTAGCGGAGCGGGCGGTCGAGCGACCGCGCGAGTCGCACCGTGATGCCGTCCACGCCGACGAGAGCGTACGACCCGTCGAGGGCCGCGACCGCCGCGGCGGCGCAGGAAGCCACGCGCGCGCGCGCCGCCTCGAGGGAGACGCCGTCGATCTGGTTCAGTGCGGGATCCGTGAGATCGACGACGCGGGCGACGGAACGATACATCGGACCTCCAGCAGACTTTGGGCGATTGACCGCGATGCTACGACAGCGAGAGACCTCGCCGTGAGGATCTCACCACGTAGAATCTGTCTCAGCACGTGACGTTCTCACCGGGAACCCGCCTCGGCCCGTACGAAATTCTCGCGCCGCTCGGCGCCGGAGGAATGGGAGAGGTCTACCGGGCGAGGGACACCCGCCTGAACCGCGACGTCGCGGTCAAGGTACTGCCGGAAGAATTCTTTGAAGGGGAAGAGAGAAGGTCGCGCTTCAGGCGCGAGGCGACCCTTCTGGCGAGCCTGAATCATCCGGGGATCGCCGCCATCTACTCATTCGAAGAAATCCCCGGTCCTTCGTCCTCTTCCGCTCCTTCGCGAAACGTCCTCGTCATGGAGCTCATCGAGGGCCAGACGCTGCGCAAGGTCTTTTCGGCCGGCCCGCTGCCGCTGAAGAAGCTGCTTGCCGTAGCCGCGCAGATCGCCGAGGGACTCGCGAAGGCCCACGAGGCTGGAATCGTCCACCGGGACCTCAAGCCCGAGAACGTGATGGTGACGAAGGACGGCGCCGTCAAGATCCTCGACTTCGGCCTGGCGAAGTTCGTCGAGCCTCCCTCCGCGGAGGGAGAGCGGACGCAGACGGCCACGGCCTCGCTCGGGACGGAGGCGGGGGTCGTCCTCGGAACGATCCTTTACATGTCGCCCGAACAGGCCCTCGGCGAAAAGGTGGATTACCGGACGGACCAGTTCTCGTTCGGCTCGATGCTCTACGAGATGGCGACGGGGAAAAGGGCGTTCCCGCGTGCGAGCGCGCCGGAGGCGATGGCGGCGATCATCCGCGAAGAGCCGGCCCCCATGGCATCGATCACTCCGGACCTGCCGCTTCCGTTGCGCTGGATCGTGGAACGCTGCCTTGCGAAGGACCCCGAGGATCGCTACGCGTCGACGAAGGACCTTGCGCGTGACCTCGCGCGCCTCAGGGACGGCGCGTCCGACCTGCTCTCGTCGGGCGGGACGCGGGCGGCGGCGCCTCCTGCTCGCCGAGTCGGCCGATTGGTCGCGCTCGCGGGCGCCCTCATGGCCGGAGCGCTCCTCGCCGCTCTTGCACTCCGGAAGCCGGCGGCCGGCCCGCCCGCCTGGCGGGCTCTGACCTTCAGGCGGGGCTCGATCGGCGGTGCGCGCTTCGCGCCGGACGGAAAGACCGTCGTCTACGCGGCCGCGTGGCAGGGTCAGCCCGCGCAGCTCTACACGACCCGAGTCGACAGCACGGAGTCGACCGCGCTGCCGCTGCCCAGCGCGAACCTCGCATCCGTGTCGAGCAAGGGGATGCTCGCGATCGTCCTTCCGCGGGAGCCCGCGGCTGTCATCGCCGAGGTCTCGCTCGCCGGCGGCGCGCCCCGTGAGCTCGTCGACGGAGCGTGGTTCTCGCTCCCGGGCGCTCCGGCCGTCGCGGACTGGGCGCCGGGAGGCACGGGCCTCGCGGTCGTCCGCAACTGGCAGGTGGAGTTCCCGGTGGGCAAGGTTCTCGTGCCGGGCCGCCCGTACGACGGAGCGGGGCACGTGAGGTTCTCGCCGGACGGGCGGCGGATCGCATACAGCAGCTTCAGTTTCGCGAAGGGCCACCTCCTCGGTGTCACCGATCTCGACGGCAACCGGAAGATCCTGTGCGATGGGCTGGACTATGCCGCGTCGCTCGCGTGGCATCCGCGGACGGGCGAGATCTGGTTCTCGGCCCGCGAGCGGGGCTCGCCTTTCGGCGCCATCGAGTTGCAGGCGGTTTCGCTCTCGGGCAAGAGGCGCGTCATCCTCCGCGCCCCGACAGCCCTCGTAGAGGACATCGCGCCCGACGGGAGAGTCCTCGTCCGCAGCGACGAGTCGCCGACGACGATGACGTGCCTGCCCCCAGGCGCGTCCCACGAGGTCGATCTCAGCTGGCAGGATTTTTCGACAGGCATCGACCTCTCCGACGATGGGCGCGAACTCCTCTTCACGGAGACCGGCGTGGCCGGTGGCGCCAAGGGTGCGGTCTACATGCGACGGACCGACGGGTCTGCTCCGGCCGTTCGCCTCGGCGAGGGCCGGAATGCGAGGGGCCTGTCACCGGATCGGCAGTGGGTCGTCGAGGTCTCGCCGGATCGGATCGTTCTGCTCCCCGTCGGGGCTGGCGAGGCCCGGACCATCCGGGACGAGGGCCTCGAGTACCGGACGGCCGCGTGGTTCCGCGACGGCCAGAGACTCCTCGTCGAGGCCGCGGCGCCGGGCAACCCCCCGCGGCTCTGGGTGCGGAACGTCGTCTCGGGTCCGCTGCATCCGATCACGGCCGGCGGTTTCCGTTTCGCGGCGCTGTCGCCCGACGGGAAGACCGTTGCCGCGACGGACGCTAGCGGCGGTGCGGTACTCGTCCCCGTTGCGGGAGGTCCACCAGAGCCGCTTCCGGGACTTTCGGCCGGCGACCGGATCCTGCGATTCGACGCGACGGGGAAGAACCTCTTCGTCTATGGGAAAGGCATCTCCATGCGGATCGAGCGCCTCGAAATCGCGACGGGCCAGCGAACGATATGGAAGGAGATCTCCCTCTCGGACCCGACCGGCGTCGACCGCATCTTCAACGCGCAATTGACGCCGGACGGCGCCTGCTACTGCTACAGCTACACGCGGAACCTCACGCGGCTCTACGTCGTCGAGGGTCTGCGCTAGGAGGAGGTTCCCCTCAGGCCGCCACCCGTGTCCGCGCGACCCGGATGAGCGCGAGGCCGGAGAGAACGACCGCCGCCGACAGGACCTTCCGGGCGTCGAAACGCTCGCCCGTGAAGATCGCCGACGCGATGCCGGCGAGAACGGGCACGAGAAAGCCGAAGCTCGTCGCCTGCGCAACGCCGAGCGTGCGCACGGCCTCGAGCCACAGGCGGAAGGCGACGGCGAGAGGGAGGATGGCCGAGAAGACGACGAGCGCCCAAGTCGACGCGCTGACCCGCGCATAGTCCTGCCGGAGCATGTCGGGCATCGCGTACGCGAGAATCAGGACCGTGCCGCCCCCGAAGGTCGCGAGCTGCGCGGCGCGAGGCGACAGCAGCCGGCCGGCGCGCGCCGACGCCACGTTGTAGACGGCCCAGGACGTGGCGGCCCCGAGGCACATGAGGTTTCCCGCCGTGCTCCCGAAGTCTGCGCCGCGGGCCGATGTGACGAAGAGGGCGACGCCTCCCCATGCGAGAAGGGAGCCCGCGCCCGCGAGCGGCGACATCCGCTCCCAGCCGAGGAGGACGACGAGCAGCATCGCGATGAGCGGCGAGACCGAGTTCAGGAGGGCCGCGGAGAAGCCGCTCGTGGAAGCGAGGCCGAGCGCGTAGAGCCACTGATACAACGCGACGCCGGAGAGCGCGAGCACCACGGCGAGGCTGCGCGCGCCGGGCGGCGGCACGAGGCGTTCGCGCCGGACGAGCGCTTCGGCGAAGAGCAGCGTCGTGGCGAGGAGGAACCGCCATCCGGTGAAAGCGAGCGGGGAGAGCTCGCGAAAAGCGACCTTCATGGCGGGGTAGTTCACGGCCCAGATGACGATTGCCGTGAGTGCGGCGAGGACGGCGAGGGGTCGTCTGAGCGGCGCCGTCACGTTCTCACTCTCCCACAAGGCCTGCTATATTCCCACCGCTTCTGCGGCCCGCCGGCGGCGACGCGGTGTCGGGTCGAGGCTCCGCGGAGGTCACCAGGAAAAGATGCTCGAAGCACACGGACTCTCGAAATCGTTTTACGGAACGCCGGCCGTCACGGACGTGAGCTTTCGCGTCGAGAGCGGCGAGATCCTCGGGTTTCTCGGCCCGAACGGAGCCGGAAAAACAACGACGATGCGCATGATCACGGGCTTCCTGACGCCTACGGCCGGCCGGGTCACGCTCGCGGACGTGGACGTCGCTCAGAACCCGATCCTCGCGAAGCGCTCGCTCGGCTACCTTCCCGAGACGCTCGCCCTTTACCCGGAAATGCGGGTGCGGGAATACGTGGCGTTTCGCGCGGAGCTCTGCGGCGTGGCGCGCCGCGACGTCAAGGCGCGCGTCGACGAGGCGCTCGGGAAGTGCTTCGTGGACGACGTCGCCGGCAAGCCCATCGGAAACCTCTCGAAAGGGTACCGGCAACGCGTCGGCCTCGCGGGGGCGCTCGTCCACAAGCCGAAGGTCCTCGTTCTGGACGAGCCCACCGTCGGCCTCGACCCCCGGCAGATCGTGAAGGTCCGCGCGCTCATCCGCGATCTCCGGAAAGACCACACGATCCTCCTCTCGACGCACATCCTTCCCGAGGTGGAACTCGTGTGCGACCGTATTCTCATCATCGACAAGGGACGCATCGTGGCGTCCGGGACCCCCGAGACCCTCCGCCACCAGATGTCCCAGACCCCCAGCGTCACGGTCGCGCTGAAGGGCGAGGTTCCCGAGGCGGACGGCGTTCTTCGCCAGCTCCCCGGTGTCGCGGGGGCGTCGCGCATCGGCGCCGGAGGCGAGACGCGCGTCATGCTGGAGGGCGCCCCGGGCACGGACCTCCGCGAAGCGGTCTTCAAGGAATCCGTCCTTCGCGGGTGGACGCTTCTCGAGCTCACGCCGCGCGAGGTTTCGCTCGAGGACGTCTTCGTGCGACTCGTGTCGCATGACGCGGCCGTCGAGAACGACACGCTGCCGGGCGCCATCGATCCGGACGCGACGACGCCGCCTCGGGGCACGGGGGTCGGCGCATGAGGGCGTTCCTCGCGATCGTGAAGCGGGAGTTCTTCTCGTACTTCGTCTCGCCGCTCGGATACCTCGTGCTCACGTCGTTCCTGCTCGTGAGCGGGTGGGTGTTCATGGTCCTCGTCGGCGCGCTCAATTCGCCGGAGACGCCTCGGATGGCCCTCATGTCCACGTTCTTCACGAACGTGTTTCAGTGGATTTTCCTCATGCTCGTCTCGGCGATCATCGCCATGCGCCTCCTGACGGAGGAACGCAAGTCGGGATCCATCGAAACTCTCCTGACGGCACCCGTGTCCGAAGCGACCGTCGTCTCCGCGAAGTTCGCGGGTGCCTGGTGCTTCTTCCTGTTCCTGTTCGTACCGACCGCGCTCTACCCGCTTCTTCTCTCCCGCTTCGGAGGGCTCGACGTGGGGCCGGTCCTCGCGGGCTACCTCGGGATCGCGCTCGTCGGGGCGCTCTTCATCTCCGCGGGCACGTTCGCCTCGGCGCTCACGAAGAACCAGATCGTCGCGGCGATTCTCGCGTTCGTCCTCATCCTCGGCACCTTCATCATCGGAGTCGCGCGGGACTTCCTGCCTTTTCCCGGGATGCGCGACGCCCTGTCGTACCTGAACATCCTCGAGCACATGGACGACTTCTCCCGAGGCATCGTCGACACGAGGCGCATCCTCTACGTCGTCTCAACCGTGGTCTTCTTCCTCTTCCTGTCCACGCGCGCCCTCGAAGCGAACAAGGGACGCTGAGATGGACGCCAAAGCAGTCCCCACCCGTTCCACGTATCGCGCGACGCTGGCGATCTCGGTGGTCCTCGGCCTCGGCATCCTCGTGCTCGTGAACTACATCGGCTCGAGGCGCTATGCGCGCTTCGACTGGACGACGACCGGCCGCTATTCGCTCTCCGACAAGACGGTGAACGTCCTCAAGGACCTCAAGTCGCCGGTCCAGGTCACCGTGTTCATGACCGCGGGGACGCCTCTCTATCCCGAGGTGGACGAGCTTCTCAAGCGGTACAAGGCGAAGAGCGCCATGCTCACGGTCGAGACGCTCGACCCCACGCGCAATCCCGCGCGCGCCAAGACGTTCGTCGAGGAGACGGGCGTTCGAAACCTCGCTGTCGTCTTCCGCGCGGGCGACAAGAAGAAGATCGTCACCGAGGACCGCATCGTCGAGTACGACTACGCGCGCGCCCGCATGGGCGGCGATCCTTCGGTCAAGAACTTCCGCGGCGAGCAGGAGTTCACGTCCGCGCTCCTCGCCGTCACGCAGGGGAAGGTGCCGAAGGTCCTCTTCACGTCCGGTCACGGCGAACGCGCGTTCGACGCCGCCCGGAGCCGCGAAGGGTTTTCCGAGGTCGCCGAGTCGCTCAAGGCCGACAACTGCACCGTCGAGGCATGGGCATCGCTCGGCGCGACCGCCGTTCCGGAAGGCGCCGACCTCGTGGTCGTGGCGGGTCCCCGTTCTCCCTTCACCGAAGCCGAGCGCGACGTCCTGAAAAGGTACCTCGATGCCGGCGGCCGCGCTCTTCTGTTCCTCGACGTGGAGTTCTCGCCGGGGGCGGGCGCCGCGCTCTCCGACTTCGGGCTCTCTCCGCTCCTCTCGTCCATGGGACTGACGCTCGACAGCGACGTCGTCGTGGACCCGAAGAACGCGCTCCCGATGATGGGAGCCGAGACGGTCTTCGCGAAGTCCTACCGGGCCCACCCCGTGACGAAGCTCCTCACCGGAATGCCGGTCGTCTTCCCGCTCGCGCGTTCGGTGAGCGTCGCAAAAGTTCCGGCCCCCGGCTGGAAGACCACCGTTCTCGTCGAGACGTCGACCGACGGTTGGGGCGAGACGAGTCTCAAGGACCTCGAGAAATCCGGTCGGCCGCAGAAAGACGACAAGGACGTCGCCGGTCCCGTCTCCCTGGCCGCAGCTGTCGAACAGGACGAGGCTCCCGGCGCCGCCCCGAAGAAGAAGGGCCGCGCGGTCGTGTTCGGAGACGCGGATTGGGCGTCGAACGCGGGAATTGCGAACGCCTCGAACCGCCTGCTCCTGTCTTCGGCCGCGAACTGGGCGCTCGAGCGGGAGTCGCTCGTGGCGATTCCTCCGAAGACGGCGGATCAGGTCGCCGTGACGCTCACGCGGCGCGACATCGGCCAGATCGCGTTCGTGGTCATGCTTCTCCTTCCGCTCGCCGCCATCGCGATGGGCGTCGCGATCTGGGCTCGCCGGAGAAAGTGACCGTTCCATGCCGACGAAGAAACTTCTCGTTCTGAGCGGCGTCTTCCTCGCTCTCCTCGCGTTCGTCGTGCTGTTCGAGCGAAAGCAGCCGACGTCCGAGGAGCGCGCGAAGTCGGCGAAGCGTCTCGTGGACGTGAACGCCGAGGACGTCTTCTCGGTCCTCCTCGAGCGCCCCGGCCTTGCGCCGGTGGAGCTCCTCCGCCGCGAGAAGAACCGCTGGACGCTCAAAGGCGATCCCGAGGGACCCGCGGACGGATTCGCGGCCGAGAACCTCGTGGGCGACCTCGGGCGGCTCGACGTCGTCGGCGACGTGCGCACCGACGTCGATCCGAAGGAGTTCGGACTCGACACGCCCAAGGCGAAGGCGACGCTCACGTTCAAGGACAAGTCCGTGAAGACGTTCCTGTTCGGTCAGGCGATACCGGGCACGGATGCGACGGCGGCGGCGGAGGGCGCGCGTTTCGCGGCCGTCCGCGCGGCGCCGCTCGCGGGCCTCACGAAGCCGGTGGACGACTATCGCAGCCGCTCGCTCTTCGAGACGCCGCCTCTCGAGATCACGCGCCTCACGATCGTGAAAGGCCCGAGCACGGTCGTCGTCGCCCGCGGCGCCAAGCCGGAGCGCGCCGCAGGCGGCTGGAAGATGGAGAAGCCGGTTTCGGATTTCGCCTCGGATGCGTTCGTCGAACGGCTGCTGAGCGATCTCGCGAGCGCGAAGATTTCGGAGTTTCCGTCCATCCCGGTGGGTGACCTGGCGCGCGTCGGCCTGGCTCCGGGGTGGGCGACGGTAAAGCTCGAGAAGGGCGCCGACGTCGTCGTGGCGGTCTCGTTCGGTTCCGCGAAGGCGGACGCCGGAGGCAAGATCTACGCAAAGGTGGGCAACGTCGTGGCCGTCGTGGACGACCGCGTCCGCGAGTCTCTCGATACCGAGATTTCGGCGTGGCGCGAAGGCAAGGTCTTGCCGGTCGATCTTCCCGGCCTGCGGCGCGTCTCCTTCGCGGCGGACGAGTTGCGGGCCGGGGCCGAGAAAGTGGACGGGGCGTGGCGCTCGGCGGGACGCGACATCCCCGCGAGCGTGGCCGAGGCCCTCGCAACCGGCGTCGCGCGCGCCGAGGTGCGCGCGTTCCTTCCGAGGCGCGGCGGAAAGGCGGCGAAGGAAAAGCCCGTCGCCACGCTCGAGCTCCTGACCGAAGGGGAGGCTCCGGCACGGGTCGTCACGTTCTACGAGGCACCCGCCGGAAGCACGGGGTTTCTGGCCGAGGCCACGGGCCGTCCGGAACCGATGCTCGTCGACAAGACCGTTCTCGACGATCTCAAGCAACAGGCCTCCGCGTTGCGCGACGTGATGAACGGTAAACCGAAGGAATCGTTCAAAGCGAAGGCGGCCCAGAATCCGAAGCCAAGCCCCGAGCCGGCACCGCTCGTGAATACGCGCACGGCCCCGAAAAAATAGACCGTCAGCCTCTTTTCGGGGTTCCCGGCGACGAGCGGGGAGGCTCTTTCGGGTCGTCGGGGTCGCGTCGAACGCCCATTGCGCGCGCACGATCGTCCGCGTTTCGCTCGAGCGTCGCGAGCCGGGAGAGCCGTTCGGCCTCTTTCTCGCGGTCCGCCTGCTCGCTCTTCTTCTTGGCCGAGCCGAGAAACGAGCTCGCGGCCAGGACCAGCTTCAGGTGAAGCTGTCCCGTGAACTTCGCGTTCTCCCCGAATGCCCCGACGAACGAGGTACCGCTGAGCCGCGCCTCCGAGAAGTCGGCACCTCCGATGTTCGCCTGTTTGAACGAGCCTCCGTCGAGCTTCGCGCCGACGAGTTGTGCGAATCGCAGATCGCTGGCCGAGAAATCGGCGTCCTCGGCCTCGATGCCGAAAAGATTGGCACCGGACAGGTTCGCTCCCACTGCGATCGCACCCGAAAGCCGGGATCGTTTCATGTTGGCGCGGCGGAGGTTCGCCCGCGCGAGTTTCACCTTCGCCATGATGCAGCCCTCGAGATTCGCTTCCGAGAGATCGGCGCCCGAGAGATCGGCCTCCGTGAAGTTCGATCCGCGGAGGTTCGCGCGGGCGCCGTTCGCTTCGAGGAGGCGCGCCGCCGTGAAGTTCGGGAGCCGCATCTTCGGCGTCCGGAGGTCGACTTTGTCGAGCGATGCCCCGGTGAAGTCGGTCTCTTCGAGCTGCGCGCTCAGGAAGGTCGCATTCCGGAAGTCCGCACGGTGAGCGCTCGTCTTCCGGAGGACGGCGTCCGTGAAGGTCGCGCCCTGCGCGACGACGCGCTCGAAGTCTGCCTCGGACAGGTCGGCTCCCGTGAAATCGGCCCCGTTCGCCTCGGCGCCGCGGAGAACGGCGCGCTGGAGCTTGGCGCCCTTGAACGACGTGCCCGTGAGCTTCGCGTCGCGAAAGAACGAGAGCGTCAGATTCGCCTTGTCGAAATTGCCCTTTCGGTAGGTCACGCCGTCGAAGACCGCCTGGGTAAGGTCGGTTCCTTCGAAGACGCAGCGGTCGAGCTGGGCGCCTCGGAAATTCGCATAGAGGAGGCGGCCATACGAGAAGTCGGTCGCGGTGAAGTCGGTCCCGTCCAGCTTCGCGCCGGTCATGTCCACGGCGGTCATGATCGACTCGCGCACGCTGGCGCTTCTCAGTGTCGCGTTCCGGAAGATCGCGCCGATGAACGAGACGCGCTCGAAGAGCAGGTAGTCGAGGTCCGTGTCGGAGAGGTCGGCGCGGTCGAGGTTCGAGCCGTTCAGGGACGCTCCCGTGAAATGGGCCCGCGAAAGGTTGGCGCCCGCGAGGTTGCACCCCTCGAACTTCGCTCGCGAGAGGTCGGCGCCTGAGAGGTTCTTCCCCGAGAGATCCGTGCCGCTGAGTCGAACTTCCGTGAAGTCCGGCGTCAGGGAGGGCCGCTCGGCCCGCCACTCGTTCCACGCGGGGGACTGCAGGATTGCAAGATGTTCCGGGTTCACGGCCGCGTAGTCTAACGGAGCCTGTAACATTCGTGGGAATGAGTGAAATCGCGGTCCGGGGGCCCGAGCGGATTCGGCGCGCCCTGCTGGGCGGCTACCCGCTTCTCTACGTCGTGTCCTGGGAGGAGGGGCGGGTCGAGCGCGCCATCGCGACCCTCGCCCAGAAGTTCTACGAAAAGCCCGTGCCTTTCGCCGTCTGGACCTGCGTGGACGGTATCGTGGCGGGAACGGAGCGCTGGCCGGACACCGCAGACGCCCTCAAGGCTCTCGACGCGATCATCGCGGCGCCCGGGCCGGGGTTCTTCCTGATGAAGGACCTCACCGCGTTCGTCGCCAAGCCCGAAGTCGTGCGGCGGCTCCGGGACGCTTATCGGGCACTCAAGGGCAAGGGCCGCTTTCTCGTCCTCGTCTCGCCGCGCCTCATCATCCCCGACGACCTCAAAAAAGAGATCTACGTCCTCGACTACGACCTTCCGGACGAGAGCGAAATCCTCTTTCTCCTCGGCCACCTCGGAAAGCGCTACTTCGGCGAGAAGGGCCTCTCGGACGAGGACGCGAAACGTCTCGCGATGGGGCTGAAGGGGCTCACGCAGGACGAGACCGAGCATGTCGTGTCGCGGGTCTTCTCGCGCCGGCCCGTCTTCGACGAGGAGTCGTACATGGAAGTCCTCGCCGAAAAGGAGCAGGCGACACGCAAGGACGGCGTCCTCGAGTTCGTGCCGCCGCGCTTCTCCCTCGCGGACATCG
>JBDTML010000116.1:0-2405 GCA_039934255.1 Acidobacteriota bacterium | reverse complement strand
CGAAACGGTCGGCTCCGGCAGGGGGTCCTTGAGGATCTTGAGGAGCGCCTCCGTGAAGCGGTCGGGACACTCGACGGCGGGAGCGTGGCCGCAGCGGTCGATCGTCGTGAGGCGAGCGGCCGGCAGCTGTCCGGCGAGGCGTTTCGCATAGTCGACGGAGACCAGCTTGTCCGACGCGCCCCAGAGGAGGTCCACGGGGACGTCGAAATCGCCGAGCTTTCCGTCGAGAAGGTAGGCCGGCATGCTCTTCGCCTCGGCGGCAATCCGCGCGATTGGACCCGTGGCCGCCTCGCGGATGACGTCGTCGACGACGAAGTCCGGGATCAGCGGAGCCGACGGGTCGCGCAGGGCCTCCAGCGTCCTGTCAGCCTCGGCGCGCGTCTTCGGCTGAAGCGTGAGGTCGGGACGGTCGCCGAGGAGCGGCCCCCCGTTCACGAGCACCAGGTGACTCACCCGGTCGGGATGCTGCTTCGCCCAGACGGTCGCGATCCATGCGCCCATCGAGTTCCCGACGAGCGTCACCTTGCCGTGCGGGAATGCGCCCATCGCCCCGTCGAACCCGGCGAGGAGCGTCGCGAACGACAACGGCCCCTCGGCCGGAGCGCTCTCGCCATGGCCCGCGAGGTCGACGGCCACGACCGAGAAGCTCTTCGTGAGGCGCGGCGCCACCTTCGACCAGCCGCCCGCCTGGTCGCCTGCGCCGTGGAGGAGGACGACCGGCTCGCCGCCCCCCCCGGAGAACACGACCTGCGGCCCCGCGGCGGACGGCCGGACGTGCTTCTCGAAACCGGCCGACGTGAGGCGCCGGCGGCCGACCCAGGCCAGCGTGGCGAGCGGCCTTTTCCAGAAAACCGCCCCCGCCACCGTCACGAGAAGGAGGAAGCCGGCGACGAGGGCCAGGAGGAACTTCGCGGCGCGTGGCACGGTGCCCGGAGCCTAGACCATGCGGAAGGCGGCGCCCGCCATGTTGTAGCCCACTCCGGACGCAACGAAAACGACGAGGTCTCCCTGCTGGACCTTGCCATGTGCGCGGGCGTCGTCGAACGCCATCGCGACGCTCGCCGAGCCCGTGTAGCCCCACTTGTCCATCACCATGTGGGTCTTCTCCATCGGGAGCCCGAGGTCCTGCATGACGAGCTCGATCGTCGGCCGGCGCACCTGCGTCAGAAGGAGCATGTCGATGTCGGACACCGCGAACCCGCCGTCGGCGGCCATCTGGCGCACGAGCTTCGGCCAGCCCTCGTTGTTGAGCTCGGGCGGATAGCGCTCGATCATCTTCACGGTCGTGCGGCCGGCCTTGAAGGACTCCTCCGTGACGGGCTCGGCCGTTCCGCCCGAGTGAATCGCCCAGTGGCGGTTGAAAGACCCGTCCGCGCGGAAGCCGGACGCGACGAAGCCTGGCGCGTCGGACGGCCCGAGCACGGCCGCGCCCGCCCCGTCGCCGAAAAAGAAGATCATCGGGTCGTTCGGATCCGTGAGCTTGTGCATCATGTAGGCCCCGATCGCGACGACCGTCTTCAGGGACTTGTTCGTCGCGATGAGGCCCGCAGCCGTCGCGAGACACGTGGGGAAGGACGCGCAGGCGCAGCCGACGTCGAACGTCCCGGCGTTCTTCGCGCCGAGCTTGTGCTGGACGACGACGGAGGTCGCGGGCGTCACGAAGTCGGGGGAGTCCGTGCCGAGGAGGATGAGGTCCACGTCGAGCGGCGATTTTCCGGCCGCCGCGAGCGCCTTCTGGGCCGCGCGGACGGCGAGGTCGGACGTCGCCCAGTCGGGCGGTGCATACCAGCGCCTCTTGATCCCGGTCGCGGCCTCCATCTTGTCGACGAACTCGGGCGCGATCGTCTTGAAGCGTTCGCGCAGCGCATCGTTCGACACCTCGATCTCCGGCAGATAAGAGCCGGTCGAGATGATCCTGGCCGAGCGGCTCATGTCCCGAGCACCAGCCCGCCGTCGACCGAGAGTGTCGAGCCGTGGACGAACGAGGCCGCGTCGGACGCGAGCCAGAAATACGCTTCCGCGATGTCTTCGGGCTTCCCCATCCGGCCCACGGGCGTCTTCGCGACCATCCCCGCGATGACTTTTTCGGGCATCGCCTTGATGATCTCGGTCGCGACGAAGCCCGGCGCGACCGCGTTCACGCGGATGCCGAACTTTCCGAGCTCGCGGGCCCAGGTCTGCGTGAAGGAGATGACGCCGGCCTTCGTGGCCGCGTAATTCGTCTGGCCGAAATTGCCGTAGAGGCCGACCACGGACGACGCGTTCAGGACGACGCCGCTCCCCTGCTTGATCATGGAAGGGGCCACGGCACGCGTACAGTTGAAGACGCCCCGGAGGTTGACGGAGATCACCTTGTCGAAGTCGCCGTCCGACATCGTCGAGACGACGGCGCCGTCCTTCCACTT
>JBDTML010000115.1:0-8034 GCA_039934255.1 Acidobacteriota bacterium | reverse complement strand
CCCGACCGCTACGGGATCCCGTACGTCTCCGGGGGCGCGGGCGCCACGAGCATCTACGGGCGCAGCAAGTGGGTCTTCGGGGTCCTTTCGCCCGTCGAGAACCTCGCGACCACGCAGATGGAGTTTCTTTCCGACCTCGTCAAGGAGGGAAAGCTCAAGCCCCCGCTGAAGATCTCGATCGTCTGGGAGAACACCGAGCACGGGAAGGACTTCCAGAAGGGAATTCATGACTTCGTGAAGGCCCACGCGACGGAGTTCTCGGTCGCTCTCGACGAGAGCTTCGAGATGTACGCGGCCGACTTCAAGCCGCTTCTCACGCGTGTTCAGGGAGCCAAAGCCGACCTCTTCATGGCAGACGCGCACCTCGAGGACTACATCTCGATGCAGCGGACGTACACGCAGATGGGCCTCTACCACCAGATGGTCACCTACGGCGCCCGCGGCTCGGACGACGCGGCCCGGAAGGGTCTCGGCGCCGCGACCGACTACATCTTCGCGAGCGGCTGGTGGTCCGATCTCCTCCCTTATCCGCAAGTGAAGGCCTTCTCGGACAGGTACAAGGCTGGAACCGGAGCGACCCCGCAGTGGTACCACGCCTGCGCGTACGAGGCGGTTCAGGCCGTATTCGCGGCGATCCGGAAGGCCGGCTCCCTGAAGCCGGAGGCCATCCGCGCGGCGCTCGCTACGCTCGAGATCAAGGACTCGATCCTCCCAGGCGGCGTGCTGAGGTTCAGCAAGACAGGCCAGGCCATCCTCCCGTTCGTCGTCACGCAGAACAAAGCGAACGGCAAGCTCGACCTCGTGTGGCCGAAGGAAGCCCGCACGGGCCCGCCGGTGGCGCCGATGCCGAAGGGGTGACGGAGCAACGCGGCTTCCCTTCTCCCCCGGGAGCCGTATCCGCGGTTGCGCTCGGCTTCGTCGTCCAGAATGCGCTGATGGTGGCCCTGGCAAGGCGGACCCTGGGAATCTGGACCTTCGCGAGCGCGCGCCCGAGCGAGTGGCGGGCCCAGTGGGTCGCGCTCCGGACGCCCGCACCCGGAGCGGGCGCTTGACGCTGCGCCGCGCGCTCGCAGGCGCCGCCGAGGCCGCCTGTGCTCTCCCCGTCCTGGCGCTCGTCGCCCTCCATCGCGTCCTGCTCGTGAAGTTCGAGACCGGGAGCTGCGTTCTCGCCCTCGCGCCCGGCAGTCCGGGGATCTGGCTCCGACGGCACTGGTACCGCCGCACCCTCCGGCGCTGCGGCCGGAACCTCTCCGTGAACTGGATGGCGATCATCTGGCGACCGGAGACGGGCGTCGGACACGACGTGACGATCGGGCCGTACAGCGCCGTCATCAACGCCGACATCGGCGACGACGTGATGCTCGGCACGAACGTGAACGTCGCACAGGGCGCGCGGCAGCACGGGATCGCGCTCCGCGGGATCCCGATGAAGCGACAGCCCGGAGAGCCCGTGCAGATCCGCATCGGAAGCGACGTCTGGATCGGCACGGGCGCGGTCGTCCTCGCAGACGTTGCAGAGGGCAGCGTGGTCGGGGCCGGCGCGGTCGTGACGCGGCCGTTCGAGCCATACTCCATCCTGGCGGGCGTGCCCGCGCGGCCCACGCGGCCGCGCGCCTGAAGCCCGGCGGAAAGAAGAGGGTTCCACGCGAATGGCTCGGAAGCTCCTGATCCTCGGCAGCGGCACCTTCGCCGCGGAAACGCTCGACATCGCCGAGGATGCGGGCGGCTTCGAGCCTCTCGGCTTCGTCGTGAGCCTACCGCGTCCGCAGGCGGAGGCGACGCACTGCGGTCTGCCGGTCTACCGCGTGGACGAGATTCCGGACGCGCTCCGCTCGTGTGCGATCGTGGCCGGCATCGTGAGCACGCAGCGCCGCGGTTTCGTCGAGACGATGGCCACTCGCGGCCATTCCCTCGCGTCCGTCGTCCATCCGTCCGCCGTCGTCTCGCGCCGCGCCCGGGTCGAAGCCGGATGCGTGATCAACGCGGGCGTGGTCGTGTCCCAGAACTCCGTCGTCGGCCCGAACGTCATCGTCAACCGCGGCGCGTTGATCGGCCACGACACACGCCTCGAACCCTTCTGCACCATCGGGCCGGGAGCGAACATCGCGGGCGGCGTGACGGTCGGCGAGGGGGCGTACGTCGGCGTCGGAGCGGTCGTGCGCGACCGCGTCTCCATCGGCGCAGGTGCCGTGGTCGGGGCGGGCGCGGTGGTCGTGAAGCCCGTGCCGCCTGGCACCCTCGTGACGGGCGTTCCGGCGGACGTCGTGAAGACCGGCGTGAGGGGCCTGTGACGGCGCCCGCGCAGGCCCCACTCGTCATCGGCCTCGCGCTGACCGGAATGGTCCCACGGCGCGCCGAGAGTCCGCACGTCCCGCTGACGCCCGGGGAGATCGCCACGGACGCGGCCCGCGGCGCGGCCACCGGCGCGCGCGTCTTCCATCTCCACGCCCGGGAGGCGAACGAGGACCCGTCTCCGCGCGCCGAGGTGTTCGCGGACATCGTCGGCCGCGTGAAGGCGGCGGTTCCCGAGGCGATCGTGTGCGTCACGACGAGCGGGCGCACGCACAACACGTTCGAGGCCCGCCGGGCCGCCCTCACACTTCAAGGCGACCTGAAGCCAGAGCTCGCGTCGCTCACGCTCGGCTCCATGAATTTCCCGAAGCAGCCATCGGTCAACTCGCCGCAGATGATCGAGCAGCTCGCCGAGGAGATGCTGGGGCGCGGCATCGTCCCGGAGCTGGAGATCTTCGACACGGGCATGCTCGATTACGCCCGCGTGCTGATCGGCCGGGGCGTCCTCAGGCCGCCGTTCGTCTTCAACCTGATCCTCGGCTCCCTCGGAACGCTCGCCGCCACGCCGCTCAACCTCGCGCTCCTCGTCGAGCGCCTGCCGGAAGGCGCGTTCTGGTCGGCCGCCGGGATCGGGCGCTTTCAATTCCCCATGAACGCGCTCGGCGTCCTCACCGGCGGACACGTCCGCACCGGCCTCGAGGACAACCTCTACATGGACGCGGCCAAGACCGACCCTGCCACGAACGAACGGCTCGTGGCCCGCATCGCGAACCTCGCCCGTGCAGCCGAGCGCCCCCTCGCGACGTTCGGAGAGGCCCGCGCCGCCATGGACCTGACGCCGCTGTGACCTCGCCCCGCCTGCTGATGCTCGCGGTGCCCACGGATCCGGGCATCGTTGGCGGCCAGAGCCTCGTGCTCGAAGCGATCCGGGCCCTCCTCGAGGAGCGCGGGTGGCGCGTCCGCGGATCGGAGGGTTGGGAGAGCCCGCAGCTCCACTCCCGCCTGAGCCGCGGCCACGCCTTCGCGCCCGCCCTGCGCGCGTGGTTTCACGCCGCTCCCGTCAATCTCCGGCGGCTGCTGTCCCGAGCCGCGATGCCGCGCGAGCACTACGCTTCCCTCTCGCGCAACCTGAAGGCCGCCGGGAGACAGATCCCCGCGGAGAACTTCGACGTCCTGATGGTGCACGCCGACGGCGCGCCTCCGGGCCTGTGCCGGCTCGCCGGGGCGATCGCGGCGGAGAGGAAGCGTCCCTTCATCGTTCTAAGCATGGCCGCGATCGCCGAAGAGCTGCGCGGATCCGGCTGGGCGGCCGGCCGCGCCCTCGCTGCCCTCCATCTCGGCTCGGACCGAGCGCCCGGAGTGTTCCGTCCTCTCGAGCCCGCCAGCGTCACGCGGGCCATCTTCGCGAGCGAAGGGTGGCGCGCCGAGGCCTTGCTCGCCGGATTTCCCGAGGACCGCGCGCAGACGATCTACTTCGGCGTCCCGCTTCCTCCGGCGGAGCCGCGGCCGCCGGCCGGGAGCCGCATCCTTTGGGTGGGCCGGCTGTCTCCCGAGAAGGGCCTGCATCTCCTCCTGCAGGCGCTGCCCGCGCTCCGCACGCTCCTGCCCGGCGCGGCGGTCACCGCGATCGCCGGGCAGGGTTCGCCGGCCTACCGGACACTGATCGAGAAGCAAGTCCTCGAACTCGGCCTGAACGACGCCGTGACGCTGCGCGGACCGGTTCCGAGAGCCGCGCTCGCGGCGGAATACGCACGACACGACGCTCTCTTCTTTCACTCCGTTTTCGACGATCCGGTGGCGCTCGTCCTGATGGAAGCGTTCGCGGCGGGCCTTCCGGTCGCCGCGTCGAGCGCCTCGCCGGCGGCGAGACTCGTGCGCCCGGACGAAACGTGTCTCGTCTACGACTCCGGCCGGGCCACGACGGTCGCGGATGCTCTGCACGCGCTCCTCACGGACGCGCCCCGCCGGCAGCGCCTCCGTGCCGAAGCGATGAGGCTCGTGCGCGCGGAGTTCTCGCTGGACGCCATGGGGCGGAGCTTCGACGCCGCCCTCCGCGCCTGCCTCTGAGCGCGCGCTCCCGCGGATAACGCGCGTTCGGCGTCAGCCGGCGCGTTCGCGAAAGTCGTCCCACTCCTCTTCGCTCCACCACTCGCGCTCGAGGCCCTCGCACGAGATCCCGTAGGACGGGCAGATGATGCAGCCCTCCCCCCGGATCGCGCCGGCATCCTCGCTCGGCGGGTAGAGCGCAACGAGCCGGTCCGCCCCGTCGCGAGCCGCGCTCTCCTCCAGGTCGGCCGCGCGCCCCCTAAGGTCCGGCACCCCCGCGCCCCGTAGCCGCGCCTCGGCCTCGGGCAGGAGAACGGAATTCTCGGCGTCGATGTGCGCGAGGAGGTCGCGCCGGTAGCGCGTCGAGAGTTCGAGGAGGCGCGTCCCCTGGCCCCGGGAGTCCGCGAGCAACGGCGCCATCTCCTCGAGGGTCCGGGCCATTGCCGCGTGCTGGTCGACGAGGGACCGCACGGGTCCCGAGTCCGGCCGGATCGGGAGGTGCGCGAGAAGGGCCGGGAAGAGCGTGTCTTCCTCCCGCGCGTGGTGGTAGCGCCCCGCCCAGAGCCGAAAGAACGCGAGGAACGCGCCCGCGTCCGCGGGATCGCCGCGTTCCCCGAGACGCGCCTCGACGTAGGTGCGCAGTGCGCCGAGCGTCCCCTCGATGACGACGTGCTCGGCGCGCAGGTCTTCGATCAGTCCCATGGCGCGATTCTGCACCCTGGCCTGTTAGTCTCGGGTCCTCTTGCACGACATTGCCGGGGTCCTCGTCAACTCCGTGATTTCCGCGGCGCTGTACGCGACGATGGCGTATGGCCTCGCGGTGATCTACGGCGTCATGCGCATCATCAACCTCGCGCACGCGGGTCTGATGATGCTCGGAGCGTATGCGACGTTCTCCCTGTTTACGCGCTTCGGTCTCGACCCCTTTCTCTCCCTCCTCGTCGTCGGGCCTCTCTTCTTCCTGTTCGGCGTCGTCCTCTACCGCCTCGTCGTGAGCCGCCTCCCCCGCTCCGGCGCGACGCCGTCGATGGAGTCCCTGCTCCTTCTCTTCGGCGTCTGGCTCGTCCTTCAGAACCTCGCGTATTTCATCTGGACGGGCGACACGCAGTCGATTCTGACGGCCTACACGATGAAGTCCGTCGCCGTGCTCGGTGTGCGGGTCGGAGTCCCGTCCCTCTTCGTCTTCGCGGGAAGCGTCCTCTCGCTCGTCTTCCTGAACGTCGTCCTGAAGGCGACGTACCTCGGGAAGGCGATCCGCGCCGTTACGCAGAACAGGGACGCGGCTCTCCTCGCGGGCGTGGATGCGGACAGCATCTCGGCCGTCGCGTTCGGCCTCGGGACGGCCTTCGCGGGCGTCGCCGGCGGGATGCTCTCGACCCTTTACGCGTTCACGCCGGATTTCGGCCGGAGCTTCCTTCTGAAGGCCTTCTGCATCATCGTCCTCGGCGGGATGGAGAGCGTCACGGGCGTCGCGGCCGGCGCCCTCGTCCTCGCGTTTCTCGAGAACGGCCTCTCCGCATGGACCACTCTCCCGACGTCGTTTCAGGACGCCGTCAGCTTCACCCTCCTGTTCGTGACGCTCGTCGCCTTCCCGCAGGGGCTCCCGGGCCTCTTCGCCCGCCTCCGGACGGCCTTCCGATGAGGCGTCTCTCCCTTGCCGCCGGGGCCTCCCTCGCGGTCTTCACTCTCGCGGCACCGCTCTTCCTCGAACGCGGGACGCTGAACGACGTCTGGAGCCTGGCTTTCGCCGTGATCCTCGCCTCGGCCTGGAACATCCTCGGCGGCTTCGCGGGCCAGGTCTCGCTCGGCTACTCGGCGTTTCTCGGGATCGGCGCCTACACGACGGTCCTCCTCTCGCTGAAAGGCATGGACCCATTCCTGTCGCTTCCCATCGGCGCCCTCCTCGCGGCCCTCTTCTCGCTGGTGATCGGTCTCCCCGCCTTCCGCCTGCGGGGGCCGTATTTCACGATCGCGACGATCGGCGTGGGCGAAGCCGTGCGCGTCTGCGCGTCGAGCGTTTCTTTCACGGGCGGCTCGAGCGGCCTCCGGATGCCCGCCGGCTCGTTCGACTTCACGCGCAATTACGAGGCCATGGTTGTGCTCGCGATTCTCACCGTGGCCGTCGCCGCGCTCGTGAAGCGCAGCGCGTTCGGACAGGCTCTCGCGGCGATCAAGCAGGACATCGACGCCGCCGAGGCGCTCGGCGTGAACTCGACCCGCTTCAAGCTGGGCGCGCACGCCCTCTCGGCCGCGGTCGTGGCGCTCGCGGGTTCCCTCTACGCGATCAACTTCCAGTACATCGCGCCGGGCTCCGTCTTCGACTTCCGGTTGAGCCTGAGCATCGTCCTGATGCCGATCGTCGGGGGCGTCGGGACCATCGCGGGGCCCGTCCTCGGAGCGCTCGTCTTTTCGACCCTGCAGGTCAAGCTCCTCTCGATCCCGGCCCTGCGCGACTCGTACCTCTTCATCTACGGAGCGCTTCTCATCGTCGTCATGCTCTTCGAGCCGAAAGGCATCCTCGGACTCCTCCGAAGGGTCTTCACCCGGCGCCTCCGGCGCTTCTATGCAGATGCCTGAGCCGATTCTCCGTACGAAGGGCTTGAAGAAGCGCTTCGGGGGCCTCCTGGCTCTCTCGGACGTGAACTTCTCGGTCGCCGAGGGTGAGATTTACGGAGTCATCGGCCCGAACGGCGCCGGCAAGACGACCCTGTTCTCCTGCCTCGTCGGTTCCCTGTCTCCGACGTCGGGCTCGATTCTCTTCCGCGGGCGCGAGATCGCGGGCCTTCCCAACTATGCGGTCGTGAAGCGCGGGCTCGTGCGGACCCACCAGATCGTGCGCCCGTTTCGCGACATGACCGTCGAGGCGAACGTATCGATCGGCGCCCATTTCGGAGCGGGAAAGCGCCGCGGGGCGGACGCCCGACGGCGCGTGTCGGACATCCTCGAGCGGACGGGCCTCGGGGCCCGGTCGAGGTCGCTCGCGATGACTCTTCCTATCGGTGATCTCAAGCGTCTCGAGATCGCGCGCGCGCTCGCGACGGAGCCGGCGGTGCTCTGTCTCGACGAGGTCATGGGCGGCTTGAACCCATCGGAAATCGTCGCGGCGATGTCTCTCATACGCGCGATCCGCGATTCGGGCCTCACCGTCCTCATGATCGAGCATCACGTGCATGCCGTCGCGGGGGTAACGGACCGCATGCTCGTCCTGAACTTCGGCGAAATGATCGCCGAGGGCGTTCCCCGCGACGTGCTCCGGCACCCGGAGGTCGTTGCGGCCTACCTCGGGGACGACGCGGGGGCCGCATGAGGCTTCTGACGGTCGAGTCGCTCGACGTCTTTTACGGCGACGTCCAGGCGGTGCGGAACGTTTCGTTCACCGTCGAGGAGGGCGACGTCGTCACTCTCATCGGGGCGAACGGGGCCGGGAAATCGACGACGCTCCGCGCGCTTGCGGGCCTCCTCGCGCCGCGCTCGGGCCGGGTCGTCTTCGACGGGCAGGACGTCGCGGGAAGGCCCGCGAACGAGCTCGCCTCGCGGGGTATCGTTCTCGTGCCCGAAGGCCGGCAGCTCTGGCCTGCCATGACCGTGCTCGAAAACCTCCGGATGGGCGCCTACCCGAAGCACGCGCGCGCGCGGGCCGACGCGATTCTCGAGGAGATCTTCACGATGTTCCCCATTCTCGAACGGCGGGTCGCG
>JBDTML010000114.1:0-15834 GCA_039934255.1 Acidobacteriota bacterium | reverse complement strand
TCAAGAACCCCAAGGCCGTTCTCGAGGGCCAGATGGGCGGCAAGCTTCCCGCCGGCGTCTCGGTGAAAGCCGTCGAGGAGACGCCGAACACGATCTACGTGGTCGTTCCGTACGTCGCCAAGGCCGGTGATGAGCTCTCGGACGGCGATCTAGAGGCGGTCGCAGGGGGCAAGGCCCTCGGCGCCATCGGCAACGCCGTGGGCGGAGCCATCGGCGGAATCGGCGGAATCGGCGGACTTCTCGGCGGCAGCCACGGCAGCTCCGGCGGCGGGGGCGGCAGCCACAGCGGCGGCGACACGTACGAATGCAACACCTCTCAGGGCGGGCAGAACACCCGCGTCGAGTTCAACTCGGCCGTCACCCTCAAGTAGCAAGAGACCGCTGTTGCCGGATCGGACCTCGCGTTCCGGAGCAATCCTGCGCCACCCTCCGCTTCGGGGGGTGGCGCTTTCTTTGGAGCAGCCGTGACCGGACCGCTGCCCTCCGGCGCGCCGCCGGAGTTCGAAGCGTTTCGCGTCGTCCCGCCCTTTGCCGACGTCTGGATTCCGTTCGTCCGCGAAGCGCGAGGGGCCGCGTGGGAGCGGGCGGAGGCGGCGCTTCTCGCGCCCGCGGCCCGCCGGACGCTCGAGGGGGCGCTCCTCGCCGACCTCTCGTTCCTGGGCGCCCCGGCGATCCGTGAGACGGGCGCCGGGCTCGAGGCCCTCCTCGCGGAGTTCCCCGTCCTCGCGAGGATCGCGTCGTCGCTCGCGCGGGACTGGGCCGCGGCGGCGGCAGAGCTTGCCGGACGCCTCGAGGCCGATCGCGCCGCGCTCGCCGCGGCATACGGCGCGTCGGGTCCCGTGACGGCGCTCGCGGCGGGCCTCTCCGACCGCCACAACGGCGGACGGCGCGTCGTGATCCTCACGTTCGAGAGCGGCCCGCGCGTCGTGTACAAGCCGCGCCACGTGGGCCTCGAAGCCGAGTGGAACGGTTTCCTCGACTGGCTTCACGGCGCGGGAGCGCCGGACCCCCCACCCGCCCTTCACTTCGTCGTGCGCGACGGCTACGGATGGGCGGAGTTCGCGGAGGCCGTTCCGCTCCCGACCGAGGAAGCGGCGGACGCGTACTTTCGTGCGGGGGGGGGATTGCTCGCGGTCGCGTGGCTCCTCGGCGCGCGCGACGCCCACATGGACAACGTCGTCGCGACCCCGCGCGGCCCCGTCGTCGTGGATGCCGAGGCCGTGCTCCAGCCGGACCGACGACCGGGCGCGCGGGGGCGCGGCGCCTTCGATGCCGCGAACGCCCGTCTGGACACCTCCGTTCTCGCGACGGGCCTCCTGACCCTCGAGCAGGCGGACGCCGAGGGACGCCGCCGAGACGTGAGCGGATTGAACGGAGAGGGCCGGGGCGGCGTAAATCTGCCGGAGCTCGGAGGCCGATACCTCCGCGCGGAGGACCGGCCGCCGGCGGTCCTGAAGGGATTCCTGGCAATGGCCCGATTCCTTCGGTCGCGCCGGGGGGAGCTCGAGTCCGGGCAAGGTCCCCTTTCGGGATTCGGCCGGCATCGCGTGCGCGTCGTCTTCCGTCCCAGCGAGACGTACGCCCGTCTCCTCGAGGCCGCCTCGGCGCCGCCTTGCCTGAGGGAAGACCGCGTGCGCAGCGCGCGTCTCGACGCGCTCGGCCCCCCGTCTGTCGCCCATGACGGCGTGCTTGATCCGTGGCCGCTCGCAGCCGACGAACGCGCGTCCCTCGAGCGAATGGACATCCCGGCGTTCGACGTCGGCGCCGCGGAGTCGGATCTGGTCTCGCGCGCCGGCGTCCGCGTCGCCGGGTACTTTGCGCGCTCGGGTGTCGAGGCGCTGCGGGCCCGCCTCGGCCGCATGGGCGAGGAGGAGCTCGCGGCTGAGGTCCGGCTCCTGACGGCGAGCCTCACGCGAGGCGCGAGCTCGCGCGCGCCGGCGGCAGACGACACGGCCGAGCCGGTCGCGGATTCCGGGCCGGCCGTGACGCGCAACGCGTGCGAGGCCGAGGCGGTCCGCCTTGCGGATGCGATCCTCGCGGACGCCGTCGAAGGGGAGGACGGCGCGCTCGTGTGGATCGACCCCGCGGCGGTGCGCGGCTCGGATCGAGCCGATCGGGGGGCGGCGTACTACCTCTACGACGGAGGCGCGGGAATGCTCCTGTGCTTCGCGGCCGTCGCGGCGGCGACGGGGCTCGAGCGCTTCCGCGAAGCCGCGCGCCGCTGCGCGATGCCGTTCGCGCGCGTGCTCGACGCGCCCGGCCTCGATGCGCTCGCCGCGGCCGAGGGCCTCGGGGCCTGTAACGGCATCGGCTCGCTCGTCTACGCCTACACGGCCGCAGCGGGCCTCCTCCGCGAGGAGTGGCCGCTCACTCTCGCCCGCCGCGCCGCGGCCCTGGTGACACCCGAGCGGATCGCGCGGGATTCATCCTACGACGTGGAAGGCGGAGCGGCGGGAGCGATCCTGGGTCTCCTCGCCCTTCATGCGGCCACCGGGGATCCCGACGCGCTTCACGCGGCCGTGCGGTGCGCCGAGCATCTCGTTTCCCGCCGAAGAGATCTCGGGGGCGGGGCCTGGGGCTGGCCGTCCCTGGACGGCCTCTGTCTCGCGGGCCTCGCGCACGGCGGGAGTGGCATCGCGCTCGCGGTCTCGCGGCTCGGAGTGGCTGCGGGTCGCGAGGACTTCTCGGCCGCGGCTCGCGCGGCCCTCCGGAGCGAGGCGGCGATTTTCGACTCCGGTATGGGGAACTGGCCGGTTCTCGTGAGGGAGGGAGACGGGATCCGACGCCTCGACATGAGGGCGTGGTGTCACGGGGCTCCCGGAATCGCTCTGGCCCGCGTCGCGATGCGGGATCTCGGCGGTACGGAGCTGATGCGTGATCTCGAGATCGCCGTCGAGACGACCCGGCGGGTTGGGCTGCTTTCGCTCGACCACGTGTGCTGCGGAAACGCCGGGCTCGTCGAGTCGCTCCACACGGCGGGCCTCGTGCTCCACCGCCCCGACCTCGTTTCGGCCGCGAACGCGCGCCTCGGCGCGATGCTCGAGCGTGCGCGCAAGCGCGGAGGCTACCGGCTGCGCGGAACCGAGGAGGAGAGCGCCGGGGTCCTCCCCGGCTTCTTCCGTGGGCTTGCCGGGATTGCCTACACGCTCCTCCGCGTCGCGCGGCCCGATCTGCTCCCGAACGTGCTCGCCTTCGAGGCGTCCGGGAGCGTGGGGTCATACGATGGGGACCGGACGAGAGCGGTCGCGCGAACTCCGCTCGAAGTCAGCTTCGAGAGGCTTTCGGCTCCTGCGGACCCACGCTTCCTGGAGATGACGTTTCCCGCTTATCGCCGCCTGCTCGCGCTCGAGCGTGAGCGCCTGCATCCCGACATGCCTGGTCAGCCCATCGTGCTCCCGGTCGCTGTGGGAGCCTGGGGGAACGGCGAGCCCATCGGGCTCGCGCTTGCGGAGATTGCCGAGGGACAGACCGCGAACGCCGAGGGGCTCTCACTCTTCGTACGGTCCGCCTACCGGGGGCGGGGCCTCGGAATCGCCCTGCTCGGGGCGATCGAGGACTGCCTTGCGCGGATGGGAGTCGAGACGATGGGCGGCACGTACATGACGGGGACACCCGACCAGGCAGCCCTCGAACGTGTCCTCGAGAAGTCGGGCTGGTCGAAGCCCGAATTCCGCCAACTCACGATGCGCTTCACGCTCGAGGGGGGGCGCCGGATGGAATGGTATGGACGCTATCCGTTCGGCGAGGGCTACGAGGTCTTCCCGTGGAAGGATCTGACGAGCGGCGAGCGCGAGGCGCTGCGGGAAAGTCAACGCGCCACAGGCTGGATCACGCCAGGCCTCGAGCCGTGGAGGCACGACGCCCTCGGTTTCGAGCCGGTCTCGAGCCTCGGGATCCGGTTGCATGGCGCGATCGTGGGGTGGGTCATCACGCACGAGGTGGACGAGCGCACGGTGCGTTTCACGTGCGTCTTCATCCGGCGGGACCTCGGCCGGCGCGGGAAGATCGTCCCGGCGCTCTCGGAAGCGATCCGACGCTTGTCGGAGGGCACGCGCTACATCCAGTGCTCGATGACCACGCCCGTGAATTACCGCGGAATGTTCGCGTTCGTCCTGCGCCGCTGCGCCGCTCACGCGACGTTCCTCGGCGAGACGCGGGGGACGTCGAAACGCCTCGACTCCCGGGCGGATTGACCGCGAGACTCACACGATGCTAGCGTTCCGCTCGTCCTCGCGGAATCACGTTCTCTGAACATTCACCGGGCGCCGGCTGCCGCCGGTCCCCGCAAGAGGAGTCGCATGAATCGATTTCGCACTCCGTTCCGCCTGGGCTTCATCATTCTCCTCGTCGTTCTCGGCCGGCCCGCGCGGGTCCGCGCCGCCGACGCTCGGGCCGGTGAGGATTGGAACCCGCCGACGCTCACATTTCCCGGGGGCCGGATCACGCTCGTCGACGCCGTCCGGCTGACCCTCGAGAACGACCCGGCTCTCCGTCTGCAGGAGCAAGCGACACGCTCGCAGCGCGGGGCCTTCATGACGCAGACAGGAGCGTTCGACCCCACGATCACCGGGGACGCGTCCTGGAAGTTCACGCAACAATCCCTGACCTTTTCGCAGATCGGGGGCGAGACCAAGAAACGCACGGACATTGAAAAGGACCTCGCGGCCGCAACACGAGACACGGCCCTTGCGCAGTTCGAGCTCGAAGAGGCCGGCCGGATCGCGGCCAATCCCAGCGGCTACGTGAGCACGAGCGAGGACATCCAGATCCTGCAGTTCCAGCTCCAGGTCTCGCGGTTCAACGACCTCATCGCCGCCGAGGCCGATCCCTTCAGGAAAGGGGTTCTGATCGGCCAGCGCAATGCGCTGATCCAATCGACCGTTCTGGGCTTCCAGTCGACCCTGGCAGGCAAGACGGCGAACGAGCAGTTCCTTCGCGACACGCGAGCCAACCTCGGAGATGTCCCGAAAATCACTCAGGAAAACCAGGGAAATCTGAATCTGGGGCTCACGTTTCCCTACCGGGACGGCGTGACGGCCGGCCTCTTCGCGAGCGGCAGCTTCGACGCCAACGGCTACAAGGGGAAATCGAAGCAGTCCGACTTCGGCGGGCTTGGCGTGGAGGACATCTACACGGCGGAGATCGGGTTCGCGCTGAACATCTCGCTCCTGCGCGGCCGCGGAGTCGACGCGACGGGAGCGTTCGAGCGGTCGGCCGGGATCGACTATGAGGCGAGCGAATTCGTTTTGAAGCACACGGCCTCGACGAGCGTCCTGAACACGGTCGTCGCCTACTGGAACCTCGTGGCGGCGCAGGAATTCCTCGACATCGCCCGCAAGGCGGCCCGCCTCGGGGACCAGCGTCTCGAGTTCACGGACGCGCTCATCGCGGGGGACGAGCTTCCACGCTCCGAGAAAGCGCGCTCGCTCGCGAGCCAGGCCACCGACGCCGCGCAGGTCGCGAGCGCCGAGCGTGCCGTAAGCGAAGCGCGCGTTCAGCTCGCGAAGACGATGGGGCTCTCCGTCGTGGAGCCGGCGAACGCGCCGCTCGCCGCCGACCCGTTTCCGCCAACCCCCGACGCTGCACCGCTGGCCGCGCTCGATCCGGCTCTCTGCATCGACCTCGCGCTCCATAGCCGGTGGGACCGGCAGGCCGCGGCGAAGCTGCGCGAGTCGGGCGGCGTTATCGCCGTGGCGGCGCGCACGGGACTCCGTCCCCGCCTCGATTTTGCGGGACGCATTTCGGCGAACTCGATCGCCGAGACGAGCGCAAGCAAGCTGGTCGACGGCTGGGTGGCGCCGGGGTGGCAGGCCTCCCTCTCCTTCGAGAAGCCCGTCGGCAACAACGCCGCGAAGGGACGCCTCTTGCAGAGCGAGGCCGACCTCGCACAGCGGACGATCAGCGCGACGGACCTGGACCGGAACATCAAGGCGAACGTCGTCTCCCTCGTCGCATCCGTGAGGTCGTCCGGCGAGCAGGTCGCGCGACTGAACGAGGCCGTACGCCTCTACGGCCAGACGATCGACTCCGAGACGGAGCGCTATCGTGGGGGGCAGTCGAGCCTGCTCGACACGATCGTCACGCAGGACCTTCAGACGAATGCCCTCGTGACCTGGGCCAACGCGCGCCAGCAGCTCGCTTCGTTCATCGCACGGCTGCGCTACGAGACCGGCACGCTCGTCGAATCCCGCGGGGCGCTCAACGTGGTGCGTCTGGCGGATCTCGTGACGCTTCCTCCGGCCGCGAAGTGAAGGCGGCGACGGTGACGAGCCCCCGGCGCCGCTTCGTCTTCGCAGTCTCGGTTCTCGCCGCGGCTCTCGCGACGCGTGCCGATGCCGCGTCCAGAGCGTCCGTTGCGCCCGCCGTCCCGCGCGACCTGCCGGCGCCGGAAATCCGCGCGGCGAAAATCACGCTCCAGGAGGCGATCCGGCTCACGCTCGAGAACGCCCCCGACATCATCCAGGGCCGCCTCGAGGTCCTGCGCCTTCGAGGCGTCCTGCAGGAGACGTCGGGTCGCTTCGACTCCGTGATCGTCGTCGCGCCGTCCTACGACCACAGGCTTACGTTTCTGACGGAGAGCGCTCTCAAGGGCGAGATCGGCAAGCGAGACTTCCTTCGCGACTCGACGACGAACCTCACGCAGATCGCGACCGAGATCAACCGCAGTCTCGCGGATCCGAACGGGAAGGCGAACATCGACTGCAAGGGGCACCAGTACTTCATCAACGGCTCGCCGATCTGCTCGGACGTGATCAAGCCTACGGACTACCAGTCGTTCCAGCTCCTGGAGGCCGCCGCTGCGCTTCCGTTCGACCCGAACTCGGCGAGCTCGAGGCTTTCCGCGGCACTGAACCAGAAGGTCTCCGAGCAGCTCAGAAACGTCGTTGCGCTCACGCGCCGGGTCTTCCTGCCCGCCCTCGACGAACAGCTCGTCGCGATCGGGGCCCTGCCCGCGGGTAACGTGAACGACGTCTTCAACCTCGACCTCCGGCACGAGAATCCGATGCGCTCGGGTCCGGTCGTCTCGACCATCCTTTTCGGGAAGGGCGTGCGGTCGAATTTCACGAACAAGTCCGACAGCCCCGCCGAGGGCGGTCAGGGGAGTCCGACGCTCTATCGGGTCGGCGCCGGGATCGGCGTCGACCTCCCGCTTCTCAAGGGCAGTGGAGCGACGTCCGTCGCCGCGGAAGAGCGCTCCGCGCGGCTGAACGTCGAAGCGGCGCAGCAAGCCCTCGCGCAGACGGCGGCCGCGAACGTCCTCAACACGATCGTCCGGTACTGGACGCTCGCGAGCGGCGAGGAGCAGCTCCGGCTTCTGCGGGAGTCGGTGGACGCCCAGCGGCACATCGGCGAGCTGAGCGAAGCGCTCGTCATGGGCGACGAGCTGGCGCGCTCCGAGATGGACCGCGTCCGCGCTCGGGCCGCCGACGTGGAGGCGTCTATCGTGCGGGCGCGCCAGAACGTCGAGACCGAGCGCGTGGAGCTCGCCCGCGCCATGGGGCTTACGGTGACGGACCTTGGCGCGGCTCCGTCCGCGGCCGACCCGCTCCCGGACGGCGCCGAGCTCGACCGCGTCGCGATGTCCGCGCTCCAGGTCTCCGGTGACGCAGCAGCGACGGCACGCGCCGACGTGAAGGCCGCGCGGGCCCAGGTTGCCGCGGCCGAGGCGCTCCTCGCGGGCGCCCGCGTCGATCTCCGTCCCGCGCTCAACTTTTCTCTTCAGGCCGGGTTCAACGCGATCTGGCAGGACGGTGAATTTCGCATCGCGGCGGCAATCAACCCAACCGGCCTCTCGCGTGCGTTCGGCGGGACCTGGGTCGGGCCGAGCGTGCAGATCGGGCTCAGACTCGGAATCCCCGTCGGGAACCACGCGGCCCGCGGGCGTGTCGTGCAGTTCGAGGCCCTGCGGGAGAGGGCTCGCGTCACCGAGCGGGACACGATCCGCTCGGCCCGCCTCGGCGTCGTCGAGGCCGTCGAATCCGCGCGCGCCGTGACCCGGGAGCTGACCGCGCGCGCGGTCGCCTCCCGATACGGGGTGGACATGATGCGCGCCGGGGACGAGCAGTACCGGGCGGGCGAGATGAGCGCCTTGGACGCGATCACGACCGAGCAGCTGGGTACCCGCTCGAGGCTCGACGGCCTCGGCGCGCGCCTTTCGCTCGCGACCCTCGCGGCGCGGATCCACTACGAGGCCGGCCTTCTCCTGCCCTACACGGTCTCCGACGGGCAGGTCGCGTTCACCGGCGTGATGCCGTTCCTCCCGACCGCGAGATAGGGTCCGATGCAGCCCTCGGCCGGACTGTTCCGCAAGTCTGCCCTCGAGAAGCTCTCCTCGCCCGAGCAGCTCGACGTCACGATGCAGGTGACGTCGCCGATGGGCTGGATCGCCCTCGGGGGTGTGTCGGTCCTCCTCGTCTTCGCGATCGTCTGGAGCGTCGTCGGCAGCATCAGCATCCGGGTGGACGGCCAGGGGATTCTCATCCGCGGCGCGAACGTTTTCGAGGTCACCGCGGGAGCGCAGGGCCGGCTCACGGAGGTGCTCGTGAAGCCCGGAGACACCGTACAGGTCGGCCAGGCCGTCGCACGGATGGCGCAGCCCGATCTCGTGCTCAAGATCGAGAACACGAAGGCGCAGCTCGTCCAGGTCGAGAGCCAGAAGCGGGAAAGCGGGTCCTCGGGAAGCACCGTCGCCGCCGGCTATCAGGCCCAACTCCGCGAACTCCGCGAGAAGGTCAGGGTCCAGCAAGGTCTCGTCGCGAGGGGGCTCCTCACGAACAGCACCCTCATGCGGACGAAAGAACAGCTCCTCTCGACCGAGCAGGCGCTCGCGCAGACCCGGATGTCCCAGTCCGGCCAGGAGCTCCGCGTCGACGACCTCAAGCGGATGCTCCGGGAGATGGAGGAACAGCTCGCGGCGAGCACCGACGTCAAGAGCCCGTACGCGGGCCGCGTCCTCGAGGTCGTCGGAGGAATTGGGGCACTCGTCCCGATGGGCAACCGCATCCTCACGCTCGAGCCGACGGACGCCCCGCTCGAGGCCGTGCTGTTCATCCCGGCGGGCGAGGGCAAGAAGGTGCGTCCCGGGATGGACCTGAGGATCTCGCCTTCCACCGTGAAAGCCGAAGAGTACGGGTTCCTCATCGGGAAGGTGAAGTCCGTCGGCGAGTTCCCGGTCACGCCGGAAGGACTCCGCAAGATCCTTCGCAACGACAAGCTCGCCGAGGAGCTCGCCGGCCGGTTCGCCTCGATCGAGATCGTCGCGAGTCTCATCCCCGCGTCCGACACGCCGAGCGGCTATCGCTGGTCGTCCTCGAAGGGCCCGCCGACGCCCGTCTACAGCGGGACGCAGAGCCGGGGGTCCGTCGTCGTCGAAAAGAAGAAACCCATCTCGTACGTGCTGCCCGTCCTCAAGAAGACCGTGGGCATGAGCTGACACCCCGCATGGACCCGACGCTGTCGGGCGACGCGGCCCCCGCGGCCGACGCGCCCAAGCCGAAGCCCCCGAACCGACGCGAGCGGTGTCCGACGATTCTCCAGATGGAGGCCGTCGAGTGTGGCGCCGCCGCGCTCTCGATCATCCTCGCGTACTACGAAAGGATCGTGTCGCTCGAGGAGCTTCGCGTGGAATGCGGCGTCTCACGCGACGGCTCGAAGGCGAGCAACGTCATCAAGGCCGCACGCAAGTACGGCCTTGTCGCGAAGGGATTCAAGCACGAGCCCGAGGAGCTGTATGCGATACGGCTCCCCTGCATCCTCTTCTGGAACTTCAATCACTTCCTCGTTCTCGAGGGCTTCGGTCGGGGCGGGAAGGTCTTCCTGAGCGACCCGGCTCAGGGGCCCCGAACGATCACGCTGGAGGAGCTCGACGCTTCTTTCTCGGGTGTCGTCCTCACGTTCGAGACCGGGCCGAACTTCAAAAAGGGTGGCGAGAAACCGAGCCTCGTCGCGGCCCTCCGCAAGAGGCTGGTCGGCTCGGAGACTGCCCTTCTCTTCGTCTTCCTGTGCGGGGTCGCGCTCGTGCTGCCCGGACTCGTCGTCCCGACGTTTTCCCGGATCTTCATCGACGAGTACCTCATCTCCAACCACACGGCACTCCTCAAGCCTCTCCTTCTCGGGATGGCGGTGACGGCGGTGATCCGGATGGTCCTGGTCTGGCTCCAGACGTATTTCCTCCTGCGGCTGGAGACGAAGCTCGCGATCACGACGGCGAGCCAGTTCTTCAACCACATCCTGAGGCTGCCCGTCTCGTATTTCTCGCAGCGGTTTTCGGGAGAGATCGGCTCGCGCGTCCTGATCAACGACAAAGTCGCCGCCATCGTTTCGGGGCGCCTCGCGACGACGGCGCTCGACTGCATCCTGGTCGTCTTCTACGCGGTCCTCATGTTCATCTACACGGTGCCCCTCACCCTCTTCGTCATCGCGATCGCTCTCCTGAACGTCGTGGCCGTGCGCGTCGTGTCGCGCCGCCGCATCGACGCCTGTCAGAAGCTCATGCTCGACTATGGAAAGCTCATGGGCACGGCCATGAACGGCCTGCGCATGATCGAGACGCTCAAGGCGACAGGCTCGGAGTCCGAGTTCTTCGGCCGTTGGGCCGGTTACCAGGCGAAGGCGCTCCGGGGCCAGCAGGACATCGGCCTCCTCGGCGAGCTCACCTCGTGCGTGCCGCCGCTCGTGAACACGCTCTCGACGATGGTCATTCTCCTCGTCGGCGGCCTCATGGTCATGCGCGGCGCCATGACGGTCGGCATGCTCGTCGCCTACCAGTCGCTGGTCGGGAGCTTCACGCGGCCGCTCAACTCGTTCGTCTCGTTCGGCGCGACTCTTCAGGAGCTCGAGGCGGACATGAGCCGGCTGGACGACGTCCTGCGCCACCCGCAGGACCGCCAGTACAGCCGGGAGGCGCCCGCGTCCGAAGCGTCCGCGGCCGCGGCGCCGGCCGGGGCGCCAACCGGTAGGCCGGCCGTGAAGCTCGCGGGCGAAGTCGAGATCCGCAATGTCACGTTCGGTTACAGCCCGCTCGAGGCACCTCTCATCGAAAATTTCTCCCTGCTCATCAAGCCCGGCCAGCGCGTCGCGCTCGTGGGCTTGAGCGGAAGCGGCAAGTCGACCGTCGCGAAGCTGGTGTCGGGGCTGTACGAACCCTGGGAGGGGGAGATCCTCTTCGACGGGACCCCGCGCGAGAAGCTCCCGCGCAGCCTCTTGTCGAACTCCATCGGCCTCGTCGACCAGGAGATCTTCCTCTTCGGCGGCACGATTCGCGACAACGTCGCGATGTGGGACTCCACGATTCCGCTCACGAACATCACGCAGGCGTGCCGCGACGCCGAGATCCATGACGTGATCGAGGGGCGCGAAGGGGCATACGGAGCGACCGTTTCCGAGGGAGGCTCGAACTTCAGCGGCGGACAAAGACAGCGGCTGGAGATCGCGCGCGCTCTCGCGGGCGGGCCGACGATCCTGATCCTCGACGAGGCGACGAGCGCGCTCGATCCGGCCACGGAGGCTTGCATCGACGACAGCCTGCGACGGCGCGGCTGCACCTGCATCATCATCGCCCACCGGTTGAGCACGATTCGCGACGCCGACGAGATCGTCGTCCTCGAGAAGGGGAAGATCGTCCAGCGGGGTGTGCACGAGGAAATGAAGGACGTGAAGGACATGCCCTATGCGCGGCTCATCTCCGGACACTGAGCGTCGCGGGCCGCGCCACGCCGGGCGGCCGCGTTGAGCGCGGGGAGGGTCAAAGGCACGGACGAGACGATCGTCTCGTCTCCCGCGGGACCCGGGGCGTTCCGTCTCCGGATCGTCGAGGCGCGGGACGAGTCCCTCGTCGGATTGGAGTTTCAGCCGGACCCGGCGTGCCTTGTCGGCCGCGCGGACGAGTGCGACGTCGTGATCGCGGACCCGAGCATCTCGCGGCGGCACGCCCGTCTCGATGCAACGGGTCTCGGCGTGCGGTTGACCGACCAGAAGAGCGCGAATGGGACGTGGGTGGGCGACCGCCGCGTCGACACGGCTCTCCTCGATCACATGGACCGCTTCCGGCTCGGCAACGTCGTCCTCGAGCTCGTACTCGCCGACGAAGGCACCGCCGAAGACCTCGACGCGGCCCGGACGACCGCGGTCCCCGTCCAGGAGATCATCGAGAGCCTGCGGCTGCGGCTCACGGCGACGCTCGAGCACGAGGGCGAGGCCGTCGTGATGGGCGGCAACAAGCCCTTCCTCATCGCCGATCCCCTGTCGTGCTGGCTCGTCGAGGAGGGGCGCGTCGACATCTTCACCGTCTCGGTGAAGGACGGAGAACCCTCCGGGGCACGGGCTCACTTCGTCTCGGTGGATCCCGGCCACGCGTTCTTCGGGATGGACCTCGAGGCCTACGGGATGGGAGGCGGATTCCTCGCGACGGGCAAGTCGGGAACACGCCTCAGGAAAATCCCGGCCGCCCGGCTCCGCGGCCTCGCCGCGGATCCCGCTCAGTCGACCCGGATCGCGGGCCTCGTGGACGGCTGGGTCATCGGACTTTCGGAAGCGCTCGTGCGGGGGCTTCCCGCGATCTCGCCCGATTTTGATCTCGAGCCGGGCCAGGAGACGATTCTCGGGGCCCAGAGACGCGCACGCGCGGGCAAGGGCGTCGTCTGGACACCGCTGCAAGGGACCGCGCTCTTCATCGGCCTCTCCGAGGTCTCCGGAGCCGCCCTCTTTCCGATCACGCGAGAAGGATGGATCGAGGCGAACGAGGAGCCCCTCATCCTCGCGCCCGTCGAGACGCTCCGTGCGGTCGCGAGCGAAGCGCTCTGGGAAGGGCTCGGTCTCTATCACCGCGTCCTGTGCGAGTGCGAGTTCCTCAACAAGAAGCTCGCGACCGTGGACGAGTTCAATCGTCTCAGGAGCAAGGCGGAGCACGCCGTCGCGGCCCAGGAGGCCGCCTACAAGGAGATCGGGGGCATTCTCGAGCATCCGGAGGCCAAGGCCGCCGACCTCTTCGAAGGGGGAGACGTCGAGCCCGTCTATCAGGCGTGCCGCTACGTGTGCGCGGCGCTCGGGATGGAAGCGAAGAAGCCCCAGGACGCCGGGACGGAACGAACCTTTGACGAAAACCTTCAGGCCGTCGCGATCACGTCCCGCTTCCGGACGCGGCTCGTCGCCCTTCGCGGCGACTGGTGGAAGGAGGATCAGGGTCCGTTCCTCGCGCAGACCGCGGAGGACCGCCAGGCGGTCGCGCTCGTGCCGCACGGTCCCGCCGCGTACGACTGGGTGGACCCGAAAACAGGGAAAAAGGCGCCTGTGGATGCCGAGTTCGCGACGAACCTGAGCCCGTTCGCCTACTCGTTCTACCGCCGACTTCCCGACGGCGTGCTCACGGCGAAGGACATCGTGAAGTTCGGGGCGCGCGGCCTGAAGCGGGATATCGTGACGCTCGTCGCGTTGGGCCTCGCGATGGGCGTCCTCGGCTCGATGGGACCCTACTTCATGGGCCAGCTCTTCGACACGGCGATCCCGCAGGCCGAGAAGAGCCTCCTCGCGCAGTTCACGATCGCCCTCTTCGTATCGGCCATCGCGTCGATGGCGTTCAAGGTGACGCAGTCGATCGCGGTCATGAGGCTTCAGGGAAGGATGGACTATTCGATCCAGGCCGCCCTCTGGGACCGCCTGCTGGACCTCCCGTCGACCTTCTTCAAGCAGTACACGTCGGGCGACCTCGCGGACCGCGCCGGCGGGATCGACGCGATCCGCGCCCTCCTCGCGGGCGCGGCCATGGGGGCGGTGCTCGGGACCCTGAGCGCGATCTTCTACCTCGGCCTCATGCTGAGCTACAGCATGCCGCTCGCGTTGCTCGCGATCGGGCTCACCCTCGTGTTCCTCGGCGTCACGACGGCGGCGAACATGGTCCAGCTCCGTTTTCAGAGGCAGCAGATGACGATGCGCGGCGCGATCACGGGGCTCGTCGTCCAGCTCATCTCGGGGGTCGGCAAGCTTCGCGCCTGCGGCGCCGAGCCGCACGGGTTCCGCGTCTGGGCGAAGGCGTTCGCCGAGCAGCGGCGGGTCGCGTTCCGGGCGGGCGGGATCCAGAGCGCGGTCGCCGTGTTCAACTCGGCGTATCCGCTCCTGTCCTCGATCGCGATCTTCGCGACGCTCGTTTATGTGCAGGGATCCGCGGGGACGAGCGGCGGCGCTGGCGGACTGTCGACAGGCGCGTTCATCGCCTTCAGCGCCGCCTACGGCGCCTTCGCCGCGGCGATGCAGTCGCTGAGCGAGGCGTCGCTCTCGCTCCTCGTCGCGGTCCCGATCTGGGAGCGCCTCTCGCCGATCCTCACGACGGAGCCCGAGATCGACGCCACGAAAGCGCCCCCCGGCCAGCTTCGCGGCGAGATCGAGGTCTCTCACGTCTGGTTTCGTTACAGCGAGGACACGCCGTACATCCTCAAGGATCTCTCGATCAAGATCCCGCCGGGACAGTTCGTCGCGTTCGTCGGGGGCTCGGGGTCGGGGAAGTCGACCCTCATGCGCCTCATGCTCGGCTTCGAGAAGCCTGAAAAAGGGTCGATCTACTACGACGGCCAGGACCTCGCGTCGCTCGACATCCGCCTCGTGCGCCAGCAGCTCGGGGTCGTGCTTCAGGACAGCCGGATGCTGCCAGCCGACATTCACCGCAACATCGTCGGCATGTCCTCCCGTACCGTGGAGGAGGCTTGGGCGGCCGCGGAGAAGGCGGGGCTCGCGGAGGACATCCGCGAGATGCCCATGGAGATGCACACCTACGTCGCCGAGGGCGGCGGGGGCCTGTCCGGCGGCCAGAAGCAGCGGCTCATGATCGCGCGCGCGATCGTCTCGAACCCGAAGGTGCTCTTCCTCGACGAGGCGACGAGCGCCCTCGACAACCGGACGCAAGCGATCGTGACGGACAGCATGAACAAAATGCACGCGACGAGGATCGTGATCGCGCACCGCCTCTCGACGATCGTGAACGCCGACGTCATCTGCTACCTCCAGGGCGGCTCCGTGAGCGAGAGCGGCTCCCATGACGAGCTCATGAAGAAGAACGGACTCTTCTACGAGCTTGCCCGGCGGCAGATGGCGTGAGCGAGGAGGCTGCTCCTCGAGGCGAGCGCGCGGAACGGCTGCGCGCCGCGGGGGCCGCGGGGGAGATCCTCGAGGAGCTGCTTCGGTACGACACGCCCCTCCTGCCCGAAAACGCCGTCGTCGCCGCGGCCGCCGCGGAATATCCGGACGAGCCGTTCCTCGCCGCCTGGGAGGAGTACGCGCGGGACGCGGAAAGGCGCGGCCCCGTGGCGGCCCTCGCGGCCCGCCTCCCGCAGATGCGCTTCCCGGTGCGCGCGGGCGTTTCGGCGACGGAGGAGTATCGCGCGGCCACACGGCGCGGCGAACCCCCGCCCGAGGGAGAGGGCCCGGCCTTCGAGAACCCGGGCACGTTGACGCTGACGCTGCACCCGACGCTTGCGGGCCGCCTGCCGGTGCTCATCGCGCCGGAGCGCGCCGACTTCGAGACGCTCGTGCGCGTTTTCAGCGCGCGGAACGAACCGGTTCCCGTGCCGCCGTCGATGGGCGCATGCCTCGTGAAGGGCTTCAACAACTGGGACCGGGTCGCGCGGTTTCGGCGCGCGTGGGACGAAAAGCATCCTCGAGGAGACTGGGCGGGCGATGGCTTCCCCGCGCTCCTCGCCGAGAAGGCGCTCTACGAGGACCGTTTCATGATCCTGAGCGCGGGGCCGTATAGCGGCGTCCCGGCGCGGGATGCGGGCTTCATGCCGGACGAATGGGCCTCTCTCTCCGTGTCGATCCGGCGGGACCACGAGTGTACGCACTACGCGA
>JBDTML010000113.1:0-17267 GCA_039934255.1 Acidobacteriota bacterium | reverse complement strand
TCCACGACGCGGCGCGCGACCTTCGGGTTCTCCTCGAAGAAGTTCGAGAGCTTTTCGTAGGTGACGGTCTGCGTCCAGGTCTTCGCTTCCTGGGAGACGAGCTTTTCCTTCGTCTGCGAGGAGAACTTCGGGTCGCGGATCTTGAGGGAGACGACGGCCGTGAGCCCCTCGCGGCAGTCGTCGCCCGAGAGCGTCGTGTCCTTGAGGTGCTTCGTCAGGCCGGCGCCCTCGGCGTACTTCTGGATCGCGCGGGTCAGCGCGGTCTTCAGTCCTTCGAGGTGCGTCCCGCCGTCCTTGTTCGAGATCGTGTTCGTGAAGCAGAAGATCTGCTCCGTGTAGCCCTCGTTCCATTGCAGCGCGACGTCGAGGCGCTCTTTCTTCGCGTCCACGGCCGCGTTTCCGCTCGGATCCTTCACGTCCGAGAACGTGATGACGGCGTCGTGAAGCGGCTGCTTGTTCTTGTTCAGGTGCTCGACGAACGAACGGATGCCGCCGTCGTACTTGAAGAGATGTTTCTTTTCGCCTTTCGGGTCGCGTTCGTCGAGGATTTCGATCGTGACGCCGGAGTTCAGGAAGGCGAGCTCGCGCAGCCGCTGCGACAGCGCGTCGAAGTTGTAGCTCGTGACGGAGAAGATCTCCGGGTCGGCCTTGAACGTAATCTTGGTGCCCGTCTTCGTCGACCTGCCGACCTCGCGGATCGGCACCATCGGGAACCCCTTCTCGTAGTGCTGCTGCCAGACGCGGCCCTCCCGCTTGACCTCCACGTCGAGCGTTCCCGCGAGCGCGTTGACGACGGACAGGCCGACGCCGTGGAGGCCGCCCGAGACCTTGTACGCGTTGTCGTCGAACTTGCCGCCCGAGTGGAGGTCCGTGAGGATGATCTCCAGGGTCTCGCGGCCGTGCACCGGATGCGGCCCGACGGGGATTCCGCGGCCGTTGTCCTCGACGGAGACGGAGTCGTCGGCGTGAACGACGACGGAAATCGTGTCGCAGTAGCCCGCCTGCGCCTCGTCGATCGCGTTGTCGACGAGCTCGGTGACCATGTGGTGAAGTCCCGTGATGTCGTCGGTGTTCCCGATGTACATCCCGGGCCGCTTGCGAACGGCTTCCAGCCCCTTGAGGAGCTTGATCGAGCTCGTGCCGTAGTCTTCCGCGCCGGCGTGCGTCGGGCCGGGCGGCGGCAGCGTCTCGGCGCCGACCGGGGCGTCCGCGTGGTCCCTGCGCTCGCTCATGCCGGCCCCGCTCCCGCGGCTGCGACGCGGCGCTCCGCGCTTCGGCCCGCGCCCAGGATGCCCTCCCGCGAGAGCCGCCCCGCGGACATGCGGTAGATCGCGCCCGCCGGAAGGGGAAGCCCGCGGACCGCCTCGGGCCGGGCGGAGGTCAGGAAAACCTGTCCGTCCCCCGGCAGCGCTTCGGCAAACGCGCCGAGAACGCGCGGGTCCCACTCGGAATCGAAGTCGTCGAAGCCAAGAATCGGCGCCCGGCCGCCGCCCGCGAGGAGGGCCATTTCCGCCAGGGTCCACGCGAGAAGGAAGCTGCGCGTCTCGCCCGAGGAGGCCCGGCTCGCGAGCGGGACGCCGTCCGCTCGAAGCACGACATCGTCGCGATGCGGCCCCGCGAGGCAGCGCTGCGCGCGGCGCTCGTCGCTCTTGCGGTCGCGCATGAGACCCGCGAGCGCTGCGGCCAGCTCCGGCGCGGCGCCGTCCGCCGGTAGGTCGCTCACGAGCTCGAGGGAGAGGTGGCGAAACGGCGTGCCGAGGTCGTCCGCGTGCCGCGCGATCTGCGCTTCGAGCCGGGCCCGCGTCGCGCGCCGGTTGGCCGCGACCTGTCCGCCGGTCTCGGCGAGCGCCGTTTCGTACACGGCGAGCTCGTCCGCGTCGAATCGCGCGCCGAGAGAGAGCAGCCGGGTTTTCGCCGCGCGCGCGCGTTCGTAGGCGAGGAGGGCGCGCGCGTGCTGGGGCTCGAGCGCGAGCGCCGCTCGGTCGAGCGCTCGGCGGCGTTCCGCCGGCGGACCGGACAGCCGCGAGAGATCCTGCGCCGTGAGGAAGACGGCCGGAAGGGTGCGCGCCGCGGTGAGCCGGGTCACGTGCTTGCCGTCCCGGTGCTGCTCGCGCGCGCCGCCCGCGCAGGCGAAACCGAGCGTCGTGTCGTTTCGGGGGTCTCCCGCGTCGTCGCGTAGTCGGGCCGAGACGACCGCGCGCGCCGCGAGATGCTGGCGCACCTCGGCCACGTCGCGCGTGCGGAACGACGGCCGGCCCGAAACGAGCGCAAGCGCCTCGAGCAGGTTCGTCTTTCCCTGCCCGTTGTCGCCGACGATGAGGTTTAGGCGCGGGTGCACCTCCACCTTGCCATTCAGGAGGTTTCGGAAGCCTTCGGAAGTCAGCGAAAGAATCTCCACGCGGCCGACTACATCCTCATCGGCATCACGACGTAGAGATAACTGCGGATGCCGCCCAGCGGTTCGGCCGGCCGGCCCTGACACTGCGCCTGCTCGTCCTTCACGAAGAGGTGGACGTCCCTCGTCTCGGCCGCTTCGAGAAACTGCTCGAGGTAGCGCGCGTTGAGACGCAGCGTCACGGCGGCGTTGTCGTACGTGACGGCAATTTCCTGGGAGCCGTCGCCGACTTCCTGGCTCTCGGAAGAAACGACGAGGGCGTCCTTCTGGAACGAGAGGCTCACGGCCTTCATCCGGTCGCCGGAGAGAAGCGCGATTCTCCGAACGGCCCCGAGAAGCTCTTCGCGCGGAACGACCGCCTTCTTGTCGTTCTCCTTGCTGATGACCTTCTCGTAGTCCGGAAACCGGCGCTCGTCGAGCTTCGAGAAGAGCTTGCGGCTCCCGACCGAGAAGCCGATGTGGTTGGTCCCGCGCATGATCGTCACGGGCGCGTCGTCGGCCGCGTCGAGCTTACCGAGCTCGTCGAGAATCTTCTTCGAGACGAGAACCGGCTCGAATCCGGCTTCTGCTTTCGCCCCCTCCACTTCGACGAGCGCAAGCCGATGCCCGTCTGTCGCGACCATCTCGACGGTCCCGCCCTTCGTCTTGAGGAGAGCTCCCTGAAGCTGCAGTCTCATCTCCTCCGTCGACACGGCGAATCGGACCTTGTCGACCATTCGGCGCAGGGCGCCGAATGACAAGGTGAGGGTCGGTCCGCCCGCCGGTTCCGGCCGGGTCGGGTAGTCGCCCGCGGGAAGGCCGTTCAGCCGGATCCTCAGCTTCGGTTCCTTGCACTCGAGGGAGACGTGGTTGTTCTCGAGCACCTTGAGTCTGATCTCCGCGTTCGCCGGCAGTTCGCGAACGACGTCATAGAGTCGCCGCGCCGGGGCCGTGACGGCGCCCGCACTTTTCATGGTGCCGGGGACGATTTCGGACACAAGCGTCGTGTCGAGATCCGTTGCCGTGAGGGTGAGCGTCCCGCTCTTAGCCTCGAGCAGGACATTCGTGAGAATCTGGTGCGTCGTCCGCTTCTCGACGACGCCCTGAATAAGGCTCAATTCACGAGCCAGGATCGAGGCCGGAAGTGTCAGCTCCACGACTTCTCCTTATCTCCTTAATCCTATCATTTAGAGGTAGTCAAAAGAAGTAGAAGTAGTAGGTGGGTCCCAAAAGTGCATTGGGAGATAAATATCTAAAACGAAAACCTTTACGACACACGGCTGGCTGTGGATCTCTGCGTTCGGGCCTGTGAAAAAAAAGGCCGGCCGGGGCGGAGGGGCGGACTTTTCCAATGGCGGCGGGGGGGGCCGTCCGGAGCGGGCGGAAAAGGGGTGGAAAGGTTACCGAAACTGGGCCAGAAAACCCGCCAGGAGCCGGTCGAGTACGGGGTCCTCCTCGCGCAGCGCGGCGATCTTCCGGATGGCGTGCAGCGCCGTCGTGTGGTGTTTGTCGGAGAACAGTCGGCCGATCTCGGGGAGGGACAGGCCCGTGGCCTCCTTGAGGACGTACATCGTGACCTGCCGCGCGAAGACGATGGGGCCACGCTTCGTCCGCGCGCGGAGCTCCGCGGGCTTGAGGCCATAGTGCGCGCCGACGAGCTTCAGGATTTCGGCGGGCGTCGTCGCGTGTTCCTCGGCACGAAAGACGTCCTTGAGGGCCTCTCGGCCAAGGTCGAGCGAGATGGCCTCGCCCTTCAGCGAAGCGAACGCCACGACGCGGTTGAAATACCCCTCCAGCTCGCGGATCGACGATTTGATCTTGCCCGCCAGGAAGAACGCGACGTCGTCTTCGAGCACGACCTGGTTGGCCTCGGCCTTCTGCCGGAGGATCGCGACCTTCGTCTCGAAGTCGGGCAGCTGGATGTCCACGATCAGGCCGCCTTCAAACCTGCTCTTGAGGCGATCCGTGAGGCCGGGAATCTCGCGGGGCGGCACGTCGGAGGAGAAGACGATTTGGTTGCCCTCGTCGTAAAGAGCGTTGAACGTGTGGAAGAGCTCGTTCTCGGACGCCTCCTTCCCGACGACGAACTGAACGTCGTCGAGGAGCAGGATGTCCGCGGCGCGAAAACGCTGGCGAAGACTTTCCATCTTGTTGAACCGGACCCCGAGGACGACTTCGTTCACGAAGTTCTCGGAGGTCAGGTAGACGACCTTCTCTCCCGGCCGGCGGGAAAGCCGCCGGTGCCCGATGGCCTGCATGAGGTGTGTCTTGCCCAGGCCGGTTCCTCCACAGACGAAGAGCGGGTTGTATTGCCGCGAGGTCTGGTCCGCGACCCGGAGCGCCGCCGCGTGCGCCAGGCGATTGGACTCGCCGGTCACGAAGTGCTCGAACGTGTAGGCGGGATTCAAACCGCCCGCCCGGCGGCGTGGCTCCGCGGGAACCTTCTGGGGGTTCACGGCTGAGCGGTAGTCCCCGTCGGCGCCGAAGCGGATCTCCCGGTTGCCGGCGCCCGCGAGGCGGGCCGCCTCGGCGATCTGCACGGCGTAAGCCTCCGGGATGTAGTCGACGAACAGAGGCGTCCGGACCTGCACGAAGATGGCCTCGGGGGTCTCGGACTTCTGCCGCGAATCGCGGAACCAAGAGTCGAACTCGCGCTCGTCCACGCGCGTTTTCAGGTGCTCAAGGATCTTGGCCCAGGTCGATGTCTTTTCCACAGGAACTCCACCGCTGTGCATATCGGGTTTTGCGGCGGGAGGCGGATCGTATCAGGGCGCTCCCGGGGCGAAAAGGGGCCGCGGTTGACAGGAAGCGCTCGACCCCCGAGAATCCTCGTCCCCTTCGGAGGGTTTCTTCACCATGTCCAAGACCAAACGCACGTTTCAGCCCAACAACCGTCACCGGAGCAGGACCCACGGGTTCCTGGTCCGGATGAGAACCAAGTCGGGCCGTGCCGTTCTCGCCCGCCGCCGCGCGAAAGGGCGCAAGCGCATCTCCGCCTGAGCGGAGGCGTCACCGGACGGGCTGCGTCGCCGCGGCCCCCCGGCCGGTTCCATGCACACACGGGCCAGCGCCGCGTCCGGTACGCCGGGAAGGGAGACCTTCCAGCGGGAGCGCCGCATCGGGGCCCGCCGGGATTTTCGCGAGGCCTACGAGAGCGGCGCGAAACAGCACGGCCGCCTCGTGGTCGTCTTTGCGCGCCCGCGGCCCGAGGGTGGTTTCCGGCTCGGCATCACGGCGACCCGCAAGTCGGGCGGCGCTGTCCTGCGCAATCGCGCCCGACGCCGCGTGCGCGAGATTTTCCGCCGGTGGCGGGCGATCACGCCCGACGCGGCCCTGGACCTCGTCGTGAACGTCTCCGCGCGCGCGACCCGCGCGCCCTACGCCGCGCTTCAGGCCGAGGTCACGGGGCTTCTGGGGCGCGCGGCGGCCGCCGCGGTCAGGGCGACCGCGACGAAAGCGGCCGAAAGAAAATGAGCGCGGCCCCGATTGCCGAGGGCCCCGCCCGCATCGTCGCGGGAGTCTTCGGCGCCTACAAGCGTTTTGTCTCGCCCCTGTTGCCGCCCGCGTGCCGGTTTACGCCCACGTGCTCGGAATACGCCCGCGAGGCCGTCACGCGCCACGGCGTCGGCCGGGGCCTCTCGCTCGCCGTGCGGCGACTCGCCCGCTGCCACCCGTTTCACGCGGGCGGACCCGACCCCGTTCCCTGATTCGCCAGAGGAGAGCCCTTGGAAACGAAGCGTCTCGTGATCGCGTTCGCCCTTTCGGCCGCCGTCCTGATCGGCTGGACGGTCGTTTTTCCCCCGCCGAAGCCGCCCCAGCCTGCGGCGAAGCCCGTCGCGAAAGCGGCCGCAAGCAGCGCGGCCGCAAGCAGCGCGGCCACAAGCAACGCGGCCACAAGCAACGCGGCCACAAGCAACGCTGCGGCGCCCGCAATTTCCCCGCAGGCGGCGCCCGCCGCCTCCGCACCTTCGGCCGCCCTGGCCGCCACGAGCCCGGCCACGCCCCGCGAACCCGTGGCACCGGTCTTCGCGGAAGGGGAGGTAACGGTCGAGGTGAGAAGCCCGCTCTACACGGCGCGCCTCTCGAACGAGGGCGGCGTTCTGAAGTCGTTCGTCCTCACGCACCACCGGGACGGCGCGGGAAAGGCGCTCGACCTCGTGCGCCAGGGAGCGCCGTTCCCGGGCGCGACCCTCGCGCTGGATCCCGCGGACGCGTTCCTCGCCCGGGCCGCGAAGGCGCGATTCGCCGTCGAGAAGGAGAGCGGAAACGGCGTCACGACCGTACGTTTTCATTATCGGGAGGCGACGGGCGAAGGCCTCGCGCGGACGTACGTGTTCCGCGACTCCTACGTCATCGCCGTGAAGGCCGAGCGCGAGGGCGGCCCGGGCGCGGTGGGCCTCGTCCTCGGGCCCGGCATCGGGAACCCATCGGGTGAAGAGCTCGCAAGCCGCTACACGAAGCCGGGCGCGACGATCACGCTGGGGGCGACCGCCTCGGTCGACCGCAAGGCGAAGGACGGGCTGAAAGAGGTCGAGGCAAAGGGCGCCGGGCTCGTCGCCGCAGGGCTCGAAGACAACTACTTTCTCACGGCGTTCCTACCGTCCGGGAACGCGACGGTGACGCTTCGGCCCGTGACCCTCGCGGCGCGGCCCGCGGGAGAAGGCGGAAAGCCCGCGCCGCCCGAGGCCGAGAGCGAAGTCGTCCTGTCGGCGCCGGGCGTCCTCTCGACGGACGTCTTCATCGGCCCGAAGGAGCTCGACGTTCTGGAGAAGACGCGGCCCGGCATGGACCGCCTCATCGACTACGGGTGGTACGCCATCCTCGTGAAGCCGCTCCTGTGGGGACTCAAGGCGATCCACAAGGTCGTGGGCAACTGGGGCGTCGCCATTCTTCTCATCACCGTCGTGATCAAGGTGCTCCTGTATCCGCTCACGCACAAGCAACTCGTCTCGATGAAGAAGATGAGCGTGCTTCAGCCGAAAGTGGAGACGATCCGCCAGAAGTGGTCGGGCAAGGTCAAGCAGGACCCGCAGGCGCGCGTGAAGATGAACGAGGAAATGATGGCGCTCTACAAGCAGGAGGGCGTCAATCCGGCGGGCGGCTGCCTGCCGCTTCTCCTGCAGATGCCCATTCTCGTGGCGTTCTACAACCTGCTCGCGCATTCGATCGAGCTTCGCCACGCGCCCTTCATGCTCTGGATCACCGACCTCTCGTCGAAGGACCCCTACTACGTCACCCCGATCCTGATGACGGCCACGATGTGGCTCCAGCAGCAGATGACCCCGACGGGCGGCGATCCCACGATGCGGCGTGTGCAGAACATCATGCCGCTCGTCATGGGGTTCCTGTTCAAGGACGTTCCGTCCGGCCTCGTCCTTTACTGGCTCATGCAGAACATCCTCACGATCGGGCAGCAGATGCTCCTCAACAAATTCACCGACCTCGGCCCGACCTCCATGAAGCCGAAGGCCGCCTGACGCCCCGCGGGGCGGTCGTTTTCCCGTGGCGCGCCTCGTGGCGGACCCCGACCGCGAGGGCGACGTGCTCGTCGCCCCCGCGACGCCGCCGGGCGTCTCGGCGCTCGCCGTCGTCCGGCTGACCGGCCCGGCGGGCGCGACGCGCCGGGTCGCGCGGCAGATTGCGCGGCGCCTTCCCGAAGAGCCGCGCCCGCGCGCGGCGGCGCTGCATCTCCTCGTGGGCGGGGACGGTCGGCCGCTCGACCGGGCTCTCGTTCTTTTCTTTCCGGCCCCGCACTCGGCGACGGGAGAAGAAGTCGTCGAGTTCCTGTGTCATGGCTCCCCCGCGATCGTCGCCGGGCTGCTCGCCGCGGCGCGCGCTGCGGGGGCACGGCCGGCACAGCGGGGCGAGTTCACGCGGCGCGCTCTCGCGAACGGGAAGCTGGACCTGGCGGAGGCCGAAGGGGTCGCCGCGCTGGCGGCGGCGGAGAACCGGGGCGCGGCGCGGCGCGCACTATCCCTCGTGGAGGGGGACCTGTCCCGTCGCGTTCGCGCGGCGAAGGAGTCGATCCTCGATGTTCTCGCCGGCCTCGAGGCCGGACTGGACTTCGCCGAGGACGTAGAGGCCGCGGACCTCGCCGCGGCGGGCGCCGCGCTCGACGCCGCCGCTGGGGAAGCCGAGTCCCTGGCCGGGACGGCGGCCCGGGGGGGCGCGCGCGACCGCCGCAAGGTGGTTGCGATTCTCGGCCGGCCGAACGCGGGGAAGTCGACGCTCTTCAACGCTCTCGTCGGGCGCGACCGGGCCATCGTGACGGCCGTTCCGGGGACGACGCGCGACGCCATCGCGGACACGTGCGAGATCGGCGGTGAGACGGTGACGCTGCTCGACACGGCGGGCCTCCGGGCGACGGAGGACGAAGTCGAGAAGATCGGCGTCGCGGTGGCAGAGCGCGCGGGAGAGGGCGCGGACCTCGTGCTTTACGCGATCGACACGCCCCGGGAAGGGCCCGAGGAGGACGAAGAATTTCTTGGAAGGGGAAGAGGGAGAGATGTTCTCGTCGTGAGGACGAAGCGGGATCTTGCGGACGGGCCCGGGTCGCCTTTCGAAGAAAATCTTCCTGCTTCTCTTCCTCTTTCTTTGAGCGAGCTTCACGTGTCCGCCCTCACCGGCGCGGGGCTCGAGGAGCTGCGCGCGGAGATGGCGGGGCGCCTTGCGCTCGTCGAGACCGACGGGGAGCTACTCGTCCTCGAACGGCATCGCGAGGCGCTCGTGTCCGCGGCGACGTTGCTTCGCGAGGCGGCGGATCTCTCCCGGCGCGTGCCCGGCGAACCCGAGCTCGTTGCGGCGCGTGTTCGCGAGGCCCTGGCGGCCCTCGGCGCCATCACGGGCGAGACGGCGACCGAGGACCTTCTCGACCGCATCTTCGCGGCATTCTGCGTGGGCAAGTAGAGTGGCCGGGATGCAGGCGCGGTGGGACATCGTCGTCGTGGGCGGGGGGCACGCGGGAGCCGAAGCCGCGCTCGCCGCGGCGCGCCTTGGGAAAAAGACGCTTCTCCTGACGCGCGAAATTGCCACGGTCGGACGCATGAGCTGCAACCCCGCGATCGGTGGCCTTGCGAAAGGGCAGGTGGTGCGCGAGATCGACGCCCTCGGGGGCGCGATGGGCCTCGTCGCGGATCGGACGGGGATCCAGTTCAAGGTGCTCAACGGTTCGCGCGGAACCGCCGTGCGCGGCCTGCGGTGCCAGTCGGATAAAGCACTCTATTCACAGGAGTTAGCGCGGGTCTTGGGCGCGGCGAAGAACATCACTCTTGGAGAGGGCACGGCCGCGGGGCTTCTCGTCCGGGGCGGGCGTCTTGCGGGTCTCATGCTCGAGGACGGCTCGACTCTCGCCTGCGGAGCGGCAGTCGTGACGACGGGGACGTTTCTCCGCGGCCTCCTGCACGTGGGGGACAGGCAGAGGGAGGCCGGGCGCTGGAACGAACCGCCGGCCCGGGCGCTGTCGGACGCACTCTCGGGTCTCGGACTCCGCCTCGGCCGGATGAAGACGGGAACGCCGCCGCGGGTCCGCGCGGGGACCGTCGACCTTTCGAGAATGACGCGCGCGCCCGGCGACACCCGTCCGGTCGCGTTCTCGTTTCGGTCTCGCGGGGAGGCGTTCCCGCTGCAGCGACAGGTGGACTGCTGGCTGACCCATACGGACGAAGCGGTCCACGACCTGATCCGCGAGAGCCTCCCGCTCTCGCCGCTCTACTCCGGGCGGATCACCGGCCGCGGGCCGCGCTACTGCCCGTCGATCGAGGACAAGGTCGTCCGCTTCAGCGACAAGCCGAGACATCAGATCTTCGTGGAGCCGGAGGGCCTCTCGACCGACTGGCTCTACCTCAACGGCCTGTCGATGTCGCTGCCCGAGGAGACACAGGAGACGATCGTCAGGTTGATCCCAGGGCTCGAGCGCGCGGAGATTCTCCGGCCCGCCTACGCCGTCGAGTACGACATCGTTTTCCCCGAGCAGCTCGACGTGTCGCTCGAGACGCGCGCGCTTCCGGGGCTCTTCCTCGCGGGGCAGATCAACGGCACGTCGGGATACGAAGAAGCGGCGGGGCAGGGCCTCGTCGCGGGCACGAACGCGGCGCGCTCCGTAACGGGCGAGGCGCCGCTCCGGCTCGGCCGGCACGAGGCCTATATCGGCGTCATGCTCGACGACCTCGTGACGCTCGGCCTCGACGAGCCCTATCGCCTTCTCACGTCCCGCGCCGAACATCGCCTTCTTCTCGGGGCCGACACCGCTTACGCACGGCTCACCGGGACCGCGCTCGCGTTCGGCCTCCTGACCGAGCGCGAGGCCGCGCCGGTGCTCGACGCAGAGGCGCGGGTGGCCCGCGTAACGGGAGGGCTCAACGCGGCGAAGGTGCGGCCGGACCGTGCCACGCGGGAGCGGTTCGCCGCGCGTGGGGTGAGCCTCGTTGAAGAGACGACGCTCGGTGGGCTCCTGCGCCGGCCCGAGACCGATCTCGACGCGCTCGAGGAGCTCTGCCTGGACACGGACATTCTCGATTCCGACGCGGCCATGGATCTCGCCGCGCTGCGGCCGGAGGAGCGGGACCGCCTCGTCGCGGACCTTCGATACGAGGGCTTCGTCACGCGCGAGCGCGATGCGGTGGCCCGTGTCGCGCGCTCGCTGGAGCGCGTGTTTCCGGAGGGATTCGCGTACGCGGGGCTCCCGGGTCTGTCAGCCGAGGCGGTGGAGAAACTCGAACGGCATCGCCCGCGCACACTCGGCCAGGCCTCGCGCCTTCCCGGCGTGACGCCCGCCGCCGTGACGCTGCTCCTCGCGAGGCTCCTCGCCGCGGGGCGCGAGGCCGCGGCATGAGTGGCCCGGGCGGACCCGGGCTCGACGACCGGGTCCGGGCGCTCGCCACGAGATTTCGCGGAGAGGACCGCGCCCTCGTCGTCGCGGCCGCCGACCGCCTCGCCGCGTTCCTTTCGAACCTGCTCGAGAAGAACGCCGAGATGAATCTCGTTTCGGCGCGCTCCGCGGCCCCCGAGGTCCTCGTGGAGACGCATCTCTTCGATGCCCTGCTCGGCCTCGCGCTGCTGCCCAAGCCTCGCGAAAAGGCCCTGCGCCTCCTCGACCTCGGGTCCGGCGGAGGGTTTCCTGCAATTCCCCTTCTCATCGCAAGGCCCGATCTCGTCGGAGCACTCGTGGAGTCGTCCCGCAAGAAGAGCGCGTACCTCGAAGACGCGCTCACTCGCCTCGCTTTGACCGCCAGTGTCCTGAACGCTAGATTCCCGGATTCGTTTCCCATGGACGGAACCCCGCGGTACGACGTGCTGACGACCCGGGCCGTGGGCTCGGCGGGGAAGCTCGTGCGCGCCGCCCGGCCCGTCCTCGCCCCCGGCGCGCGGGCGCTGCTTTGGACGACCCGGCCGCTCGCCGCGGAGGCCGTGGGGGCGAGCCGGGCGAAGAGGCAAGCGTTCTATCCCGCCCCGGGGGCCGAACTCCGCGGCATCCTCTCTCTGGAGTGTTTCACGTGAAACATTCCGGCCGGAAGGCCCGGGTTCTCGCGGTCGCGAACCAGAAGGGCGGCGTCGGCAAGACGACGACGGCGATCAGCCTCGCGGCAGCGCTCGCGGTCCTCGAGCGCCCGGTCCTGCTGGTGGACTTCGACCCGCAAGGAAACGCCACGTCCGGGCTCGGGGTGGACAAGGCGACCCTTTCCCGCACGGCCTACGACTGGATCGGCGGGGGAGCGGCGTTCGACGAAGTCGCCCGCGGTACCGAGCTGCCGCTCCTGACGCTCGTGCCGTCCAACCGCGAGCTCGTCGGCGCCGAAGTGGAGCTCGTGAATATGGAACGCCGGGAACATCGGCTCTCGGCGAAGATAGAGCCGCTGCGCGACCGGTTCGAATACATACTCATCGACTGCCCCCCCTCGCTCTCGCTCCTGACGGTGAACGCGCTCGTCGCGGCGGACGGGGTCCTCGTGCCGATCCAGTGCGAGTACTTCGCGCTCGAGGGCGTCTCCGAGCTTCTTGCCACGATCGAGCGCGTGAGGGAGGGTCTCAATCCGAACCTGGCGCTGGCAGGGGTTGTCGCCACGATGTGGGACGAGAGGACGAATCTCTCGCGGCAGGTTCTCGAGGAGATCCGGAAGCACTTCGGGGCGCTGGTTTTCCAGAACGTCGTGCCGCGAAACGTCCGCCTCGGCGAGGCGCCCTCCTTCGGAAAGCCCATCCTTCTCTACGACGTGAAGTCGAAGGGCGCCGAGGCCTACCTCGGCATCGCGCGGGAGCTCCTGAAGCGGGATTCCTGAGGCTCCCGGGCTCCGGCCGGCGCCCCGGCTGCTAGGATCATGGCCGTGTCGTCTCCCCGGAAAACGGTTCTCGGCAAGGGTCTTTCGGCGCTGATTCCCTCGGCGCGGGCTGAAGGGGCGGGCTCAGGCCTCCGAACGGTCGGGCTCGATCTTCTCGACGCGAACAAGCGTCAGCCGCGGCACCGGTTCGACGACGCCGGCCTCGAAGAGCTCTCGAAATCGATCCGCCGGACCGGAATCCTCCAGCCCGTTCTCGTCACGAAGGAGGGCGGACGCTTCCGAATCGTCGCGGGCGAACGCCGCGTGCGCGCCGCGCGTCTCGCGGGCCTCTCCGAAGTTCCGGTCATCGTGCGCGAGGGCGTCACGGATCGCGACCAGCTGCTCCTGGCGCTCGTCGAAAACGTCCAGCGCCGGGATCTCACGGCCCTCGAAGAAGCCGAGGCTTATCGGCACCTGAAGGACGATTTCGGACTCACGCAGGAGGACGTCGCCGAGCGCGTGGGCAAGGATCGCGCGACCGTCGCGAACGCGCTCCGGCTGCTCCGCCTTCCGACCGCCGTGCGCGCCGCGCTCGAGGAAGGGGCGATCTCCGCCGGACACGCGCGAGCCCTTCTCGGGCTGTCGTCGGCGGCAGACCAGGAGCAGCTCGCGAAGGAGGTCGTGCGTCGGGGACTTTCCGTCAGGGCGACCGAAGCGCGCGTTCTGACGTTCCGGACGGGGGCCGCGAAGAAGAGGAAGGCCCGCTCGGTCGACGCCGACACCCGCGACGCGGAGCTCCGGCTCGGACGCGCGCTCGGGACGCGCGTCGTCATCGTTCGAAAGCGGCGCGGCGGCGAAGTTCGCGTTTCGTTCTTCTCGGAGGAGGAGCTCATCGGCCTCTTCGAGCGGCTTTCGGGAGGTGCCCGGTGAGCGCGAAGAAGGGCGGAGGCTCTCTGAACGGTTTCCTCGACCGGGGCGCGCGCCTCGAGGGCACGCTCTCGTTCGACGACGTTTTTCGGATCGACGGCCAATTCAAGGGCACGATCACGGCGGACGCGGAGCTCGTGATCGGGGAGGGCGGGGTCGTCGAGGGCGACGTGCGCGTGGCTCGGCTCGCGGTCTCGGGCACGATCAAGGGAAGCGTGCACGCCAAGGAACGCGTCGAGCTACACGCGGGCGCGCGCGTCTACGCGGACATTCACACCCCGATCCTCGTGGTCGAGGAAGGCGCGGTCGTTCAGGGGCCCGTCGAAAGCGGTCCCCCGCCCATTTCCTAGCGAGCGCATCGTCACTCCGGCGGCTCCGCGAAGGCCGTCCCCGTGAGCGCGTGCGCGACCGTGGTCGCCGCACCCGACGGCATCCCGCCGGCCCGCGCGAGCTCGGCGCGCGCCTGATCCCCCGCGAGGAGGGGCGCGACGTCCACGGCCGTTTCGAGAGTGTGTCCGATTGTCGCGTCCGGGAGGTTCAAGGGACAAGCGGGGTGGACGACCGCGCGATCTTCCCGCCAGGCGAGGCCGTAGGTCCGGCAGGTGACGGGGCGCGACGCGTAGACGGCGCAGCGTCCGGAGGGGAGGTCCAGGAGTGGGCAGGCGATGTGTTCGAGTGCGTCGAAAAACGCGGCGTCTTTCTCCTCCGAGCGGTCCGGATCGAGGACACCGGCGACCGGATCTCCCGGGAACGCCGAGGCGCTGCCGGCCACGAGCCGCGCCGCGCGCTCGCGAACGCGAGTTCGCTCCGGCTCGGGAAGCGCCGAGACGGCGTCCCTTAAGACGAGCGCCTCGGGAAGCGAGATTTCGAACGAGCCCAGGCAACAACCGAAGCAACCCTCGCGGCAAAGGAGGTCTCCGGGCCGGACGCGGGCCGCGGCCTTCTCCCACTCGGCATCAGCAGCCTCTACACCTCTTCTTAATCGTTCGATTAAATTAGTGCCCGAGCCGGACTCTTTAGCCACGGGAAGATCTTGCCTCGCACCCCATCGGCGCGCGAGCCTGCCGCGTTTGACCCACCGGCGCCGCTGTGAGATAACGCCGCGGCCTGCGCACATCCGGGGTCTACGGCGTCGTTCTCGTGTTTCGGCGTCCGGTTTCGGGGCAGCGCAGGTAACGCCGAGGGCGCATGCAGTTACCCGATCTCTCCCTGCTCCTCGTCATGGTGATCTTCTGGGCGACGTTCGTCGTCCTGAAGGTGTTCGTGCTCAAACCGCTGGGCTCGATCCTCGCGGAGCGCGAGCGCACGATCGCCGGAGCCACCGCCGCTCTGTCGGCGACGCTCGACCAGGAGAAAGAGACGCTCGCTGGAATCGACCGGCGGCTGACGGAAGCGCGCCGCGAGGCGCTCGCCGCCCGGCACGCCGCGCGAGCGGATGCAAACGCGAAGCGGCAGGTCATGCTCGAGGACGCGCGCGAGAAGGCGCGCGTCGCGGTCGCGGAAGCCCAGGCCAAGCTCGACGGAGAAATCGGGGTCGCGCGCGCCGAACTGGCGAAGAATGCTCACGCGACCGCTGCGGAGATCGCCTCTCTCTCGCTCGGCCGGAGGATCGCGTGACGAAGGCCGCCGTGGCGTTTCTTTTTTCGGAAGAGGGCCACGAGGCGGCGCGCGGATTCCTCGGCGTTCCAGGCCCCGTCTGGCAGGTTCTCAACCTCGGCTGCTTCCTTGGCCTCCTCTGGTATCTCTTGCGAAAGCCGGCCGCGGCGTTTTTCGGAAACCGGAAATCCACGGTTGCCGCGGCTCTTGCAAAGGCCGACGAAGACCGTCGACGCGCCGAGTCGCTCGCAAAGGAGCTCGCGGTCCGTCTCGAGAACATACAGACGGAGCTCGCGAACCTGAAGTCCGCGGTACGCCACGACGCGGAAGCCGAACACGCGGCCCTCCTCGTGAAAAGCCAGGCGGACGCGGACCATATCCTCGCGCGCACGCGTGCGGACCTCGACAACCGCGTGCGTTCCGCGCGCGCCGAGCTGACCGCCTACGCCGGAGACCTCTCGGTCGATCTCGCCCGCGAACTTCTGAAGAAGAACGTCACCGCCGGCGACGAAAAGCGGCTCCTGGATGAAGGCATCGCCGGCCTCAGCGGCGAGGCGAAGGCTTGAGGCGAAAGCGGATGAGCGCCAAGTTCACGCGCCCCTACGTCGACGCGTTCTTCGCCGTGGCGAAGGAACCGGCCGTCGAACTCGCGGCGCTGGAAGAATTCCGTAACGTGTACGACCGGACGCCGGAGCTCGAAAAAATCCTCTCGAACCCCGGCCTGGAGCGGGCGAAGCGCGAGGCGCTTCTCGCGGCCGTCGCCTCCCGCATCGGCGTGCCCGAGCTGGCCGCGCGCCTTTTGACCATCCTCCTTCACAACGGGCGGCTGCCGGCCCTCGGCGAGCTGCTCGCCGCCATCCGCGCGCACCTGGATCGCGAAGATCGGGCGGTCGAAGCTCGTCTCGTGACGGCGCGGCCCGCCGACGCCGCCGTCCTCGAGGCGCTGCGTGCGCTCGTGGCCGCGCGGACGAAGAAGACCGTGCGGCTCGTGACAGCCGTGGACCCCGCACTCCTCGGCGGATTCGTCGTGTCGGTCGGCAGCGCGCGGCTCGACGCCTCGCTGGCCCGGCGTCTCGAGAAAGCCCGCGCGGCTTTGCACGCACTCGCCCCGGCCTGACGAAGACGGAGAAAGAAGCACGAACATGGCGGAAATCAGCGCACAGGAAATCACCCAGCTCATCAAGGCCCAGCTCGCCGGCGTCACGCAGGGCGTCGACGTCGACGAGGTGGGAACCGTCGTGTCGGTCGGTGACGGCATCGCGCTCGCCTACGGCCTCGACAAGGTCATGGCGGGAGAGCTCGTCGAGTTCCCGAACGGCGTGTACGGCCTCGCGCTGAACCTCGAGGAGGGCCACGTCGGCTGCGTCCTCATGGGAGAGACGAGCCTCGTCAAGGAAGGCGACACGGTCAAGAGGACGAAACGGATCATCTCCGTCCCGGTCGGCGAGGCCCTCGTCGGGCGAGTCGTCAACCCGCTCGGACAGCCGCTCGACGGCAAGGGCCCGATCGCGTCTTCGGAGTTCTACCCCGTCGAGCGCCTCGCTCCGGGCGTCGTCGACCGCATGCCCGTCAAGGAGTCGATGCAGACCGGCATCAAGGCCATCGACGCGATGATCCCGATCGGGCGCGGCCAGCGCGAGCTCATCATCGGAGACCGCCAGACGGGCAAGACGGCGATTGCGCTCGACGCGATCATCAACCAGAAGGGCAAGGGCGTCTTCTGCGTCTACGTCGCGATCGGCCAGAAGAACTCGACGGTCGCCCAGGTCGTCCAGACGCTCGAGGCCCACGGCGCGATGGAGCACACGATCATCGTCGCCGCCTCGGCGGCCGACCCCGCACCGCTCCAATACATTGCGGCTTATGCCGGCTGCGCGATGGGCGAGTACTTCATGTACAACGGCAAGCACGCGCTCGTCGTGTACGACGACCTCTCGAAGCAGGCGGCGTCCTACCGAGAAATCTCACTCCTTCTCCGGCGCCCGCCCGGCCGCGAGGCGTATCCGGGCGACGTCTTCTATCTTCACAGCCGGCTCCTCGAACGGGCCTCCAAGCTGAACAAGGAGATGACATTCGTCGGGATGTAGGCCGACACATCACCGGCCTGCGTCTCGATG
>JBDTML010000112.1:0-4140 GCA_039934255.1 Acidobacteriota bacterium | reverse complement strand
GCGAGTACGTGCCTGGCGACGACGTCCGGACGATCGACTGGAACGTGACGGCGCGAACGGGCGTCCCGCACGTGAAGAAATTCACCGAGGAGAGGGACCTCACGGTGCTCCTGCTTCTCGACCTCTCGGCCTCGCAGGGCTTCGGCTCCCAGTACCTCACGAAGCGCGAGCTCATGGCCGAGCTCGCCGCGCTGCTGTCGTTCGCCGCCGTCAAGAACCACGACCGCGTGGGCGCGCTGCTCTTCACGGACCGGCTCGAGCGCTACCATCCGCCGCGCAAGGGCGTCGACCACGCACTCGCGATCACGCGGGACGCGCTTTCGCTCGCCCCGGGAGGCCGCGGCACCGACCTCACGCTCGCGCTCCGCAGCGCCGCGGGGCTCCTGAAGCAGCGGGCGGTCGTCTTCGTCGTGTCGGACTTCCTCGCCGCGGGTTACGAGAAGGCGCTCAAGACCCTGAACAAGCGCCACGACGTCGTCGCGATCCCGATCAGCGACCCCCGCGAGCAGATCCTGCCCCCCGCGGGCCTCGTGCGCCTGCGCGATGCCGAGACGGGCGCCACGGGCGTCTTCGACACGGGCGACCCCGCGTTTCGCGAGGCGTGGGGCCGCCGCGGGGCGGACCTGCCCGATCCGGCGGCGATCTTCCGCTCCTCCGGCATCGACTCGATCCCGCTCCGGACGGACTCGTCCTACGAGCTCCCCCTCGTGCGCTTTTTCAAGGCGCGCGAGAAACGCAAGGCGGCGGGGAGATGAAGACGAAAAGAAGTCTTCTTGCTCCCTCGCGCACCGTAGCGCTGTTGCTCGCGAGCGGGTTGCTCGCGGCGGGCACCGTCGCTTTTTCTTTGAATGGTGAAGAGACTCCGATCTTCTCCGCGACCGTCGACCGCGCGTCCGTCTCTCTCGGCGACCGCGTCGTCGTGACGTATTCGGCCCGCCTTCCCGCTGGCGCGACGCTGACGCTGGACTCCCTCGTGACGCCCGCTCCCGAGGAGGGAAAGCGTCCGCCCGGGGGCGCAGTTCTCGAGTACGAGAATCCGGGCGCGCCGATCGTGACGAAATCGAAGACCGGGGATTTCTTCGAATGGTCGCAGGCGGTCGCGCTGTTTCCGTTTTCCGCGGGGACCGTGAGCGTGCCGGGGCCGCATTACTCATTCGAAGAATCTTCTTCCGGCCGCAAGCTCGACGTACGGCCGCCCGCCGTGGAGCTGACGGTGGCGTCGCGTCTTCCTCCCGACCAGAAACCCGATGAGATCGCCCCGAAATCCGACAAGCCGGTGCGCATTCCCGCGTGGCCCGCAAAGTACTGGGCCGCGCTCGCGGCGGGCGTCGCGCTCGCGGCCGCTCTCGTTTTCTGGCTCGTGCGGCGCAGGCGGAAGGACGCGGCGGCGGAACCGGAGAAGCCCGCGATCCCGCCGGGCGACGAGCTGCGCCTCGCGCTCGCGCGCCTCGCGGAGACCGCCGAAGGCCTCGGCGACGACGCGCGGGACTTCTACACGGACCTCACCCACGCGGTGAAGCGCTTCCTCGAGCGCGCGACGGGCGAGCCCGTCCTCGAATGGACGACGTTCGAAACCGTGCGCCGCCTGCGCGAGAAGGGCTTCGAGTTTCCACGCGAAGCGGCCTTCCCCGATCTCCTGGCCGGTGCGGACCGCGTGAAGTTCGGCAAGGGAGCCGCGACGCGGGAGGACGCGCGGCAGGCCCTCGCGCGCGCGCGACTCGTCCTCGACGACGTCGAGGCTCGGCAGCGGGCGCAGGAAGAAGCACAGGAGCGAGCGAAACAGTCGGTGGGCGCGGCCGCGCCTCCGAAGCAGCGGGCGGCCTCATGACGGGTTTCCGCGCCCTGGTCCTCTCTCTGATCCCGCCCGGATTGTCGTTCAAGGACCCGCTCCTCCTTCTTCTCTTGCTCTTGATTCCGCTCGCCATCGCGCTCCGGGTCCTGCGCGAGAAGCGCGGCGATGGCGCGCTGGTCGTCCCGACGCTCGCCCACGTCTTCGGGACGCGCTCCACGTGGCGCGTGAAGCTCCGCCACCTGCCGTTCGCGCTCGCGCTCCTCGGCTACGCGGGCCTCGTCTTCTCGCTCGCGCGCCCGCGGCTCGGCCTCGAACGGACGGAGTCGTGGACGGAGGGCGTGGACATCTTCATCGCGCTCGACGCCTCCGGGTCGATGGCCGCCGAGGACTTCCGGCCGAAGAACCGATTCTTCGTGGCGAAGGCCTGCGCGCGCCAATTCATCGAAGGGCGCTCGAGCGACCGGGTCGGCCTCCTCGTGTTTGCCGGGCGCTCGCGCACCGTCAGCCCGCTCACGACCGACCGCGGAATGGTCCTCGACCGCATCGCCGGCCTGAAGTTGGGAGACCAGGGCGACGGCACGGCGATCGGTCTCGCGCTTGGGAACGCGCTCGCGCGCCTGAAGCCGTCGAAGGCGAAGTCGCGCGTCATCGTCCTCGTCACCGACGGCGCGAACAACGCCGGAGAGATCGACCCGGACACAGCGGCCGGCGTGGCGAAAGCGCTCGGGGTGCGGGTGTACACGGTGGGCGTCGGGACCGACACCGGAGGACCCGTCGAGATTCCGATTCCCTTCCGCGACCCCGAAACCGGAAAAGTCACGGAACGGCGGATTCGGGCGAAGGTGGACGTGGACGAGCCGCTTCTCCAGCGGATCGCGAACGTGACGGGCGGCCGCTTCTTCCGCGCGACGGACGCTCAGGGCCTCACCGACACCTTCGCGACGATCGACAGGCTCGAGAAGAGCGAGATCAAGACGACGAAGTACACCCGTTTCCGCGAGGTCTTCCCGCTGGCCGCACGGCCCGCGTCCGCGTGCCTCGCGCTCGCCGGCCTCGCGGCGCTTTTCCTCTTTCCGGTGACGCCCCGATGACCACGCTTCGCACGTTCTTCGCCGAACCGGAGCTGCTCTTTGCCGGTCTGCTCCTGGCGATCCTGGCGCTCGCCGCCCTCGTCTTCGCCGTCCAGAGGCGCGCGGCCCGGAGCGCCACGCTGGTTTCCCCCGCCCTCGCGGCCAAGGCGGGCCTCGCGCGCGCAAGCCGCTTCCCCGTCGCCACGTTCTTTCTCGTCCTTCTCTCGGTCCTGGGGCTCGGAGCGTCGCTCGCGCGTCCGCGCTGGGGCCGGACGACCGAGACGGCCGAGCGGCGCGGCACGGACGTCGTGCTCGTCCTCGACACGTCCGCCTCGATGCGCGCGGCCGACGTCTCGCCCTCCCGCTTCATCCTCGCCCGCCAGGCCGCGCAATCCCTCCTCTCGCGGCTGGGGAGCGACCGCGCGGCCCTCATCGCTTGCGAGGGAGAGGCCCAGGCCCTCGTTCCCCTCACACTCGACGCTGCGGCGGTGGGCCTGTTCCTCGACGCCATGGAGCCCGGCATGGGACCGAAGCCGGGCACGTCGATCGCCTCGGGTCTCGCAGTCGCGTCCGATCTGTTCCCGGCCGGCTCGGCGGGCGGCAAGAACGTCGTCTTCTTCTCGGACGGCGAGGACCTCGAGGGTGGAGTGGACGCCGCGATCGCGCGCGCGAAGGCCGAAGGGATCACGGTACACACCGTCCTGGCGGGCGCGCTGAACGGAAGCGGCGCTCCGGTGCCGGACCTCGACGCCGCCGGACACACGACCGGCTTCAAGAGCGACGGGAAGGGCCAGCCCGTGCTCTCGAAAGCCGATCCCGACCTTCTCCGCCGCCTCGCCGCGGAGACCGGAGGATCCTTCACCGTCGTCTCCCCCGGCCGCACGGACCTCGAAGGCGTCGCCCGGCAGATCGATCTCGGCGCGCGCCGGCCGATGTCCGAGGTCCTCGTCACGAGCCTCGAAGAGCGCTTCCAGATACCGCTCGGCGTGGCTGTCGGGGCGCTGGGAATTCTCTTGCTCGGATTCGGAAGAGGGAAAGATTTGCTTAGAAAGGGGAAGAGAGACGGGGCGATGCTCGGGCAGGCGGGCGCGCTTCTCATCGCCCTCGTCGCGGGGCGCGCCGAGTCCCAGAAGCCGGCGCCGCAACCGCCGGCCTTTTCCGCGTCCGCCTCTTCCGCCTCCTCGACCGCCGCCGCCGTGCCAGCCTCGCCAGACGCGACAACATCCCCCGAAACACAGCCCCCTCTCCCCTTTCTAAGAAAAATATTCTCTTCTCCCC
>JBDTML010000111.1:0-2841 GCA_039934255.1 Acidobacteriota bacterium | reverse complement strand
TGGGCCTCTCTCTCCGTGTCGATCCGGCGGGACCACGAGTGTACGCACTACGCGACGCTCCGGGCCGCGGGCGCGACGCGCGTAAACCTCCTGGACGAAGTCGTGGCCGACTACGTCGGCCTCGTCCGGACGTTCGGCCGGTTCCGCGCGGATCTCGCGCGGCTCTTCCTCGGCCTGGAGCGCTTTCCCGCTTATCGGGCGGGGGCGCGGCTCGAGAACTATCGCGGAACGCCCCCGCTTTCGGACGGCGCGCTTTCCGTCCTGAAGACCGTCTGCCACGACGCGCTTCTCGGGCTCGAGGCGTTCGACGCCGCTCTCCCCGACGAAGCCCGGTCGGAGAGGGGTCTCCTCCGGGCGACGCTCACCCTCGCGGCGACGCCGCTCTCCCGGATGGGCGGCGGCGGCGCGGCGGCGCGTCTTCTTTCGGCGAGCGGTTTCGACACGGGCCGCGCTCACGGAGCGGCCGAAGGGGTGGATCTCGGCTCGCGTCTCGACCGGGACTCCATCGAACGGGCGGCGTCCCTTCTGAGCGCGTTCGCCGCGCGCCACGGCGTTCCCCGCCGCCCAGTCGCGGACCTCGCGATCGCGGTCGACGAGCTCGTTTCGAACGTCGCGAAGTACGGCCGGCGGCCGGGGAAGGCTACTTCGGTGTCGCTCGAGTTCCGCGTTCACGACGGCGTTCTCGAAGTGACGATCGCCGACTCGGGCCCTCCGTTCGACCCGCTGTCCGGCGGCGATCCGGACATCTCGGGCGGACTCGACGAGAGACCCATCGGCGGGCTGGGCCTGCATCTCGTGCGCAGGCTCGCGGACGAGAGCGGGTATCAGCGGAAGGACGGCTGGAACTTCGTGCGGCTCGTCCGGCGATTCTGAGGCAGCGTTTGAACGTTTTCCGGTCAGGCCCGGAAGAGCAGGCGCTGCTTGCCGAGGGCGATCACGTCGCCGTCCTCGAGCCGGTGGCGCTCGATCCGCTTCCCGTTCACGGCGACGCCGTTCTCGGAGCCGAGATCGGACACGAAGCATCCCTCGGGACCGAACGTGACTTGCGCGTGGCGGCGCGAGACGTCGGTCGAGGGAAGCTGGATGTCGCTCTGGGCGAGGCGACCGATGACGGACGCGCCCGGCTTGAGGACGAACTCCTTCACGGGCGTTTCGCCCTCGAGGAGCGAGAGGCGCGCGCGGGGCAGAACGATCGTCGCGCTGTGGGAGACCGGAGGTCCCCCGGCTGCGCCGATGACGGTCGCGCCCACGGGTCCCATGACGGTGGCGTCCGCGTTGGGGACGGCAGGCAGAGGGGGCGGGGCGGCGCCCACGGGCGGGCGCGCACCGCCGACCACGGTCGCGTCGGGCGGGGGAGCCTCTTCGGCCGCGGGCGGACCGGGCGCGACAAGGGGAGGCGCGGGAGGCGCTGGAAGCGCGCCGGATTCGAGCTCGTCGTCCGAGCGGAAAGCGCCCGCGAACGTGTTGCGCATCTGGAGGACGCCTTCGAGCTCCTGGCGTTCCGCCGCAAGGCGCTTCTCGCAGTCGGAGAGGCGCTTCTTGAACTCGTCTTCCACGAACTCCCCGAGGTCCTTCCGGAACTCGAGCTCTTCCTTCTCGAGAGAGACCGCCTCCACGGCGCGTTCGACCTCGGCGCGCAGGATCTTCAGACGCTGGTACTCGCGGTGCGCTTTCTCCTTCAGAGGCTGCGACTCCTTGGCGAGCGCGTTTCGGCGCGCCTCGTAGTCGCCCTTGACCCGCGCGTAGACGACCGGAGAAACCTTCTCGTTCTTCGCCTCCATTTTCGCGAGGCGCTCCTCGAGAATCGTCTCCTCCTTGCGAATACGGACGAGTTCACCGATGGGGGACAGGTCGATTTCTGACAGTTCGGCTCGCATGAAGGTGTCTCCCGGAAGTGTCGTCACGCTAGCAGCGGGACGAGGCGGGGTCAAGTCGCTCTGCTAGACTCGTTTGCGGCCCGGGAGAGTCGGGCCACCCCCACCGATGCCGGAACTCACTGTCAGGACTGGCGCTTCCGCGGGGACACAGTTTCCCCTCGAGCAGGACGTGGAGGTGGGCCGCGGAGCCCCGGGGGGCGTTTCCATCTCGGACGCCGGCGTGTCGCGGCGACACGCGAAGCTCTACCGGCGAAGCGGCGTGTGGTACGTCCAGGACCTCGGAAGCCAGAACGGAACGGCGCTGAACGGAAGGCGTCTCGAGCGCGAGTCGCGGCTGAAGGACGGCGACACGCTGTCTTTCGGGGGCATCCTCTGCGCGTTCTCCGACGAGCGCGACTCGCTTTCCGGCTCGGTGATCCTGTCGAACGTCGGGCACGCCGTCGTCGGGGCGCGCGATGCGAAAGCGGCGTTGTCGGGGCTCCTGATGCCCGAGAAGAAGGAGAGCGCCGCCGATCGCGCGCTCCGCTTTCAGCTCGTCTACGACGTCGGCGCGGCCGTGAGCGCGACACTCGACGAGGACGAGATGCTGGAGCTCGTCCTCGCGAAGGTCTTCGACGTCTTCCCGAAGGCCGACCGGGGATTCGTCATGCTCCTCGACGGTCCGGACGGCGCGCTGAAGCCTCGCGCGATGAAGACCCGCTCCGGCGCTCCGGTATCGATCACGATGAGTCACACGATCGCGGAAGACGTCGTGAAGAACCGCCGCGGCGTCCTGAGCGTCGATGCGATGACGGACGCCCGTTTCCAGCAGGGCGTCAGCGTGCAGATGCTCGGCATCAGGTCCCTCGTCTGCGTCCCGCTCCTCGCGCGCGACGAGGTCTTCGGCCTCCTGACGCTCTACTCGCAGAACCTCGACAGCCGTTTCGAAGCGGACGACATGTCGCTGCTTCTCGCGCTCGGGGCT
>JBDTML010000110.1:0-8684 GCA_039934255.1 Acidobacteriota bacterium | reverse complement strand
CGTCGGCTACATGTCCCCCGAGCAGATCCGCGGCGTCCCCGCCGAAGCCACGAGCGACATCTTCTCGTATGGCTGCGTCCTCTACGAGATGGTCGCCGGGAAGCGGCCCTTCGGGGGCGCGACCGTGCCCGAGGCCATGGCGGCAATCCTGCGCGACCCGGCGCCGTCCGCTTCGGATGCCGAGCATTCGGTTCCCGCGGAGCTGGACCGGGTGATCGCCCACTGCCTCGAGAAGGAGCCGACACGCCGCTTTCAGTCCGAGCGGAGCCTCTGGGCCGAGTCGTTCGAGCGGGATCTCAAGGACGTCTTCACGCTCCAGAGCGAAGTAGCGACCGCGATCGTGAAGCAGATCGGCGCGAAGCTGACCTCCGACGCGGCGGCCCGGCTCGCGCCAAGAACCGCGGTTGCACCGGAGGCGTATGAGGCGTACCTGAAGGCCGAGTTCTACCGACAGAGGTTCGACGCCGAGAGCCTCGACAAGGCCAAGAGCAATTACGAGAAGGCAATCCGTATCGCGCCCGAGTTCGCATCCCCGTACGCAGGTCTGGCTTTCTACCACTCCTCGTCCGCCGTCGAAGGCGCCGTCGCGCCCAAGCTCGCCTTCCCCCAGGCTGAGGCGGCCGCGACGAAGGCATTGGACCTCGACCCTGACCTCCCGGAGGGTCACTCCGAGCTCGGATGGATCCAAACCTACTTCCACTGGAATCTCGAGGCCGCTGAGCGAGAGTTCCGGCGTGCCGCCGAGCTAAATGGCCGCCCTCAAGTGGGGGCCAACGGGCTCTTGGCCCGCTATCGCGGTGACTTCAACCGCGCGATCGAGGTCGCTCGGGCGACCCTCGAGCGGGAACCGCTGGAGCTCGACGCCCACCTGAGGCTGGGAACCGCCTATTCGTGGGCGGGACAGTACGACAAAGCCCTAGAGGTCTATAGAAAGGGCTTGGAGATCCATCCAGATTCGTCCGAGGCACATGAGCTCCTCGCGGACGCCTACGCGATGAAGGGAAGCCACGGGGAGGCGATCGGCGAGCAGAAGAGGGCGCTGGGGCTCGCCAACCTCGACGACTGGGCGGAGGAGCTCGGCCGTGACTTCGCAGCTCTTGGGTGGGAGAAGGCCCAGAGAAACCTCGCCCGAAAGAGGCTCGACGAGATGACCGCGCTCGCGAAGGAGGGACGCTACGTCTCTCCCCTCAACCTCGCGGCGCTGCACACCCTACTCGGTGAAAAGGAAGAAACCTTCCGTTGGCTCGACAAGGCGGTGGAAGAGCGATCGCCGTTTCTCATCGCGCTCAGTGCGGATCCGCAATGGAACTCGATCCGTTCCGACCCGCGCTTCGGGAAACTGGCATCCCGTGTGGTGCCGACCCGGTAGGCGGCGCGTTCACTGCGGCGCCGGACGGGTCTTCGTCCCGAAGAAGGACGCCGCGCGGCCGAAATTCCACGTCGCGAAGGCCCCCACTGTGTAGACCCTGACATAGTTCTGGCCGCCGAGGGTGAGGGAGCCAATGAGCGAGAAGTCGAACGCCCCTGTCGAGTAGGTAGCGCCGATGCCGAGCTTCTGGAAGATCGCGCGAGCGCGCCGATCGTGATCTTCGAAGTCCGGAGCGGAAAGGGGGTGGACGCCGACGTCCAGGCCGCCGTACGTCCACTGGAAGGCGCCGAAACCGCGGACGCTCAAGGACGGCGACACGTAATACCCGACCTCCACGTCGAGGTTGCTCCGGTTCAGGTTGAGAACCTCGCCCGTGTCGTTGTCCTTGATGTTCTCCACGAACGAGTAGGCGTAGCGAGCCTGGACCCAGGCTCCGTCGAGAAGGGGATCGAGGAGCCGCCCGACATAGAGGCCGACGGGCGCCTCCACGAAACCCCGTCCCGTCGCCGCGTGGCCGGCCGTCTCGTACTCGCGCGTCGGAACGACGATGCCCGCGAGCGGCGTGACGAGGAGAGGCTCCTCGAGGACGTTGTACCGGACCTCGAGCCGGGCGTCCTGAAGGGAGCCGTGCCAGTGCTCGTCGTCGTGGGGGCCGTGGTTCGGCAAGACGGCCAGGGACTTCCCGTGCCGGTCGTACCTCGTCCAGACATACGTTACTCCGCCCGAGATCCCCAGATGCTCGATCGGCGTGTAGCCCCCGGAGAGATTGAGCGAGCCCGAAAGCATGCTCCCGAGGTCCTGAGGCGTTCCTTCCGCGTTGAGGTGCAGATCGGCCCACGCGTACAGATACCCGAGCCCGACGTAGCCCTCCCCCTGCGAGGAGACCCAAGCCTGGCCGAACGCTGGCGGCGCCGCGACAACCCCGGCGACCCCGGCGAGAAGGGCTCCGAGAAGGACGGCCGGCGCTCTGGCTTTCAAGCTTTCTCCTCTCACGCCTTCTTGCAGTCCGGCGCCTGTCCCTTGGCCCGGAGGCGCATCACTTCGTTCACGACCGCCAGGAAGTGCTTGTCTTTCCCCTTCGCATTCAGAATGCAGGAGTACTTCTTCTCGGCCGCATTCAGCTCCTTACCCGTCAGGTTGTAGACGACGCCGAGCACGACGGCCTTCGAGCCCGCCGCCCGGAGCGCCGCATCCACCGCCTCGACGTCGGCCACGTCCGCGAAGACGACGTCGAAGGCGCCGGATTTCAACGCGGCGGCCAGCCCCGGCCTTTCTTCGGCCGCGACGGGCTTGTGTCCGGCTTTCGCGAGGATCGCGGTCACGTCCCCTGCGGCCGCGGAGAAGCCCGTCGCAGGATTCGAGTAAACCAGGACCGAAGCCGGATGCTTCGCGGCGTAGGCCTCCTCGTATCGGACGCTCCGCCCGAGGAGGAGGAACTTGTCGCCGCACGCCGGGGCAGGCGAAGAGGAGACCAACATCCCAATGCAAACACATGCTGCGAGGAAGCGGCTCTGGCTCATGTCGCCCTCCGTTTGAGCAACGTTGGGCAAAACGCCGCGCAAAGTCAACCAGGACTCATTCCCAAATTCTTAAGTTCTCCCAGTTCTCCTGGCACGGGGTACGACTGAAGTCCTCTAGAATCGAGCCCGGAGACTCGAAATTCGATGCTCCTGCACTTCGGAGAGATGACTTTCGACGGCCAGCAGCGGCTGCTCCTGCGTGGCAAAGCGCCCGTCCATCTTTCACCGAAGGCTTATCGGCTCCTCGAGCTCCTGCTCGAGAACCGCCCGAAAGCCCTCTCGAGAGTCTCCATTCAGGAAGCCGTATGGCCGGACGTGTTCGTCTCCGAGGCGAACCTCGCAATCCGGGTCAACGAGCTGCGACGCGCGATCGGCGACGACTCCCGCAAGCCGATCTTCATCCGGACCGTGTACGGGTTCGGTTACGCCTTCAGCGGCGACGTGGCCGGGTCCACCGGCCGGGCGCCCGCGATCGGGTGCCGGCACCGGCTGCTCTGGGGACGGCACGACGCGGACCTCGTCGAGGGCGAGAACATCCTCGGCCGCGATGAGGACGCGGCCGTTTGGATCGCCGACTCGTCTGCTTCGAGGCGGCACGCCGTGATCCGGGTGGCTGGACCGTCGGCCGTCCTCGAGGACCTGGGTAGCAAGAACGGGACATCGTGCAACGGCACGCGCGTCCGCACGCCCGTCACGCTCCAGAACGGCGACGAGATTCGCATTGGACGGATCACGTTCCAGTTCCGGACCGTTTCCGTAACGGCACCGACGGCATCCCGGTCGAGCCGGTCGGCCGTCTGAGCGCCTGCGTCGAAGCCTCGGGTACCCTTCCCGCGTGAGACGGCCAACTTCCCTTGCCGGCCGGGCGGCCGTGACCGCCGCGATCGGCGCCGTGCTCCTCACGGCCGCGGGATGCTCGATACACACCCGCGCCCAGACAGCCGCGGAAAAAGTCCCCGCGGATTCGGGACCCTCCGTATGCGTCCTGTTGTTCGACGGCTTGTCCCAAGAGGCCTTCGAGCGGCTCGTGGACGCGGGCGCGCTCCCGAACATCAAGGCCCGCATCGTGAGTCCCGGACTCCGCGTCACGACCGCGGTCGCCTCGGTCCCGAGCGAGACCTATCCGAACCTCGCCTCCCTCGAAACGGGCCTCCTGCCCGGACACCACGGAATCCCCTCGAACATCTGGCTCGACCGCCGATTGCAGATCCGGGAAGCGCATACGAACATCCTCGGGACGTTCTCCTCGACCGACTACATGGTGCCCGAGGCGCGGACTCTCTTCGAACGGCTGCCGGCCGACACCGTGGCCGTGACCGTGCCGCTCGCACGCGGCGTCGCCGTCCACGCGCGCAACCGGATCACGATCGCGGCCTCCTACGCCCGGAACGAATGGTCGTTTTTGGACCGCAAGACCCTCGACGACGTCGGCGACGCCTATTCCGGCGCGGCGGCGGCAGGGCGCGTGCCGCCGCTCGTGTGGGCGCACCTCGTGGGTCCGGACGAGGTCGCGCACGTGAGCGGGCCGGAAAGCCGGGAGTTCCAGGAAACGATGGCCGCCATCGACGAGGCGTTCGGGCGCCTCCTGCGTCGTCTCAAGCGCCGCCATCTCGACGAGCGGATCCTCTTCGTCCTCGTCAGCGACCACGGCAACCGTTCGTACGGCACCGTCGTCGACGCGAACGAGCTCGTGAACCGCGCCCTCCGCGCGAACCCCACCGAAGCCGACTGCAGCGAGGGCCACTGCGTCCTCGTCCCGGCCGTGCGAAAAGAGAAGGCCTACGACGTCGGGGACGCCATGATCACCGTCGGGGCCTACCGTGGCGTCATGATCTGGCTCCCGGCGGACCGGCCGTCCGACAGCGTCCCGAACGCGTTCCGCGCGCCGCGCCGCAAGCGCAAACCGCGCGGCCCTGCGGGCGCGCCCCTGAAGATCCCGGGCGCCTCGCTCTTCGCCGCGACCCTCGCCCGCGCGCCGGAGGTCCGACTCGTCGCGACGCGGGGCCCCTCGGCCGGCACGGTGGCCCTGTACGGCCCGGCCGGCCGAGCCGAGATCGTGCGTGAGGACCGGGACGGACTCGAATCGCTCTACCTCTATCGCGTCCTCGAGGGAGAGGACCCGCTCGGCTACGCCCATTCCCCCGCCGCGGCCTTCGCCGCGTCCGCTCATGATCCTGACGAATGGCTCGAAGCGACGGCCGAAACGGAATTTCCGGACCTCGTCGTGCAGCTTCCGGAATTCTTCGACTCACCGCGGTCGCCCGACGTTTTCATCTCGCCCAAGGACGGCTACGGGTTCACGAGCGGATACACGGCCGGCCACGGCTCGTTCTCGCGGAGCGAGACCGTCGTCCCGCTCATCTTCGCGGGCCCCGGGGTGACAAAGGGCGTCCTCCGCGCGGCGCGAACCGTGGACCTCGCGCCCACCCTGCTGTCGTATCTCCGCGTGGACTACGACCCGGACGAAATGGACGGCGAGGACCTCGAGATCGCGCCGCGAGGCGTCCCCAGGCCGCCGGCGCTTCCGGCCGCTCCCGCGGGAGACGACCCGCCGGGCAGCGACTGACCGGAGCTCACGTAGGCAGGCGCCTGACCCGCACGGTATTCGTGGCGCCTTCCGCCTGCGCCGTTCCCGAGATCTCGACGACGACCGCGCCGGCGAGGCCCGGCAGCCGGGACAAAACGGCGTCTCCGGCGCGAATCAGCGCCTCGACGCTCCGCGTGGGAGGGACGCGGAATGACGTCACGTCGCGAAGCAGCGTCAGTTTCTGCCGCACCCTTTCGCTCGACGTGAACGCGATCACCGGGATCGAGAGAGGATTCTTCGACACGAGGCGCGCCGTCCGCCCCGACTCCGTGTAGACGACCAGCACCACCGCGCGCGCATCGCGCGCCATCCCCGCCGCCGCATGCGCCACGACCGCGGCGAAATCGCCGGCTGGCGGGGGCGACACGTCCACGTGTATGGCGCCCGTGTCGGGCACCTCGGCTTCGCGCGCGATCTCGGCCATCGCCGTGACGGCCTCGACGGGCCACGCGCCCACGGCCGTTTCGCCCGACAGCATCACGGCGTCCGCGCCGTCGTGCACCGCGCCGGCCACGTCCGACACCTCCGCGCGCGTCGGCGTCGGGTCCTTGATCATGGATTCCAGCATCTGCGTCGCCACGATCACGGGCACGCCGTGCCGGCGCCCCGCCGCGAGAATCTCGCGCTGAGCACGCGGCACGTTCGCGAGGCCGATCTCCACGCCCAGGTCTCCCCGGGCCACCATGAGGACGTCGGAGACGGCGGCAAGCTCGTCGACGGCCGCAAGCGCTTCCTTTCGTTCGATCTTGGACACGACCCACGGGCGGAGATCGGGCGCGACGCGGGCCATCAGCCTGCGAAGGTGCGCGACGTGCGCCGGGCTCCGCACGAACGAGAGCCCCACGAAATCGACGCCGGCCTCGAGGCCCTCGGCGAGATCCCGCCGGTCCTTCGCGGTGAGCGCGGGCGCGGACAGGGCCGAGTTCGGAAAATTCACTCCGGCTCCGCTCTTCACGCGGCCGCCCACTTCGACCGTCGCGAAGAGGGCGCGCCGGACGCGCCTCTCGACGCGCAGGCGGATCCGCCCGTCGTCGAGGCGGATCTCGGCGCCCGGTTCGATGTCCTTTAGGAGCGCCGGATAGGTCACGGCGAGGCGCGCCGCGACGCCCGCAGCGTTCTCCGCGCCCGCGCCCGGAAAGAGCTCAACCGTCTGGCCGTTCACGAGAGAGAGGGGGGCGCCGGGAAGCGCGCCGACGCGGATCTTCGGGCCCCCGAGGTCGAGGAGAACGCCCGTTGGAGAACGGCGGGAGCGCGAAACGCGGCGCACGAGAGCCACCCGGCGGGAAATCTCCCCGGGCTCGCAGTGCGCCCCGTTCAGGCGGACGACGTCGACGCCCGCCGCGAGAAGCGCTGCGAGCGCTCCCGGCTTGTCGGCGTTCCGTGCGACCGTGGCGACGATGCGCGTCGCCCGGGCGCCCCGCTCGTCATGTGCGGCCATCCGCCCTCCCCTTCCTTTCGTATGATGCCCGCATGAGCCCGCAAAATCTCACCCAGGATCCCTCGGTCGCCCTCGAGAACGGAAAGGGTTCGGACCCGCGCATCCCGCAGATCGCCGGCCACGTGAAAGAGATCATTCGGATCCTCGGACTGTGCCCCGACAAGGACCCGAACCTCGTCGACACGGACATCCGGGTCGCCAAGATGTATCTCGAGATCTTCTCCGGCCTCGACGTCGGCACGCGCCCGAAGCTCACGACGTTCCCGAACGAAGAGCACTACACGGCCATGGTCATGGAAAAGGAGATCCCCTTCTATTCCATGTGCGCGCATCACTTCGTGCCTTTTTACGGGCACGGGACGATCGCGTACATCCCGAACGAGAAGATCGTCGGCCTCTCGAAGCTGCCGCGCCTCCTCGACTTCTTCGCCAGGCGCCCGCAGCTTCAGGAACGCCTCACCGAGCAGGTCGCGGGATTTCTCGAGGAGGAGTTGAAGCCCCAGGGGGTCATGGTCGTGATCGAGGCCCGGCACCTCTGCGTGGAGATGCGCGGTGTCAAGAAGCCGGGAGCCGTGACCGTCACCTCGGCCATCCGCGGAATCTTCCTCCAGAAAGCGGTCCGCGAGGAGTTCCTCGACCTCATGCGGCGCCACTAGTAGGCGAAACCTCGGGGTTCCTCCGGCGTCTTCCTCTCAGCAGGAGGAAACTCATGAGCCGATCCGCCGCCCCGATCGCCCTCTCCATCGCCGCCGCCCTCGCCCTTTCCGCGGGACCCACTCTCGAAGCCCGGGCCGAGCACGAGCATGGGGGCGGCCATTCGATGTCGATCGACAGCGATGCCGACATTTCATCCTGCGCGGGAGTCCACGTCCACTGCAGCAGGCTCGAGACGGCGCGGGCCGAGGAGACGCTGACGATCCCGAGGGCGCAGGCGAAGGGCCTCGTGCTTTCCGGGTCTCGCCGCGGCGGAATCTCGGTGCGCGGGTCCGACACGAGCGCCTTCACGATCACGGCGTGCAAGGTCGCGGGCGGGGAAACCGAGGGCGAGGCGGCGGCTCTTCTCCCGAGGATCGCCCTCCGGAACGCGGGCGGCCGCATTTTGGTCGACGGCCCCGAGGGAGCCTCGTGGAGCGGATTCCTCGTCGTCTCGGCCCCGCGGGACGCGGACTTCTCGATCGAGGCGACGAACGGCCCGGTCTCCGCGCGCGGCCTGTCGGGAACGATCTCCATCCAGACCGCGAATGGACCGGTCACGCTGAACGGGCTGTCGGGAATCCTCAACGTGGACGCCGTCAACGGGCCCGTTACGCTCAAGGGCGCCTCCGGCGACGTCCGCATCAAGGCCGCAAACGGACCCGTCTCGGTCACGCTCTCGGGCACGAGCTGGGACGGGAAGGGACTCGACGCCGACGCGAAGAACGGCCCTCTCACGCTCCGCCTGCCAGATGGCTACGCCTCATCTGTTCGTGTCGAAACGTCGGCCCACTCGCCTCTCTCGTGCCGCGCCGCCGCCTGCGACAACGCGCGCCGCGAGGACGGCAATCGCAGCCGGCTGATCGAGATCGGCGGATCAAACGCCGTCGTGCGGCTCTCGTCGGTCAACGGGCCGGTTTCGATCGTTTCCGCGGCCCGCTAATGCGGAGACCGGGCCGCGGCGGCGAGAGCCGCCGCGGCTTCGAGCCCTCGGAGCGTCCGCACCCCGTGCCAGCAGAAGTCGTCGCCGGACACGAGGACGACGCGGGACGAAGGCAGCCGTTGCCGAAAATACTG
>JBDTML010000109.1:0-4507 GCA_039934255.1 Acidobacteriota bacterium | reverse complement strand
ACACGCGGGAGAGCTCCGCCGCGAACGCCCCCGACTGGGTCCGGGCGAGAGCGCTCGCGCGCGTGCCCATGCGCAGAGGGTTCATTTCGCTCCTTCGTCGAGACGGAAGAGCGCGCGCACGGCGGCCGCGCGTTCGACGCGTTCGGAGCCGTCGCCTTCCTTCAGGCCGACCGTCGGATCATGGAGGATGTGGGCCACGAGCGTCTCCGTGAGCCGCTCGACCGCCGCCCGGTCCGTCGCGCTCAGCGCGGCGAGCCTGGCCGCGTGCTTCTCGAGCTCGACGCGCCGGATGCCTTCGAGCTTCTCGCGCAGGCCGCGGACGACGTCCGCCTGCAGGAGGCCGCCGCGCCATTCCTGGAACTTCAGGACGCACTCCTCGACGATCGCCTCCGCGCGCGGAACCTCGCTCGCGCGGGCCCGCGTGTTGACGTCCGCCATCTCCTGCAGCGCGTCGAGGTCGTAGCGGTAGACGTCGGAAAGCTCGCCGACCTCGGTTTCGACGTCGCGCGGCACGGCCAGATCGAGGACGAGAAGCGGTCCGCGGCGCGGGGCCGCGTGCAGCGCGGTGCGGAGCGCCCCGGCCGTCAGGACGGGTTCGCTCGCATTCGTGGCGGAGAGCACGAGGTCCACGCCGGCCGCCGCGCGCGCGCGGTCTTCCCATCGCACGGCGCGCCCACGGTTGGCCGCGGCGAGAGCCTCGGCCCGGTCGTGCGAACGGTTCGTCACGAGGATCTCCGCGACGCCGTCCTCCGCGAGAAGCCGGGCGGTGAGCTCCGCGGTCTCCCCGGCCCCGATGAGGAGGACCTTGCGCCCCTCGAGCGATTCGAAGATGCGCGCCGCGAGGCCGAGCGCGAGGCCCGCGACGGACGTGGGTTTCTGCCCGAGCGCCGTTTCGGCCCGGACGCGCTTGCCGCATTCGAGGGCGCTCATGAAGAGGCGGTGCGTCACGGTGCGGACCGTTCCCGCCGCCGTCGCGAGGCGGTGCGCTTCCCGGATCTGTCCGAGGATCTGCGCCTCACCGACGACCATGGAATCGAGGCCCGCCGCGACGCGGAAGAGATGGCGTGCCGTGGCGTCCCCGCGGCCCGACAGCGCGGTCTGCCGCAGGACGGCGTCGTCCACGCTGTGGAACCGCGAGAAGAATCCCGAGAGCGCGTCGAGACTGTCTTCGCCCGTGGCGATTCCGTAAACCTCGGCGCGGTTGCAGGTGGACACGATCGCGCCCTCCGACAGGATGTGCTCCGCGAAGAGGCCGTCGAGCGCCTCGCGCGCCTTTTCGGGCGTGAAGGCGAGTCTCTCTCTCAGATCGAGAGGCGCCGCACGATGGTCCCAGCCGACGTAGAGGAGGTTCATGAGCTGAAGTCGTGCAGCTTGCTGACGAAGACGTTGACCGCGGTGTACGAAAGAAGCACGAGCAGGAACCCCGCGATCGACAGCCGGGCCGTCGAGACGGGGGCCGCCCCGCGTCGGGCGCGCACGAGCACGAAAATGTAGAACGCGAGCGTCGCGAGCGCGAACCAGATCTTCGGGTCGAGCGCCCACAGCGGGTGTTCGCCCTTCCACATGCGCGACGCCCAGAAGAGCCCGAGGAAGAGACCGACCGCGAGGGCCAGGATGCCGAGGGAAAGCGACGTGCGGTTCGCGCGTTCGAGGTAGGACAGGCTCGGGAGCCGCGACGCCGGCCCCGAGAAGGCGCGTTTCTTCAGCGACCGGCCGACCCAGAGGTACAGGAGCGACAGCGCGCACGCGACCGCGAACGCGGCGTACGCAAGCATGTTCAGCGTGACGTGCAGCGCGAAGACCGGGCCCTTCAGCTCGGGCGCGTCCTTGTGGACCGGCGACGTCAGCAACACGCCCAGGAGCATGAACGCGAGTGCCGCGGGCATCAGGAAGGGGCCCAGGGACCGGTCGCGGTGCCGAAACTCGAGGGCGATGCTCAGGATCGCGAGGAAGAAGCCGAAAAGCTTCATCGAGCCGAGGAGGTCGCGGTAAGGAACGCTGTGGAGCGCGACCGACCGCGCGTAAAGCGCGCCGAAGTTGGAAAGAGCTCCCACGATCGCGAACGCGGTCGCCGTCCGCGCGATCGCCCTCTGCGTCCGATAGAGCGACGTCGTGTAGAGAATCGCCGACGAGGCGTAAGCGACGAGGGCCACCCACCCGAGAGTCGTCGCGATCTGCGCGGCATCCGTCACATCGGCGATTATAGGAACACCCGCTGGGCGAGAATCAGTACGGATGCATCAGGTAACCCCAGGGCCGCTTCGGAAGCGGTACGCGCCGTGACCCGCGAGGAGTCCGTGTCCTTCATCGAAGGGCTCGGTACGGCAGCGCTCGCGTGCGGTCTCGTGATCCGTCTTCGCCTCCACGCCGCTTCGCCCCTGCCCTCCGCCGATCCGTTCCGGTGGCTGCTCGCGGGAGCCGTCGACGATCTCGCGCTTCTCGCAACGGGCGCCGCCGCCTTTCTCCTTTTCTTCAGAAACCGGCCCCGCGTTGCGTCTGCCGCGTTCGCGACGCTCGCCTTCCTCGTCTCGCTCCTCACGTTCCTCTGGTCCGAGGCGCTCGTCTACTTCGGCCACCCTCCACGCCGGACCGAATTCGCGATCGGGTGGGACGCGTCCTTCCTCGCGAAATCGATCGACGCGGGGTTCGTCCTGCGGGCCGCACTCGTTCTCGCGGTTCTCGCGGCCGCCGCGGCCTTCGCAGCGCGCCGCGCGCGGCGCGTCGCGCCCTTGCTCGCGGAGCGCGGTCTCGCGATCCTCGCCCTCTCGGCCTGGGTTCTCGCCGCGCTTCCTCTTCCCGTGCACCTCCGGCTCACGTCGCGCCATCCCCTGCTCGTACTGCCGGGCCTGATACGCGATCCGGCTGCCGCGCGGTCGGTCGGCGGGGCTCCGTCCTTCCGGCGTCTTCAGGCGCCAGGCGCTTCCGGGCCGAGAGTCCCGGCGCCCGCGGGACTGCGCGCCGCGGATGCGCCTCACGTTCCCGCCGGTCTCCGCCCGAACGTCGTGTTTCTGCTCCTCGAGGGCGTCCGTTCGGAGGAGCTGGGCGCGTGGGGCGGCCTGAAGGGTCTGTCGCCGCGTCTCGACGATCTCGCCCGCCGCGGCGTGCGCGTCGACAACGCTTACAGCCCGGGCACGCACACGCCGGAAGGAGAGCTCGCTCTCTGGTACGGCCTCCTCGCGAGCCCGCGTTCCCTGATCCTCACCGAGGAGCCCGACCTGCCTCGCGGCGGGCTCCCGGAGATCCTCGCGCGCGCGGGCTGGAAGTCCTTCCTCTGGATCCACGACGGGGACCAGACGTTCTACAGGCGCGACCGCTTCTACGCCGCGCGTGGGTTCCGCTTGATCGATGGGCGCGATTTCGACCCGAACGAGCCGCGCACGAACTGGGGATACTCGGACAAGGCGCTCATGCGCGCGGCCGTCCGCGCGTTCGACCGGCTCGAAGAGCCATTCGCGGCGATGGCGCTCACCGTGTCGAATCACCATCCTTTCCAGGTTCCCGACGACGCGACGTCGCCGTACGAGCCGCCGGCCGCTCCGGGCGGAGGCTTCGTGAACGTGCCGGGCCTCTCGCGGATCCTCGGTCTCCACACGGGCCCCATGCTGAAGACGATCCACTATACGGACGAGGCGGTGGGTCTTTTCTTCGACCTCGCGCGGAGCCGCCCCTGGTTCGAGCGGACGATCTTCGTGATCTCGGGGGATCACGGCCTTCCCATCGCCCCTCTCGGAAGCACGCCCACGCCGCATCGCTTCGCCGCCCTTCGCCACCAGGTCCCGCTCGTCTTCTTCTCTCCGCTCCTCGCGGGGGGCCTCACGCTCGAAGGCCCCGCGTCACTCGCCGACGTCCCGGCGACGCTTCTCGGGCTCATCGGCATGAAGGACAGCGCCGGAGACGGGCGGGACCTCTTCGGACCGGAGCCTGCCGGCAGGGCCGTCATCGCATGGGACGACGAGGGCCGAACCGTCACGGCCGCGACCCGCGACTTCGTCTACCACGCGGTCCTCGCCCCGGACGGCAGCGGAACGATCCGCGCACTCGAAGAGAGTCTCTTTGCCGCAGGCGACACCGCGGGCGCGTCCGACCTCGCCGCCCGCGAGCCGGAAATCCTCGCCCGCTTTCGCGCGAGCGTTCTCGCGTGGGCGGCGTCGAGCCCGTGAAGGCGCGGCGCGCGAGCCGATGCTAACCTCCGGCCCGATGCCCACGACTCCAAAAGGCCCTTCCCGCCAGCGTTTCATCGATGCCGCCTTCGGCCGTCCGACGGACGTCCCGCCGGTCTGGCTCATGCGGCAGGCCGGCCGCTACCTGCCCGAATACCGCGAGGTGAGGAAGCGCCTCAAGTTCCTCGAGCTGTGCGCGGACGTGCCGGCCGCCATCGAGGTGACGCTCCAGCCGTTCCGGCGTTTCGGGATGGACGGCATCGTCTTCTTCTCCGACATCCTCATCCCGCTTCCGCCGATGGGCATCGAGGTCCAGCTCGACGAGGGCGGCCCGAAGCTCCCGAGCC
>JBDTML010000108.1:0-11937 GCA_039934255.1 Acidobacteriota bacterium | reverse complement strand
CCTCCTGAGTGCGATTCAGGCGCTCTCCCAACTGAGCTACAGCCCCACCCGAGTCGGAGAGGCGCGGAGATTAACGGGAAGGCGGCAGGCCGTCAAACGGCTCCGGCCGTCGCGCTCAGTAGCCGCCCGTACTTCGGGGGGTCTCGACCAGCTTCCGCGCGATGGCCCTGAAGATGCCCTCGATCAGGACGTCCTCTCCGAGAATCCGCCCGACGACGAATCGCATGACCTGAGAGCGGATCGCCGCGTCCTCGGTCACGTTGAGGCGAGTGACGTCACCCTCGGAGACAAGCTCGAACGTCCAGGTCCCGGAATAGGCGAGGCCGGGCTCGGTCGTGACGACGACGAGCTTGACGGGCGCCGCCTGGGCGCGCGCCTCGATCCTGATGGGCGAACCGAGGACCTCGATGGAAGGAGGCAGCCGGTCCTTCTCGAGGGAGCTCTCCATGTTCCGGAGGTCGGAGCGGTCGAAGGGGAGCTGCCTGATCGAAAGGAGGGCCGTCCAGACGCGTTCGGGCGGGGACCCGAAGCGGCGCGTGCGCGAGACGACGTGCTGCGGCTCCATCCAGGCTCCCGCGAGGGTGAGGAGCAGGAAGACGCCGACGAGAACGCCGCCGAAGATGAGGAGTTTTTTCATCGTTGGGAAACGAGGCCCTTCGCAAAGAGATTGTCCTCCTTCTCCCCGCCCGGAAGAAGGTCCCGGAGACTCGTGCCCTGCAGCACGGCCCGCTCCTCGCGATTGGCCTTCGAGAAGACGCGGTGAAGCACGGTTGCGGCCGCATCGTGGCCCGCGGGGACGGCGCGCGGTGCGGACTCGCCGATGGCGCGCGAGACCGCGTAGAGGGAAATTTTTTCGGGGTCGCGGGAAAGGGCGAGGTTCCCATCCGCCGCGACGACGAGAAGACCTCCCGCGCGAAGCGCGTTCACGAGCAGCGCCACCTCGTCCTCCGGCCGGGCGACGGCCTCGGCGAGCAGGTTCGGGGAGCGCGTCGCGCGGTCGTTCTGCCACGCGCCGGCGAGAACGAGAAGAATCCGCGACGCCACGTAGAGCCGGCCTCCCTCCTCGGTGCGCTCGAGAGGCACGTCGTGGCTCCGGAACTCGTCCCGGTACTGGATCGCGTGAGCGAGCGAGACGCCGACGAGAAAGAGGGTCGTCATCATTCCGATCGCGACGACGAAGATCACGATTGCCGAGAGCGGGCCGTAGGTCTGGTTCAGCGACGCCAGAAGAGCGACGCCTCGCGCGAAGCCGACACGGAGAAGAGTGAGGGAGGCGCTCACGAGCAGCGCCGCGATCACGGCGGGCGCCCAGCGCACGAAGGACCCCGGCAGGCTGCGGTAGAGATAGACGAGAAGGCCGAACGAGAGGAGAGAGCCGAGAAGCCGGAAGTCGCCGAGCGGCGCGCCGCTTTCGAGCAGAAGCGATGTCAGGACGCCCAGGGCGATCGGTCCGAGGATCATCACCGACAGGGCCATCCCGAGCCGCCGGAGCGGCGTCCGGGGGGTGCCGGTGGAGCCCCAGAGAGCCTGCACGGTGCTCTCGACCTGGAAAAACGTCCGGAGCGACGTCACGAGGAAAAAAAGCGTCGCGGTGCCCGACAGGGAGGTCGCCTTCACGCTGAAGGCCTGCAGACTCGTCACGAACTCGCGGCCGGCACCCGGCAAAAAGCGCAGCAGACGATAGAGGCCGGTTCCGGACTCTCCGAAGAACGCCGAGGTGAGGAGCGTGACGCTCGCGACGAGAGGGACGAGGGTCAGGAGCGCCGAGTACGCGAGGCTGGCGGCGAGGTCGAATCCGCGCGCGTCCAGAAACCTCCGGACCGTCCCGACGAGCACCGCGCGTGCAAGGGAGATCAGCTCGGGGAGCTCTCGTCCGGCGAGGCGCGCCGGCTCCGCCCGGGAACTCATGGCGGGGTCATCGTACCTTCCCCTGGCGCCTCGGCTGTGACAAGATCCCGGGCCCGAGGAGGTCGGACCCATGGCAAACAGCACGGTCGAAGACGCCGCAAAAGCCGTCGAGCACAAGATCGACGCGGCCCGCGAATCGATGGGAGACAAGGCCGGCCGCCTGCGCGAGCGCGTGGGCGAGGTCGCCGAAGGCGTGAAGGCACGGGCGGGCGCCCTCAAGGACAAGCTCTCCGAGACGGACTGGGAAGACGTCCAGACGGGAGTGAAGAGCTACGTGCGCGACAACCCCGGCAAGTCGGTCGCCATCGCGCTCGGCGTGGGCTTCGCGCTCGGCCTCCTCCTCCACCGCAGGAGAGACGACTAGTGGAGGACGCCGCGGTTCGCCCTCCGGCGCCCCACGGCGCCTCGCCCGACGGCCCGGTCGGACGGCCCGGAGAACCTTTCGACAGCTTCTTCCCGAAGGACATCGACTGGAAGAGGGCCGCCCTGGACACCGTGCAGCGTCACCCCCTCTCGTGCCTCGTCGGCGCCGCGGCCGTCGGGTTTCTCGTCGGCCGCTATCGGGGGCGCGTCATCGTGGGCGCCCTCGCGGGTGTCGCGACGAACATGGTCCTCAAGCAGCTCGGCGAATCGTTCACGGCCGGCGACCTTTAGCCTTCCGCCTCGGATGAGTACACTCGCTTCATGGTGAAGCCGTGAAGCCTCATCCGTCGATCCTGACGTTCGCGTCGTCGGCCGGTTGAGCCTGCAAGCTGGGTCAGTCTGACCTGGTGAAGCTGCTGGGTGCGTTGCCGCGGGTTCACGACCCGCGTGCTCTCGTCGGATTCGAATCGTCCGACGACGCGGCCGTGTTTCGCCTCGGCGGAGCGGACGATCCGGATCCAGAGACTCTGCTCGCCACGACGGACTTCTTCACCCCGGTCGTGGACTCTCCCTTCGATTTCGGGCGCATCGCGGCCGCGAACGCCCTTTCGGACATTTATGCGATGGGGGGCGAGGCGCTGTTCGCTCTCAATCTCGTGGGTTTTCCGGTGAAGGCCCTTCCGCTCGAAGTGCTGGGCGAGATCCTGCGCGGAGGCGCCGAGGCGGCGCGTGACGCGGGCGTCCCGGTGCTTGGCGGCCACTCCACGGATTTCGATGTGCCGTTCTACGGCATGGCCGTCACGGGGCGCGTTCGTCTCTCGCGCCTCCGGCGCAACGTGGGCGCGCGGCCGGGCGATGCGCTCGTTCTCACCAAGGCAGTCGGCACGGGAATTCTGACGTCGGCGCTCCGGGCCCGCGTTCTCCAGGAGGCCTCGTTCTTCTCCGCGCTGAAGAAGGATTCGGGGCCCACCGAGGACGAGGAGCGCGCGGCGATCGCCTCGATGGCGCGCCTGAACCGCCCGGCGGCCCGCGTGGCGGACGGTTTCACCGTCTCCGCGTGCACGGACGTCACGGGGTACGGGCTTCTCGGGCATCTCCGGGAGATGCTGGGGGCCGGCGGCGTTTCGGCGGAGATCTCCGCGGGAGCCGTACCGCTCCTCGCCGGGGCGCGCCGCCTCGCCGCCGCCGGGATCGCCCCGGACGGAAGCCGCCGCAACCTCGCGGCAGCTCGGCCCGTGCTCGAGACAGGGCCGGGCGTGTCGGAGACCGATCTTCTTCTTCTCGCGGACGCGCAGACATCGGGCGGACTTCTCTTCGCGCTACCGGAGATCGGCGCGGACGCCCTCGTCGCCTCTCTTCGGGCGGGCGGAGACGCGGCCGCCGCGGTCGTGGGGCGCATGCTGCCTGCCGGCGCCGTTCGCGCCGGAATCCTCCGCGTCGTACCCTAGGGCCTCGAGACTCCGGAAAGGAAGGTTCCCATGGCCGACCCCACGTCGAGCGAAGAACACTGGGAGGGCGTCGCCCCGGCGGCGAACGAGTCGGAAGCCGCGCTCATCGCGGGATTCCTCGAGAGCAGGGGGATTCCGGCTCGTGTCGTGGACCGGAGCTTCCACCAGACCCCGACCGAGAGCGAGGACCTCTCGCCGATCGAAGTCGGGGTGCCGGCCGCGCGCGCGGAGGAGGCCCGGAAAGAGCTCGCCACCCGCGAGCGGGCTTTCGCGAAGGACCCGGGGTCCCCGTCCGACCTCCAGACGGACGAAGGGCCGCGGGACGTTCCCCCCGACGGCAATGGCAGTTCGGGGAACCTTGGATAGAATCCTCGCGGAGCCCGCGCACGCTTGAGCCCTGAACAGATCGGTCGCTACGTCATCCTGCGCACTCTGGGCAAGGGCGCCATGGGGATCGTGTATCTCGCGCGCGATCCCCAGATCGAGCGCGAACTCGCCCTGAAGACGATCCGCTTCGACACCGCCGAGAAGAGCTTCGGCGCGGAAGAAGCGAAGGCGCGCTTCCTGAAGGAGGCGCGGATCTCGGGCCGCCTCCAGCACCCGCACATCGTGACGGTATTCGACGTCGGCGAGGATCAGGGCACGCTTTATCTCGCCATGGAGCTCGTGAAAGGGGGAAGCTTCTCGCAGCGGCTCTCCGACCCGGCGGGCTTCCCGATGCGCGACCGGATCCGTGTCGTGGCCGAGGTGGCAGAGGCCCTCGCGCACGCGCACGAGCGCGGGGTCCTGCACCGCGACGTGAAGCCCGCGAACATCCTGCTCTCGCCCACGCTTTCGGCGAAGGTCACGGACTTCGGGATTGGAAAGCTCCTGACCGGCGACACGGAGCTCACGTCGACCGGGCAGATGGTGGGGTCGCCCGCGTACATGTCTCCCGAGCAGATCAAGGGCGAGAAGCTGGACGCCCGCACCGACATCTTCTCGCTCGGCATCGTCCTGTATCAGGCGCTGACGCTGCGCAAGCCGTTCCCGGCCGACACCCTGACGACGCTGGTCTACCAAATCCTCCACGAAGAGCCGCCGGATCCGAGCCTCGTCTCTAACGACGTTCCCGAGGGCCTGCGCGAAATCATCCAGAAGTGTCTCGCGAAGGACCGCGCGAATCGGTATGCCGACGCGGGAGAGCTTGCGGACGACCTGCGCGAGGTACTGGGCTTTTCACCGGTCGGATCCACGGCGGGACTTTCGGAAAGCAAGGTCAAGCGTCGGCCACCGTCGGGCACGCATCCGCCGATTGCGCCGCTGGCCCCGCCCTCGAACCCTTTCTCCTCGAACGCGCCCACGGCCGCGATGCGCGTCTCGCTTCCGGTGGGAAAGGCGGCCGAGGACGCGGTCACGTCCGCGCCGACGGTGGCGTCGATGCCCGCGGTCGCCGCTCCCGACACGGACTCTGAATCGCCCACGATCACGACCGGCCGCCGCATGGGCGAGGCCGTGGCGAAAGCGGCCGCCGCTGGTGAGGCGGCGTCCGTTCCGCCTCCGGCCGGCCGGAAGAAGGGCGTCTCCCCGCTCGTCCTCGGAGGCGGGCTTCTGGCCGTCGCCGCCGCCGTTCTCGGCCTCCTTGCGCTCTCGAAAAAGAATGACGCGAAGCTCGACGGGACGGCGGCCGCGCCCACGAGCGTTCCGGCTTCCGCAGGCGCGCCCCCGAGTACGGCCGTACCCGCGGCCCCGACGGAGTCCGCCAGTCCGTCTCCGAATCCGCGCAGCGCCTCGTCGCCCGCGACGGCCGGGCCCGCGGTCGCGGTCGTCGAGACGCCGGCTCCCGAGAGCGCGCCGACGGCGGTGCCCGTGAAGAAGGTTCGCGCCAAGCCGACGCCGGGCCCCGCCGAGGCGCCGGTGGCGGCCGTCCCCGCGGCGTCGAAGTCGGTGAAGCCCGTGCAGAAGCCCGCGGACCTCACGGTGACGATCCGCCGTTTCCTCAAGATCGACACCTCGCCGAGCCAGGCGCGCGTCTACCTCGACGGGCGATACATCGGCATCGCCGACGACTGGGATGACTCGGGCGGCGGCTCGCTTCTCGCGTTCAACATGGAAGGGACGCATCGCCTCCGCATCTGCGCTCCGGAGCATCGCGACCTGATCGTCGATCTCATCGTGAGGTCAACGGCCACCGACGACAGGGTCTCGATCGACCGCGGCCTCGAGAAGGGGACTCCGGACGGCCCGACCGGCCCCGAGGGGAAGCTCAAGCGGCCGAGCTATCGGACCGTCGGCAGCGCCGTGTTCAACGTCAGCCCGCCGGACGCGATGGTCACGGTGAACGGGCGCGAACTGGGGCCGGCGTCGAAATTCACGGACGAGGGCGTCCAGTTCCAGGACATGGCCGTTTACGAAGTTCTCCTCACCGCGCCCGGGTACGAGTCGAAGTCTCTGCGCGTTCTCGTCGGGCCGACGGCGGGCGAGGTACGCGCGAACATCAAGGAAAAGCTGAAGAAGATGTGAGCGCGGGCGTCGGGAAGGGTGTCAGCCCGGGCCCGCGAGAATGCGGAAGCCCGCCGCCTTCTTGGTCGCCTCCTCGAGCCGCCTCGCCAGGACGAGCGCGATCCCCGCCAGGAGCGGAGCACCTTCGGGAGCGCCCGATTCCAGGAGAGTCTGAAAGACCGCGCGCGTCAGAACGTAGACGACCGCGGGCCCGCCGTGCGCGTAGATGTCCGCGGAGCGGGGCGCGTCGTCCACGAGCGCCATCTCGCCCGCGATGTCGCCGCGGTGGAGAATCGCGAGGGCCTCCTCGCCGGCGCCCGCGATCTCGAGCGACACGCGCAGCCGACCCTCGGCAAGCAGGAAGGCTTCGTCTCCGCGCTCGCCGGCCGCGACCAGCGCGGCTCCGGGGAGGACGGTCCGCGCCACGAGGCCGAGCGAGGGCAGGAGCGCCGGGTCGAGGCCCGCGGACTCGAAGAGGTCGCTGGCGCGGGCCGCGTCGACCGGCCCGTCCTCGATCGTTCCGGCGGCTGCCCGGACGTGCGGGGGCGGGGCCGACATGCCCTCGAAGAAGCGGCCGAGCGCCGCGTTCGCCTCGCGGAGGGCGGCCGTGAGGCTGGCGAGGGCGAGCCGGCGGAACGCGCCGCCCGGAGTCCCTCGATCGAAGAGGAGGGCACGCGCCTCGTCCGCGGGAAACCAGGCGCCCTCGCTGCCCGGCTCCGGCGCGACGCGCGCGACCCCCGGCGAGCCTCCGAACGCCGCCCGGAGATCGACGAAGACCGGAGCCGGAAGACGGGCGACGAGGTGCGGCCCGAAGGGAGTCTCGGCCAGAAGCGCCGCGCCTCCCGTGAGGAAGAGATGCACGGAGGCGGGTGTCGCGGTGTCCCGGAACTCGTCCCCCGCGGCGAAGCGCCGGCGGGGGCGAGTGGCGGCAAGGGTCGCGGCGTCCGCGCTCCGGAGAGGGTCCATCCGGAGATTATCGCCGCGGCCTGAAGCATTCGCTTCGGTTGACGGGCGCAGGAGGGGGCCGTATCGTCCCGCGCGGCGATGAGCGCTCCTTCTTCGTCCCCCCTCAAGCGCACGCCCCTCTGGGACAGACACCGCGCCCTCGGCGGAAAGCTGGTGCCGTTCGGCGGGTGGGACATGCCCGTCGAGTATTCGGGGCTCGCTGACGAGCACCGGGCGGTTCGGACGCGCGCGGGGCTCTTCGACGTGTCACACATGGGCGAGATTCGCGTGCGCGGGCCGAGGGCGTTCGAAACCGTCCAGCGTCTGACGTGCAACGACGTGGCGGCGCTCGACGACGGCAAGGTCCAGTACTCGGCGTTCCTCACCGAGAAAGGCACGTTCGTAGACGACCTCCTCACGTACCGGATCGCCGCAGACGACTATCTCCTGGTCGTGAACGCGTCGAACACGGCGAAGGACGTCGCGTGGGCGAAGCAGCTGGAGTCGGCCGGCGCCGCCATCGAAGACGAGTCGCCGGTCTGGGCGCAGATCGCGCTGCAGGGGCCGCGCGCGGAGGCCATTCTCCAGCCGCTGACCGAGACGCCACTCGGGAGAATCACGTATTACCGGTTCGAGCCGGGCAAGGTCCTCGGCGTCCCCGCGCTCCTGTCGCGCACCGGCTACACGGGCGAGGACGGCTTCGAGGTCTACCTCCACCCGGACCGCGCGGGCGACGTGTGGGACGCGATCCTGAAGGCGGGCCAGCCGCACGGCATCCTGCCCGCGGGCCTCGGCGCGCGCGACACGCTGCGGCTCGAGGCCGCGCTCGCGCTCTACGGCAACGACATCGACGACGAACACACGCCGTGGGAGGCGAACCTCGCCTGGATCGTGAAGATGAAGAAGGGCGACTTCATCGGCAAGGACGCCCTCGCGAAGCAGAAAGAGTCGGGCGTCACGCGCCGCCTCGCGGGCTTCGAGGTGACCGGGCGCGGCATCGCCCGGCACGGATACCCTGTTTCGGTCGACGGCTCCTCTGGCCCCGTGGGCGTCGTCACGTCGGGCACCCAGACGCCGACCGTGGGAAAAGCCATCGGCCTCGCCTACGTGCCCGCCGGGCGCGTTGCGCCGGGCACGCCTCTCGCGATCGACGTGCGGGGCCGTTCCGTGGCGGCGCACGTCGTGCCGACGCCGTTCTACAAGAGACAGACCTGACGTTTCAGGAGAGCGACATGAGCGTTTATCCGGACGACCGCAAGTACTCACGGAGCCACGAGTGGATCCGCGTCGAGGGCGACGTGGGGACGATTGGAATCAGCGACCACGCGCAGAAAGAGCTCGGAGAGGTCGTGTTCGTCGACATGCCCGACGTCGGCGAGATCTTCGACGCCGGCCAGGAATTCGGCACGATCGAGTCCGTCAAGGCGGTCTCGGAAGTGTTCCTGCCCCTCGCGGGCGAGATTCTGGAAGTGAACAAGGTCCTCGCGGACGAACCCGGAGCCGTGAACGAGGACCCCCACGGGGACGGCTGGCTTCTCAAGATCAAGCTCTCGTCGGACGGCGAAATGGACACCCTCCTCTCCGCGGCCGAATACGAAAAGTTCGTGGAAGAGGAAGCCAAGGCCTGACCGGCGCATGCGTTACATCCCGAACAGTCCCGCCGAGCGCGACTCCCTTCTCGCGGCGGTCGGCGCGGCGTCCATCGACGACCTCTTCGCGACCGTGCCCCGATCCGTTTACGGGAATAATTCGCCCGGCCTCGCGCCTCCGGCCTCCGAGATCGAGGTGCGGCGCGACATGGGCCGCATGGCCGCGAAGAACGCGCACCTCGGCGACTGGACGTCGTTTCTCGGCGCCGGCCTTTACAGCCACCACGCACCCGCCTTCGTCTCGCAGCTGCTCCTGCGCGGCGAGTTCCTGACGGCCTACACCCCGTACCAGCCTGAGGTCTCGCAGGGGACGCTCACCGCCATCTACGAATTCCAGACGCACATCGCGCTCCTGACGGGAATGGACGTCGCGAACGCGTCGATGTACGAGGGGGCGTCGGCTTTCGTCGAAGGGGTCCTCATGGCCGAGCGCCTCACGAAGAAAAGGACGAAGGTCGTGGTCTCCGCCGGTGTCCACCCCGAGTACCGGCAGTGTCTCCGCACGTATCTCGTGAACTTCCCGTTCACGATCGTGGAGGTTCCCCTCGCCGCCGACGGCACGACGGATGCCGGAGCGCTCGCGGCCGCCGTCGACGACGCGACGTTCGCCGTCTGTGTTCAGTCTCCGAACGTGTTCGGCGTCGTAGAGACCTGGAAGACCGCTGCCGATTCCGCCCACGCGCACGGGGCTCTCGCGATCGGCGTCGTGAACGAGATGTTCTCCCTCGCGGTGCTCGAGGCGCCGGGCGCCTCGGAGATCGACATCGCCAGCGGAGAGGCGGCCTCCTTCGGTCTCGCTCCCTCGTACGGCGGGCCGCTCGTCGGGTTTCTCGCGTGCCGCGACGCGTTCAAGCGGCAGATCCCCGGCCGCCTGGTCGGGCGCGCGACGGACTCGGAAGGGCATTCGGGCTTCTGCCTGACGCTCTCCACGCGCGAGCAGCACATCCGGCGCGAGAAGGCCACGTCGAACATCTGCACGAACCAGGGCCTCTTCGCGCTCGCGGCGACCATGACGCTCTCCGTCCTCGGGAAGCAGGGTCTCCGAGACACGGCCGTCCAGTGCCTGTCGAAAGCCGAATATCTCAAGGCGGGGGTCAAGGCGATCCCGGGCCCCTTCTCCGTCGCGTTCTCCGGAAAGACCTTCAACGAGTTCGCCATCCATTGCGGCGTCCCGGTCGACGAGGTCCTGCGCCGCGCCGAGGAGCGAAAGATCCTCGCGGGCGTCCCCTACGCGCGCCTCGAGCCGGCCGCCGCTTCACGCCGGGATCTCCTCCTCGTCGCCGTCACCGAGCGCACGCCTCGGAGCGGGCTCGACGCCTTCCTCGACACGCTGAGGTCCTTCTCGTGAGCGACCACGGGACCCTGACGTCCGCTCCCGCCCCGAAAGAGCCGCTCGCGGCAGCCGACCCGCGCCTCGACCGGAGGCGGCGCTTCGGCTCGCTCTTCGACGGAGCCCGGCGTGGCCGCACCGGCGTTCTTCTCCCGCCCCTCGACGTCCCCGAGGCCGACCCGGCCGCCCTCTACGGCAAGGCGCACCGCCCGGGAGTGGAGGGCGAGGTGGAAGCGTCGGAGACGGACGTCGTCCGGCACTTCACGCGCCTGTCGCAGATGAACTTCGCGATCGACACGGCGCTCTACTCGCTCGGCTCGTGCACGATGAAGCACAACCCGCGCATCAATGAGGAGATCGCGCGTCTCCCGGGCTTCAACGACACCCATCCCTACGCCCCGGAGCACCTTGCGCAGGGCAATCTCGAGCTGCTCTACCGTCTCGAGCAGGCCCTGAAGGCGCTCACGGGGTTTTCACGCGTCACGCTGCAGCCTTCCGCGGGCGCGAACGGCGAGCTCGCGGGCGCGCTCATGATTCGCGCCGCGCACGTCAAGGCGGGCAACGCGCGCAAGCACGTCCTCGTGCCCGACTCGGCGCACGGCACGAACCCCGCCACGGCGCACTTCGCCGGTTACTCGGTCATCGAGCTCGCGTCATCGCCGCGTGGGACGCTCGATCTCGCCGAGCTCGATGCGAAGCTGACCGACGACGTCGCCGCGCTCATGATCACCGTGCCCAACACGCTCGGCGTCTTCGAGGAGAACATCCTCGAGATCACGAAGCGGGTCCACGCCCGGGGCGCCTACGTCTACCTCGACGGCGCGAACTTCAACGCGTTCGTGGGGAAGGTGAGACCGGCCGACATGGGCGTGGACGTCATGCACATGAACCTGCACAAGACGTTCTCGACGCCGCACGGCGGCGGGGGGCCCGGAGCGGGCCCGGTCGGCGTGGCCGCTTCCCTGGTGCCATTCCTCCCCGTCCCGACCGTGGAGCGCGCGGGGGAAGGCTTCCGGCTGGACTTCGACCGTCCCGATTCGATCGGGAGGATGCGCACGTTCTACGGCAACTACGGGGTCCTCGTGCGCGCGCTGACTTACATCCTTTCCTACGGGAGCTCGATACACGAGGTCGCCGAGAACGCCGTTCTGAACGCGAACTACCTGCGCAAGCGGCTCGAGCCGTTCTACCACCTGAAGTACGACGCGCCGAGCTACCACGAGGTCGTCTTCTCCGATCGCCGCCAGGTGGCGGCGGGCGTGCACAACATCGACATCGCGAAGCGGCTCATGGACTTCGGTTTCCATCCGCCGACGATGTCCTTCCCGCTCATCGTGCCGGGCGCCCTCATGATCGAACCCACCGAGTCCGAGGGGAAGGATGAGCTGGACGCGTTCGCGGACGCGATGATCGCGATCGCGAAGGAATGCGAGACGTCTCCCGAGCTCGTGACGTCCGCCCCCCACACGACGCCGGTCCGCCGGCTCGACGAGGCCGCCGCCGCGCGCGAGGCGAGCCGGCCGGGAAATTTTGCCCCGGTGCTCCGCGCACCTGTCAGGTAGAAGGTCGGCGCGGCCCCCGGATCCTCACCTTCTAAGAAAATCTTCTCTTCTCTCTTTTCTTCTCTTCCTTCCTGTCTTTTCCGAAACAATAGAATCCTCTTAATGCCCCGTGTCCGCGTCGCGTACCTGGATGGGCGCCGCCTCGCGCGAGCCTTCGCCGCGGCGGCGCGCGCGGTGGCCGCGCGCCGCGAGGAGCTCGACCGCATCAACGTGTTCCCGGTCGCGGACAACGACACGGGATCGAATCTCGC
>JBDTML010000107.1:0-4082 GCA_039934255.1 Acidobacteriota bacterium | reverse complement strand
GCTACGGGCGCGAACGGAACGAACGGCAGCACCGGAGCAACTGGCGCTACGGGCACGAACGGAACAAACGGCGCGACGGGCGCCCAGGGTCCCATCGGCCCGACGGGTGCAAATGGCGTGACCGGCGCGAATGGTGCTAAGGGTGCAACGGGCGCTACGGGCACGAACGGAACGAACGGAACGAACGGAGTCGCGGGTGCAACGGGTCCAACCGGTCCGACGGGCACGAACGGCTCCAGCGTCCTCAGTGGCGCGGGTGCTCCCTCGAACGCATTCGGCTCCAACGGCGACTTCTATATCGATGTCGCGTCGAACAACGTCTACGGCCCGAAGGCGGGCGGTGTGTGGCCTCCGGGCGTTCTCTTCACTGGCGCGACGGGAGCCACGGGAGCCACGGGTGCAACGGGCGCGACGGGCACGGCCGGCACGAATGGCACGAATGGCACGAATGGCACGAACGGCGCGACAGGTCCGACAGGTGCGCAGGGTTCCACCGGCAAGGGCGGTCTCATGGGCGGCTCGTACCAGGCGGTGCAGATCAATACGACCCGGTACTACGCTCCCATCGGGCACGTCAACGACACGATCGAGACCGACGTCCGGATTCCCGTGTCCGCCGGAGCGGTGAGCGTCCTTCGCGGGTACTTCCAGCCGGCAGGCGCCCACCCGACCGTCACGCTGACGCTGCTAAAGAACGGGACTGCAACTGCCCTTTCATGCGCGATCCCAACGGGGGCAACGACGTGCGCCGACACGGCCGACTCGATCCCGACTGTCGACGGCGACCAGCTCTCGGTCCGGGCCGTCTCAAGCGCCAACGTAACGCCCAACGCACTCTCGTTCTCGATGTACTTCAGCGGAAACTAGGAACAGGCTCCTAGGACTGAGAGGCGGCGGGCTGCATGCCCGCCGCCTTTGTCCTTTGGAAGTTGTGTGGGGCGCGCAAGACGGCGATCAGACCGCGCGCTTGCGGCAGGCGACTACCTCGAAGAGTGTCAGAGGCCAGATGATCCGCGCGAGGGTGCGGACCTCGAAGACCCTGCGGGCGCTGTCGGCAACGTCGTAGATGTCACAGACGTGGTAATGGCCCGTGAACTCCTGACCGGCGACCTTGCGGCCGAGCCGGTAGAGCCAGTTCTCGGTCGGACCCGACACGATGAGGACGCCTCCGGGCGCCAGGAACCGCGCGAACGCGCGCATGTAGGGTTCCAGCGGGGCGATGTGCTCGAGCACGTCGAGCGCGACGATGACGTCGAAGCTTTCGGGCGGGAAATTCAAGTTCAGGAGATCCCCCTCCAGGAACGTCGTCGACTCGGCGAACGTGATGCTCCTCTCGAGGAGAGTCTTCGGGCCCAGGTCGAGATCCACCGCGGTCACGGTAAACCCCGCCGCGGCCAGGGATTCCGACATCAGCCCGGTCCCACAGCCGAAGTCGAGCGCCCGCCTTCCCTTCTGCCGGCACGCTTCTGCGAACGCGACGCTCAGCCTCCGCCAGAAGATCATGTCGATGAGCGGGTTCGTATGCGCATAAGCCGGGAGAGCAGCCTCGTCGAGCACTGCGCTCTTCATCGTCCGCAGAAGCGCCCGAACCGCGGGCTGGAACCTGGCTTTCGTTTGCCGGAGGATCGGATGCATCAATCGCCGAGGACGCTCACTTGACCTGGCCCTTCACCCACGCGAGATTATTTCGCGCCAGAGTGAAGTCCGGCCGGAGCGCGAGCGCTTTCGCGAGCGGCGCCACGGCCTGCGGGAAGTAGCCGAGCTTCCCGACGGTCCAGCCGAGATTGTTCAACGCGTCCGGGTCAGCCGGGTCGAGTTGCAGAGCGGCGCGGTACGCGAGTGCCGCGGCGACGTAGTCGCCCTTTTGCCCGAGGGCGATTCCCGACTGGCGGCGCGCCGCGGCGTCCGCGCCGTAGTCGGGAGGGAATCCGCCTTCCACGTAGGCCCGCGCCCGCGCGTTCGACGGGTCCGCTTGAAGCGCTTCGCGTGCGAGACGGGCTGCGCCCGAAGCGTCCCCGACGGCTGCCCGGAGATCCATGAGGACGCTGCGAGCGGGGACCGATCCGGGGCTTAGTAGCAGGGCTGTCTCCAGGTGTTCCGTCGCTTCAGGCCCGCGGCCGACCTTTGCGAGCCAGCGCGCGAAGAAGAAGTGGGCGTCGGGCTGTCTTGGTCCAAGCTCGATCGCCCGCTTGAAGTGCGACTCGGCGGTCGCGGGTTTGCCGAGGGCGTCCTCGACGATCCCGCGGTTCGTCTCGAGAGTCCAGTAGTTCGGCGTGAGGAGCGCGGCGCGCTCGTAGCACTCGCGGGCCCTCGCGTACTCGCCGCGCGCCATTAGGGCCGTCCCGTAGTTCATCCATCCGCGGCCGTTGCCGGGACTCTTCGCCGTGACGTCCGCCCAGAGTCCCTCGTTCGTGCGCCACGCGCGATTTCGGACGTGCGTTCCCCACGCCAGGGCCAGGAGCGCCGCGACCCCGAGAGCCGCGGCCGCCTTCGCGCGCCTGGCCCTCCCCTCGAGCAGGAGACGTGCGCCCCAGACGGCGGACAGGCTGAGCCCGATATAGGGCAGGAAGACCCGGTGCTCGTTCAGAGGCTCGGCCAGCGGAATCGCGCTCGACGCCGGGAGGAGCCCGATGGCGAACCACGCGAGCCCGAACGTCACCGGCCAGGCGCGCGGGATCTTCGTGCACCGGATGCCGATCCATGCCAGGGCCGCGAGGGCGCAGGCGCCCGCGATCACCCGCGTGTCGTGCCAGGCGGGAATCAGGGCGAGATCGGTGTCCGCCGAGAGTCCCACCGGCAGGACGAAGAGGCGGAGATAGTGCAACCAGACCCACGCCTGCGTCTGGGCGTACCAGATCCGGTTACCACCCCCGTACGTGAGAGTCGGGGGAGCCATCGCCTTCTCGATGAACCAGAAAACCGCGGCTCCGGCAACGAACGCCGGCAGCGTGGCCCGCAGCGCCGACTTCAGCCGGGCGGAGAACGCCCGCGGCTCGGATCCCGGCACGAGGAATTCCCACGCGAAGAGTAGGGGCGCCAGGAGGACCGCGGGGGTTTTCGCGAGGGCGCCCGCGGCCATCGGGATGAGATGAACCTGCATGCGCCGGAGGCGCGGCGCCCCGACGTACACGAGAAACCCGCCGACGATCCCGAGCGCGCTCAGTATCTCGGACCGCGCGTGCATCAGGTTCATCGTCTCGGTGTTCATCGTGTGCACGCAGAAAAACGTCGCGGAAAACAGGGCGAGGTAACGGTTCAAGGGAGCGGGGGAGGCCCGCTCCATGACGCGGTGGTGGAAGAAGAAGACGGCGATGCCGAGGAGCGCGAGAAGCAGCAGCTGGTCCGCGTGAAAAGCGCGGGCCGAGAGTCCGTGCCCGAGCGCGTAGTCGATCGCGAGGCTGAGGCTCACAACGGGGCGATAGGTCTGGTTCTGGGGGAGAGCGCTGAATGTGCGGGCGTCGGTGAAGAACGAGCCCGCGTTCGCGAGGCTGCGAATGTAGAGGTTGTCGACCAGCACGTGGCTGTCGTCGAAGTGAAACGCGTTGCCGAAGAAGTTGGCGTACGCCGCGAACAGAAGTGCGAAACAGGCGGCTGCTGCGAAGAGGAACGCAGGCGAGAGGCCGCGCCTCAGGCTGGTCTTCGGCTCCGGCTCGGCGCGTGTCAACGTTGTTGACGTCCTGGCTCGCTCTGGACGTCGAGCACGACGGCCTGGAGGAGAAGCTGGAAGGCCAGGATGATGGCGAGCGTGCCGATCATGACGGTGCCGGTCGACGCCACCACGTTCGTGGCGATCGAGCGGTACCAGTGATAGGCCGACCACAGGGTTCCGAAGACGAGCATCGGGACTCCCGCCGTGATGAAGACGGACACGACCGTGAAGTCGCGGAGGAAGTAAGCGAACCCGATCCGGCGAACCATCCGGCCGAGCAGGCGCCCCGAGAATTCGAAGAGAGATCGGGTCGGGCTCAGCGAACTGATCTCATTGCCGTAGCGCGGGTGCATCGAGACGTCGACGACGACGCCGCTCGCGCGGTAGGACTCGCAGAGAAGGCTGATCTCGAAGAAATAGCGGTCCGCGAGGC
>JBDTML010000106.1:0-2267 GCA_039934255.1 Acidobacteriota bacterium | reverse complement strand
ACGACCACGCCTGCTCGCCGTCGGCCTGGGTGACGCGCACGTACCAGCTCGTCTCCCCCGACGCGTCCGGGGAATCCTGCACGGCGAAGGAAACGCGCCGCGTATCCGCAGCCGGGAGCCACGTGACCCCCTGCGGGTCTTTCGGGTCGTAGAGGACGTACGCTCCGTCCGGTGCGTCCGGCGTCTGGCGCATCCGGACCGCCGCAAACGTGTCGCGCAGGTTCCGGACGATCTCGACGTGGTCAACCGCGGCAGTCCCCTCCACACGGACCGCGAACGTGAGCGGCCCGTCCGATTTCAGAATCGAGCCCATCGGCGCGCCGTCCGCCGTGAACTCGAGGACGATCCGCGCGCCCGTCGTGGCGTAGTTCCGGCGGTTCCGGATCGCCTCGAAGATCGAGGCGCGGTCGAGCGTCTCGGCGAGGACGGCCGTGAGGCCGCCCTCCCCCGGCGAGAGATGGTGCGTGTCGCTCGCCCCCATGGCCCCGACGTGGCGGCCGAGGCGCAGGGCGTCCTGGTACTGGTGGCCCGGCACCTGCCGTCGCCCCTCGCGCGGATTGCCGTAGAACTCGTACCGCCCGTGCCACGAGGCGATCTCGAAGTTCGGCTCGAGGGCCTCGTCGTGTGGCGCGCCGGGGTTCCAGCGGCCCCAGAGCGCGTGCCCCGTGTGGTGCGGCGACATCACGGCGTCGTGCTCCTTCGCGTGGCGGTAGAGCTTCTCGATCGTGTCGCTCTCCGGATCCGACGAGCGCAGCGCGCGGTCCGGCCCGTCGTCCTTGTAGAGAAGGACGCGGTGGCCGAACGCGGACCCCGCCGTCCACTCCCACCCCGAGAGGCTCACGAAGCGGCCGGGCGCGTCGAAGGCGGCCGCCGTCGCGCGGAGCTCGGCAAACTCCGATGGCTGCAGAAGCCCCATCTCGGAGTGGTCGCTCACGACTGCGAAGTCGAGACCCAGGCGGTCGCGCGAGAGCCAGAGAAGCTGATCGGGGAGGCCGGTCTTCGCGTCGGAAAGAACGCTATGGCTGTGCGGGTCGCCGAAGTAGACGTGCCAGCGGCCGCCGCCCGCCGTCGCGGTGCCCGGCACCGGGCCGGGAGCGGGAGGCTCGAGGTCGGGCAGCGCGTCGAGGTGGTCGGGCGGCGCCGCCGCGATCTCCCCCGGCGTCCAGCCGTCGCCGGGGGGCGTGAGCCGCCCGACGAAGACGACGTTGCGGCTCGAATGGGTGTTGTAGGAGTCGACGTCGCCGCCCTCCGCCTTTTCGCCCGGCTTCGGCAGCGCCTGCCCCTCCCACGCGAGCGCGAGGGACCCGTCGGGCGCAAGAGCCGCCGCGGGAAACTCGTCGCGGCCGGGAGAGAACGTCGTGAGGTGCAGCTCCGGCGACCAGCGCTGGCCATCGTGGACGCGCGCCCACAGGTCGAAATTGTGCGCGCCCGTCGCGTCCGTCCTCCAGACGATCCACGCGCGCCCAGCGCCGTCGAGAAAGACGGACGGATAGTTCTGCGTCTGCTTCCAGTGCCAGTAGGGCTCCTCCGTGTCACGGACCGACTTGTCGGCCATGCCGAAGCTGACCTGGCCCGGCAGGGCGGAGGGCGCGACGCCGACCGGCGCCGCGAATACGCCGTCCTTGTATGTGCGTACGAAGGCGTCCCCGGAGTGCCGGTCGGCACGGAAGAGGTCCGCCGAGTGGCCGCGCATCGAGTTCCACGCGATCCAAAGCGTCCCGTCCTTCGCGCAGGCGAGGGAGGGCGAGTCGTCGATCGCGGCGTCCGACGTCACGGCGACAGGAGCCTCGAGACGGGGCGCCGCACCTCCACTAACGCGAGCCCGCGCGAGGAAGACGTCGTAGTTGCCGGTCCGCGTGGAGTCCCACGCGATCCAGACGCCGCCATCCGCCGCGGCCGCGAGGGCGGGCCGCCGGTCGGTCCCGTCACTCGCGATCCGCACCGGCGCGGAAAACCCCGACCCACTCTCCGAAACGAGCTCGACCGCGAATCCGCCCTTCTTGAGAACCTCCCACGCGACCCAAGGTCGGCCGGCCGCATCGAGAGCCACGGCGGGATGCAACGCGTCTTCCCCTTTCAAAGAAATCATTTTCTCCGGCCCCCATCCGTCGCCGCCCCGCGTGCGCGAATAGACCGCCCACCCGCCCTTCCTTTTCCCGTGCCAGAAGACCCGAAGGCGCCTTTTCCCGTCGAGGACGAGCTTCGCGCCGGACTCGAGGCCCTCGCCGGCGTCGAGACGCTCCTCCTCCGCCCACGCACTCCCTTTC
>JBDTML010000105.1:0-4063 GCA_039934255.1 Acidobacteriota bacterium | reverse complement strand
CGACGTGATCCTCTGCGGCCACTCGAACTGCGGCGGGATGAGGGGCGTCCTCCACCCGGAGACGCTCGACCCCATGCCCGCCGTCAGGCAGTGGGTTTCGTACGCCGACGCGGCGCGCAGCGCGGCGGTCGCGGCGAATCCCGGCGCCTCGGACGACGAAATGCTCGAACGTGTCGTGGACTTCAACGTCATCGCGCAGGTCCGGAACATGATGACGTTCCCGTTCGTGAGCCGCCTCGTCGAGAAGGGCGAGCTCCAGCTCCACGGCTGGGTCTACGACATCGCCACCGGCCGCGTGAAGGGCCTCGACGCGAGCGGCCGGCGCTTCGTGCCCCTCGGGGGTGACGAGAAGGCCGCGCCGGGCGAGCGTGACGTCCTCGCGTCCGTCGAGAGTGACGAAGAATTCTGGGAGCGCCTGTAGGAAGGCGATAGGCCTCAGTCCTCTTCGCGCGTCTCCGGAATACCTCTTCCGCAATGATCCGCGACGATGCGGGCGCGCGTGACGAGGTGCGCTTCCCACGAGTCCGGCCCGGCGCGCACGCGGGCGAGCGCGCGCGCGGCCTCGTCCGCGAGGGCCTTCGCTTCGGAGCAGCGCCCGGCGTGGCTCTCGACGAACGCGGCGTTCGCCAGGTGCTCGGGCCGGCCGTCCAGCGCGAACGCCGCGCGGTAGAACGCGACGGCCTCCGCGGGCCGGCGGCCGGCGGCGCGCGCGCGCGCAAGCTCGGAAAGCGGCCACGCCTCTCCGCCCGTCACCGCCAGCGCGGCGAGCGGGCTGCGCCGCGCGAGCACCGCGACGGCGCCCGGGAGCTCCGCTTCGGCGGCGACGAAAACGATGGCACACGCCGCGCCAAGCGCAAACCGTCCGGCGCCACCCCCGGCGGGTGGCGCCGGTTTCGGCCAGGAGGGCGGGGATCCGTCCGCCGCCATGCGGTCCCAAAGATCCGGGTGCGTCGCGTTCCTCTTTCCGAGAACGGCGGGCGCGAGGGCGGCCTCGTGCAGCTTCTCGAGGGCGCGCGCGTAGACGCCCGGAGCCTCCGCGTGCGCCGCCGCATGGTCGTCCGCGCGCCTTTCCATCGCGACGGCCGTCCGCCGCGAGAATGCGCCGACGGCGACGAGGGCGAGGAGCGTGAAGAGGACCGCGAAGAAGGCCGTGCGTCCCCCCTCTCCGGCGAGGGACGGCCCCGCCATGACGAGCGTGAAGAAGAAGAGGCCCGACACGCGCTGCAGCGTGACGGATCGGTTCTCCGTCAGGTGCCCCGTCTCGTGCGCGACGACGCTCTCCAGCTCGGCGTCGTCGAGGAGCGCGAGGGCCGAGTCCGAGAAGACGAGGATCCGCCGCAGCGGGATCGCGAACGCGACGGGGACGTGGCACGCCATGATGACGCTGGCTGGCACGGCGACGCCGGCTCTCGCCGCGACCGCCGCGACGGCCTCGCGCAGGCGTGCGTTTCCGTCCCGGAGGAGACCGACGAACCTCCCGGTGCGGAGACCACCTCCGAATGCCGCCACGAAGACGAGCACCGTTCCGACGGAAAGAAGTGCGGCCGCCTCGATGGCGTGGCCGGAGAGCCGCGGCGGCATGAGCGCCGCGACCGCGGCCGCGACGGCGAGATGGGGGGCGCGGACGAGAAGAAGCGACACGGAGCTTTCGAGATATCGGCGGCGGCTTCCGACATCGGGGCCGAGCATGCGGCGGGCGGCCGGCCAGGTCCCGAGGGCGAACCCGGCGAGCGCGGCGGAGCCGGCGAGGAGGCCGGCCGCTCCCCGGCCGAGGAGCGACATGGGTCCGCCGAGATGTGCGAGGAGCGCGCCGAGGACCGCGGGAACCGCGAAGAGCGCGAGGCCCGTCCACTTCCGCGCGGGCCACGCGAGGCGCGCGCGCTCGGTCCAGTGGGCGTCGCGCGCCGCCAGCACACGCCGATACGCGAGGGGCGTCAGAAGACGGGCGGTGCCCCAGCCGAACGCGAAGCCGAGCGGGAGCGCGAGGAAGGCGACGAACGGCACCCACGCTGGTAGCGCGGCGCGGGCCGCGACGAGGGGAGACATCGGGAGAGGGTAACGCGAGCCGCCCGATGCTGAGTCAGGGATGCCGACTCATCAGGACCGAGGGCGCAGGGACTCCAGGAACTGCCGAGGCGAGACGACGGCGATACCTTGCCGGAGGGACGCAGGGAAGTCCCGGAGGTTCCCGGTTACGAGAAAATCGGCGCCTGCTGCGACCGCGACCTCGAGGAAGGCTTCGTCGTCGGAATCCGGGAGGCGAACCGGTATCCGCGGCGCGAGCACGAACTCTCCGGTGGCTTCGATCTGCGCCAGCAGTGCTCCGACTCTTTCGGGGTCAAATGCGAGTCGCCGCCGGGCCAGGACCTCGCGGTACTCGCCGAAGATCCGCTCGTCGAGGCAGAGCGGGAGTTTTCCGGCGGCGACGCGATTGACGATCTCTCCAGGAGGCCCGAACGGAGTCCAAAGGCCCGACACCACGACGTTGGTGTCGAGGACGATTCTCACCTCTCTCTGCGCTCCCGTCTCTCCCGCCGGACGTCGGCGATGATTGCGTTGATCTCCTTCAGCGAGAGCTTTTTTCCCCGCTTCGAGGAGTCGCGCTGGATGCTGCGCACGGCCTGTACAGCCCGATCCCGCCGCAGAGCCTCGAGAGTCGTCTCGAGAGAGTCCTCGCCAATCGACGTCAGGATGGCCATGGGCTTTCCGTTGGAGGTCAGGACGAGGTCTCTCTCCGCTTTCAGATCCTTCCAGACCTTGGTCGATTGGCCCCGAAGGTCGCGCACCGTTATGAATTTCATGATTTCACCGTCACCCGATAGTGTACACGATCGTCACCCGGCCGGCTGATCCTCGCGGACGCTCAGCCGACGACTTCGATCACTTTCCCCTTGCTGTCGCGGATCTCGCTCTGAACGATCGCGAACCCGGCGTCGGGGAGCTCCTTGAAGTCGATAGCGCCCGCGCGAGGCTGTAGGGCGTCGGCGAACTGGCGGGCGAGCGGGGCGGGCAGCGTTATCCGGGCTTCGTCGTGGGCTATCTCCCAGCGCGGGGAGTCGCCGGGAACAAACACGATCGTTGATGTGGAAGAGGAGACGCAGAGTTCGCGGCCATGGGGGAGGCGTGCGGGAAGTACGGCCTTCAGGTCGCGTATCGCATTCGCGCCGAACGTCACCGAGAGTTTCCTTCTCCCGAGCAGGCCCTTCTTCACATTCCATTCGCAATGACCGATGAAGAGGCTCGCCGTCGAAGAACCTTCGCGCCGTGTTCCTTCTTCGATTCGATGCGCGATCGCAGAGTCGCGGAGGATGGATTCGCGTGCGAGATCCGTCACGAGAAGGGGTGTCCGCTCGTTGGCGAGCTCGAGGAACCGTTCGCCGTTCCACGCCTTGATCGCATCGAGCTCGTCGAGAGTCACGCCGACGACTTGCAGGAAGGCAAGGTGTCCGTTGGGTGTCTCCATCGGGGGCAGCTCGGGGTCGGCGTCGAAGACCACAGCCCTGATCGCGGTCTCGGCGCCCAAGGCGATCGGGCCGTTCGCGTTCATGTAGTGCCCTCGCGCAAACGTGTTGCCCGTCTTGAAGACGTATCGGGCGAGGTTCTGAAGAAAGCTGAGGACCCAAGGGGGTGGAGTGGCTTCGGCGCGCGAGCGCTTCAGGCGGAACGTCAACTCGAAGCCATAACCTGAAGTCTCGAGATCCTTCGATTCCTTCTCGTAGAGCTCCGAGAACCCGAACGAGATGAAGTGCCAGTGTGGAACGGGCTCTTCCCGCAGATAGGCCGAGATGCCGTCGAGGGGGTCCGGACCCCCGAGCCGATAGTTGATGATCGTGCCCCAGTGCAACGGCTGCCGGGCGCCGTAGAGAGGTTGAAGCGCCGAGTTGATCGCGTCCCAGCCGGGCATGACGGGGTCGGCCGGAGGGTCGTTCGAGTCCATCGACAGAACGTCCTGCGCGGGCGCCCTAGTACGCGAGCGTCTTCCGGGCGGCCGCGAGCACCCTCTCGGCATTCGGCAGGATCGCGCGCTCGAGGACGCGGTTGAAGCCGACCGGCGTGAACGTCG
>JBDTML010000104.1:0-9504 GCA_039934255.1 Acidobacteriota bacterium | reverse complement strand
CGAGATCGACGGCGCCACGCACGGCAAGGTGGACCAGGCGCGCGACCTCATCGAGATCGTTTCGTACGCGCCCTCGCGCGACCGCCGGAAGGTCTTCATCATCGACGAGGTCCATGCGATCTCTTCGGCGGCGTTTCAGGCGCTCCTGAAAACACTCGAGGAGCCGCCTGCGCACGCCGTCTTCATCCTCGCGACGACCGAGAGGCACAAGATTCCCGCCACGATCCTGTCGCGCTGCCAGCGCTTCGACTTCCGCCGGCTCACGGACGACGAGGTCGCCGGCCGCCTCGAAGACATCGCCGGGCGCGAGGGATTCGCCGTCGTGGACGAGGCCCGAGAGGGAGGCGCCGAAGCCAGGGGAAAGAAGCCGCTCGTCGAGCGTACGGCTCTCGCTGCGCTTGCCGCCGCCGCGACGGGAAGCCTGCGCGACGGCCTCTCGCTCTTCGACCAGGCGGCCGCGCGCTCGGGAAGCGGCGTGAAGTCGGCGGACGTCGCGGCGCTGCTTGGCGCACCGGACCGTACGGCCCTGGTGACTCTCTTCGGCGCGGTTCTCGCGTCGGACCGGATCGCCGTCTTCAAGGGCTGTGCCGAGCTGGAGGCGGCAGGCGCGGAGCCCCGCGCCACGCTGCACGACCTCACGGCCCTCGTGCGCGGGGCCGTGCGCCTCGCCGCGGATCCGGCGGCGCCCCCGCCCACGGGCCTCTCTGAAGAGGGCGCCGAGCGCATCCGGGAATTCGCGCGAACCACGCCCTACGCCACGCTGCTCCGGCTTCTCTCTCTTCTTTCGGAATCCGACGGCACCCTCCGCCGGTCGGACGTCCCCGCCCTCGCCTTCGAGGTGCTCCTCCTGAAGCTCGCGGAGCTGCCGAGGCTGGTGCCGATAGAAGAAATTCTTGCTGGGAGAACGGGGACCGGGGGAGGAGGAGGAGGGGGATTTTCGCCCTCTTCCCCTTCTAAGAAATCTTCCGACGTTCCTCATGCTCCGCCAAAGCACGAATCGGGCAACCGCGCCCCGTCGCGTTCCGAAACAGAAGATTCTTCTTCCTCCGACGTGCCCCGCTTCGTCGGGCTGACGCCGCTGGAGATCGTTCCCGAGCCACTCGCAACGCCCGACCCGGCGGGCGCTTTCCGCGCCGCCGTCGAGAAGAAGCACTCACAGCTCGGGGCCGTCCTCGAGGACGCGTCGATACGCCTCGACGGGAAGACCGTGCTCGTCTTTCTCGATCCTCCGAGCGCGGTGACGGAACGGCGCCTCGCCGAGCCCGCGATGGCGAAGGTGCTCGAGGAGGCCGCCGTCGCCGTCCTCGGCCGCGGTGCGCGCGTGTCCGTGGACAGCGTCACTCCGCCCGCCGGCGATCTCACGGCGGCCGCGGCGAACGCGGACCCCGAGACGCTCGAACGCGAGCACCTGAGGATGAAGGTCACGACCGACGAGCGCGTCAAGAGGATGATGGATCTCTTCGGCGGCGAGATCGCCGACGTGAAGCGCGACGGCGGCCCCGACCGGGCGAAGGGCCGCTGACGGATGGCCGCGCTTCCCGCGTTCGACCGCCTCGTCGCTTCTCTCGAGAGGCTGCCGGGTGTCGGGCCGAAGAGCGCGCGCCGGCTCGCCTACCATCTCCTCGCCGCACCCGAGCACGAGGCGGAGGCCCTTACGGCGGCCGTCGCGGAGGCGCGCGAGCGCACGCGTTCGTGCTCGATCTGCCATGCCCTCACCGAGGCCGATCCCTGCGCCATCTGCTCGGATCCGACGCGCGACCGGCGGCTCCTGGCGGTCGTCGAGGACGCCGCGGACGTCTACGTTCTCGAGCGGACCCACGAGTTCCGCGGCCGCTACCACGTCCTGGCCGGGGTCCTCGCGCCGCTCCGCGGCATCGGGCCGGACGATCTCCACGTCGCCGATCTCGTCGCGCGCGTCGAGCGTCCCGCCGAGGGGGAAGCCATCGAGGAGGTCCTCCTGGCGACGAATCCGAACGTGGAAGGGGAGTCCACGGCGCTCTACCTCGCCCGCCGCCTGAAGCCCCTCGGGGTGCGCGTGACCCGCCTCGCGCTCGGCCTCCCGGTGGGCGCCGCGCTGGAATTCGCGGACGACGTCACCCTCTCGAGGTCCCTTTCGGGCCGCCGGGAGATCTGATCGGGTAGACTTGGCCGTCAAAGGCCCATGTCCGATTTCATTCTCTTCGACGAGGAGTTTCATCAGATCAAGGACGTCATCGGACGTCTGAAGGGCGACGCCCAGGCGAAAGTCGTCTTCATCGTCGACAAGAACGGGCAGCAGATCGCCGCCATGGGCGACATGGAATCTCTCGACACGACGTCGCTCGCGTCGCTCACGGCGGGCAACGTGGCCGCGACCGACGGCCTCGCGCGGCTCATCGGCGAAAAGGAATTCCCGGTGCTCTTCCACGAGGGCGAGCGCGACAACGTCTACATCTCGATCGTCGGGCAGCGCGTGATCCTCGTCGTCATCTTCGACGAGCGCTCGTCGCTCGGTCTCGTGCGCCTCCGGGTGCGCAAGGCGAACAGCGAGCTCGAGCGCATTTTCGACACGATCCAGAAGAAGGTCGAGAGCGAGAAGACGCGGCGCCAGGAGGGCTACGACTCGCCCTTCGCCGAGATCACCGACGAAGACATCGACAGCCTGTTTCGCGAATAGACATGACGTTCATCAACTACGCCGCCCGCGAGATCAACTGCAAGATCGTGTATTACGGTCCGGGTCTGTGCGGGAAGACGACGAACCTCCAGTACATCTACGACCGCACGAACCCCGCGGCCAAGGGCAAGCTCATCTCGCTGGCCACGGAGACCGACCGCACGCTGTTCTTCGACTTCCTCCCGCTCGACCTCGGCACCGTGCGCGGCTTCAAGACGCGCTTCCACCTCTACACGGTGCCCGGGCAGGTCTTCTACGACGCGAGCCGCAAGCTGATCCTGAAGGGCGTCGACGGCGTCGTGTTCGTGGCCGACTCGCAGGAGGCCCGCCTCGACGCGAACGTGGAGTCGCTCCGGAACCTCGAGAAGAACCTGATCGACCATGGCTTCGACCTGCAGGTGATTCCCTACGTCCTGCAGCTCAACAAGCGCGACCTCCCGACGGCCCTGCCCGCGGACGAGCTCTACCGGCAGCTCAACTTCAAGGGCGAGCCCACGTTCGAGGCCAGCGCTCCGAACGGGTTGGGCGTGTTCGACACGCTGAAGGCCGTCGCGAAGCAGGTGCTGATGGAGCTCCGGAAGAAGTAGGGCCGCCCCCGACGCGCTCAGTAGTGGTAGCGCGCCTGAAGGAAGTCGACGCGGTCCTCCCGGACAAGGTAGACCAGCCGGTGTTCCTCGGTCAGGCGGCGCGACCAGGCCCCCTTGTGGAGGTGCCTGAGCGGCTCCGGCTTTCCGATCCCTTCGAGGGGATCACGGAGAACGGCTTCGACGAGATCGAGAGCCCGCAGCGCTGTTTTCCGATTCGTATCCACCCAGAAACGAAGATCCTCCAGGAACTCCTGGTGGAAGACGGCGAGGCGTCTTCCACCGCTCAACGCCCTGGACGCGCCGGCACAAGACCGAGCTTTCTCCTGAGAGCACCCGGCGAGGAGGGCTTCAACCTGCGGCTCGTCGCTCTGCTGAGGGCCGCGAGGAGCCGGGCCGCGTTCTTCGGCGACCGAAGGAGGTGCGCGGTTTCCTCGAGGCTCCTGAGTTCCGCCGCCGACACGAGCGCGACGTCCTCGGCGCCGCGCCGGCGGATGATCACGGAATGGCGATCCTGAGTGACCGCGTCGCAGAGCGAGGCGAAGTGGGCGCGGGCGTGCGTGTAGGTCGCTTCGATGGCCATTGAGTCACCTGTACAGGGGTAATGTACAAGAGCATGAAGCGCGGATCAAGACCACGGCCCACGGTGGAGTCACCGCCTTGTCCGCAGTGCTTCTCGATGCCAGACTTCACTGGCAGTGGCCGCCCCCCTGGGCTCTTCCTCGCGGTCCCGTCGCCACGGCCCCATTGAAGAAACGGTCCTGAAAGATCATAATGACTAGAGAGGTCATATGAGCGCCCGCCCGATTCGTCTCGTTTCCGTCGTCGAAGCGAAGGCTCGCTTCTCCGAGGTCGTCCGCGAAGCCGAGGCCGGCGCCATCGTGATGATCCGGCGGCACGGCAGGGACGTTGCGGCGGTCGTGCCCGCAAAGGATGCCGAGCGGGTCAACCGGCTCCGGGCCGCCGGGCCGGAAAAGGGCCTCGCGGCCGTCGCGGGTGGTTGGAGCGGCTCCGAGGAGCTCGTCGCGCACACGAGCGCGATCCGAAGGTCTACTCCGCGCCGGCGGCCACGCCTCGGGAGCTGAGTGGCCTTTCTCTTCGACACCGACGCCATTTCCGAGGTCCTTCGGAAGCGGCCCGCACCTGCATACCTCGTATGGCTTCGCACCGTGCCGCGCGAGGACCAGTTCACGAGCGCGGTCGTCGCGGCGGAGCTCTACAAGGGGGCCTTTCGGTCCGAGCGAGCCCGATTCCACCTCGAGAACATCGAGAAGCGCGTGTTGCCCAGGGTCACGGTCCTCCCATTCGACGTGGCTGTTGCGCGCGTTTACGGCGAGATCGAGGCCGGGCTGAAGAAGGGCGGCCGCCCTCTCGCGGACGCCGATCTCCAGATCGCCGCGACCGCGATCCGCCACGGTCTCGAGCTCGTCACGGGCAATATCCGGCATTTCGAGAGAGTTCCCGGCCTCGTTCTCTGTCGCGTGCTCGCCCATGCGCGGCTTGGCGCGACGTCGCCACGCGCTTGAAGAGGCTACGCGCGGGCCTTCCCGCTTCTCTCCTCCCATCCGAAGCCTAACCTGGCTCGGACGCGAGTCTCTTCGAAACTAGCCCGCTGCTACCTTGGCCTCGCGGAAGAAGTCCGCAGGCATCGGGCGTCGAAGCTTCCAGACAATTCCCATCGGCCTCTCGCCTGAGTGGCTAACGTAGTCGACAGCCCCAAGGAATGTGTAGGCCGCGGTCCTGCCCCCCTCTTTGATCGAACGCCTAGCGAAAAGGAGAACATTGGAACCGAGCGTCCGATGTCGAATGTAGCGTTGACCAGTCGGGGACGCCTCCGATGTCGAACTCTGCGACTCCCAGTGAAAGAGTTCCGGGGAGATCGCGTAGTCCTTGTAAAGCGTTGTCGGCGAGTAGTGCTTCTCGCTTTTTTCTAAGGTCACGAAGAAAAGGTCGGCCGCAATTCCGGGATGCCACAAGACACCCTCGCGGATGCGGTACGGGGATTCAAGGGTTGACCGGCCTATCGCAGCGAGGACTTCGTCGAGGGTGTATGAAGAATGAATCGACAGCGGGATAGGCTGGTGCCAGCCGACGTCGAAATCAAGCGGCACCGCAACGTGAAGAGCTCGAGCCTCAATAACTCCTAGAAGCTCAACCAGCTCTTTCCTTACGCCATCGTTGGCGTTGATCAACGCGACCATGGCTTCGATCGTCGACGGTCTGATGCTCTGGGGAAACAGCGTGAAGATCAGTCCGGTTAGTACGCGCTTGTCCGTCTCACCAAGATTCCCGCGGCGACCGGCATCAGCCGCGACCACGCTACGGAGGCCGCTGATCCACCGAGGGTCATCGACGTGAATCAATCGCCCCAGGCCCTTTGCCATGTGCTCTTCATGTGGTCCCAAGGGTGGCGCGGGTAAGCCAGCGGCACGCCTTAGTGACATCCACGTCCAGTCGTTGCGGTAAAGACCCTCGGGTTCGAGGTCCGCCTCTCTGAGAAAGCCCGCGAGGTCTACGTCACGTCCGAGGTCGCGAAGCGCGGTAACGATGCTTTGGAAGGTCGAGCCGATCGCGTGTGCGACGTTTTCGAGGACAAGCTCCTGAGCGACGCGATCCAGTTGCATCGAGCAGCCCGCCGGAAGCAAGGGAAAGCCTTCCGCAATTTGTCTGCGGAGCTCTGAGCCCGATGTTCCGGTCAGCGCACGAAATCGCAGATCGAAGCGGAAGTTTCGATTTGCCTTTCCGATGAAATCGAGGACAGTCAGGCAATCCTTGCCGTCAGCCCGACGAAGGCCGCGCCCGAGTTGCTGGAGGAAGACAGTGGCGCTCTCCGTGGGCCTGAGAAAGAGAACGGTATCGATCTGGGGAAGGTCGATGCCTTCGTTGAACAGATCTACCGCGAAGAGAATGTTGACCTCGCGTGCCTTCAGTCGTCTCAGAGCGGAATCCCGTTCATCTTCGGTGGAGTTCGCCGAGACTGCTGCTGCGCGGATTCCCGCCTGATTGAACTTTCGCGCCATGAACTCCGCATGTCGAATGCTTACGCAGAATCCCAGGGCCCTCATCGTCTGGAAGTCGAGGACCTTTTCTTGAACCTCTTTCACAACGAGCGCCGCACGGGCGTCGTCGGCCGTGTAGAGGTTCTCGAGCTCAGTGGAGTCGTACCCTCGACGACGCCACGCGACCCCCGAAACGTCCACGTTGTCGTGAAGTCCAAAGTACTGAAACGGGCAGAGAAGGCCCCGCTCGAGCGCCTCCCAAAGCCTCAATTCAACGGCCATGCGGCCATCAAACCGGGAAAGAATGCTTCTTTCATCGGCCCGCTCAGGCGTTGCCGTCAGGCCAAGGAGTTCCTTCGGGCGTATATGGTCAAGGAGCTTCCTGTAGGTCGGGGCCTCGGCGTGGTGAAACTCGTCGATGATCACCACGTCGAAGTGATCGCTGGGCATATCGATGAGATCCAAATGCGCCAGCGACTGAATGGACGCGAACACATGTCGCCCGGCTTGCGGCCTCTGGCCGTCATAGAGAGGCTCGCCGAAGGTTCCCTCCTTGAGGACAGCGCGAAAGGTCTGAAGGCTCTGGTTGAGGATCTCTTTACGATGCGCGACGAAGAGGAGCGATGGGTGTTGACTACCCGTCCCCAGCCGCCTGTAGTCGAGCGCGGCGACGACCGTCTTGCCGGTGCCGGTCGCGGCGACGACCAAATTTCGATGCCGGTCGTGACGTTTCCTTTCCGTCTCGAGTCGCTCGAGTATCTCGATCTGATGAGGATATGGATTGACGTCTAGGCCCGTGAAAGGCGCCGAGGGTCCCTGTCGCGTCGACCGTATGGCCAGATCGAATCTTTCGGCGTCTCGTTCTGGCCGGTACTCTTCGGACGAGGCGTCCGCCCAATAGGATTCGAACGTAGCGCGAAATTTTTCCAGCAGGGCGGGAGTCTCGATCTCCGACAGCCGAACGTTCCATTCGAGTCCGTCGAGGAGCGCGGTATGGGAGAGGTTGGATGACCCAACGTAAGCGGTCGAGTAACCCGTGTCCCGCTGAAAGAGCCACGCCTTTGCGTGGAGACGAGTCGCCTGGGTTTCATATGAAACCTTGACTTGCGCGCCCATTCCGACGAGCAGGTCGAGCGCCCGTCGTTCGGTTGATCCGGTGTATGTGCTCGTGATGACTCGCAGAGGCCTACTGTGATCGAGGAGGAACACTCTGAGTGCTGGCTCGATGACCCGAAGGCCATTCCATCGGATAAACGCGCAGAGTAGATCGATTCGATCAGAGGACGGAATCTCTTCCGAGAGAGAGTGGCCTATACGCGGTTCACCCCGCGCGTTGACCAGCAGGTCGCTGGCTGAGAGTCGGATTTGAGGTCGTTGCGGTGGCGGCGGTGCCGCCAACCCGATCGGCTGAGGAGTGATTGCGTTCAGGATCGAGGCGGGCTGCTTAACGTCATCCTCGGTCGTGACTTCTGCTGAAGAGAGAACTGAGAGAGCTTGGCGGAGCGTGTTGCAGAGTTGAACCTGCTTCGCAAGACGACCGTCGCTGTCGACCGACCGTAGGGCCCGACTGAGAAGGCGTGTCAGATGCCTCGCAAGGAGCACGTCGGCTTCCGAAGGATCGAGGTCCTCCCTGAAAGTCCGAAAGCCGCTCTCCTCAAGTCCTTCAAGCTCCCGGGCTAATCCGAGCGTGATCAGTTCGTCGTAAAGCCCGACCCTTCGAGCCAAGCGACTCTACGCGCCCTTCTTGTACAGGTACGCCGACTCCAGCGTCCTCACCCCGTCGTTGTCGCCGACGACGTACTTGCTGCCGCTCCAGATCGCGGCGCCGGCGGTTCTGCCCTTCGCGTCTACCGCATAGAAGTTGACGTTGAACTTCGGGCGGCCCTGGGCGTCTCGGTGGCGGGGGACGCGGTGCGTCTTCTCGTCGATGCGCTTGAGGGCGAGGAGGCAGGCTTCTTCCACGCTCTTCCCCTGCCGGATGGCCTCGACGACCGTGTGGGACCCGCACGTGACGAGGTTCGCCTCGCCGCGCCCCGTCGATCCGCAGCTGCCGACGCCGTTCTCGCTGTAGATGCCCGCGCCGACAACGGCGGAGTCGCCGACGCGCCCCGGCATCTTGAAATAGAGCCCCGACGTCGTCGTGACGCCGACGAGATCGCCCTTGGCGCTGCGCACGGACATGTGGATCGTGCCCTGCGGCCGGAAAAACTCGTTGCCGTACTTTTTGATGAACTCCTTGATGTCGGGGTCCTCAGCTTCCTTTCCGGCCTCGATCCAGTCGTCGGTGTCCGAGAGGCGCTCTTTCCAGTAGAGCCATATCTTCCGCGTCTTCGGCGTGAGCAGGTCCTCGACGGGAAACATGTGCGATGTCGCGAACTTGCGCGCGCCCTCGCCGACGAGGAACACGCGGTCCGTGCGTTCCATGACGAGCTTCGCGACTTTCGACGGCGTCTTGCAGCCTTCCAGTGCGCCGACGGCGCCCGCGCGCAGCGTGCGCCCGTCCATCACGCACGCGTCCAGCTGGACGACGCCTTCTTCATTCGGGATGCCGCCGTAGCCGACGCTCATGTCGTTCGGGTCGAGCTCGTTGACGTTCACGCCCACGATCGCGGCGTCGAGCGGGTCGTAGCCCTGGATGAGCGCCTGGCGAGCGGCCTTCGCGGCCTCGACGCCGTTCGCGGACGTCACGAGGACGTAGCCGTCGGTGGCCGGAGCCGAGCCGGGTTGGCCCGGGCTCTGTGCCTGCAGTTTTTCTTCGAAGGGGGAAGAGGGGAGGACGCTGGCGACGGAGGCCGCTGCGGCGGCCTCGAGGAAGCGGCGGCGTGTGGAATTCATGGCCGAACGATAGCCGAGATCGCCCGGAACCGGCGCGGCTACTCCTCGGGGAGCTCGCTCTCTTCCTCTTCCGCGCGAACGCCGCCGGGGAGCGCGTACTTCATGACGATGTCGCCGAGGTGCTGGGAGAAGACCGCGCGCGCGAGAACCTGGTCGCAACCTGCCTTCCCGCCCTTTTCGAGAAGATCTTTCCGAACGTGCTCGTAGTAACCCACGACGGCGATGCCCTTCGTCTTTGCGCCCTTCTTCAGGGTCGCGATGGCCGTGAACGGGTCGTCGCGGAGCGCGAGGTCGACGATGACGAGGCCCACCGAGCGGGGGTCGGCCTTGCCCGCGAGCTGGTCCGACTTGTCGATGAAGACACCCGTCGCCTGGGCCGACTTCAGCGTGTGCTCGATCTTGGTTTTCCAGAACAGATCGTCCGCGAGGA
>JBDTML010000103.1:0-5873 GCA_039934255.1 Acidobacteriota bacterium | reverse complement strand
GTCTGCGGCCCCGGGGCCGCAGACCTTCAGATCCGAAACATCAGGATCTTCTGTTCCGGTCGATCTCCTCGAAGTAGTCCGTCGGGACGAGAATCTCGCGGCTCTTGCTCCCGCCCGCGGGCGGTCCCACGATTCCGTCGCGCTGCATCATGTCGATGAGTTTGCCGGCGCGGGAGAACCCGATTTCGAGACGGCGCTGCAGGAACGAAATGGACGCCATGCGCTCGCGAACGACGAGTCGCGCCGCCCCGTCGAACATCGGGTCGGTGTCGTCGGAGTCGGAACGCAGCCCGCTGGCCGCGGCCTGGGCCTCGCGGTCCACCGTCACGGTCTCGTCGTAAATCGGCTTGCCCTGTTTCTTCAGGAAGCGGCAGATCTCCCGGGTCTCTTCGCCGCTGATGAAGCCGCCGTGCACCCGCATGAGGTACGACGTTCCCGCCGCGAGGTAGAGCATGTCCCCCTGCCCGAGGAGTGACTCGGCGCCCATGGAATCGAGAATGGTCCGCGAGTCGATCTTCGTCCGCGTCGTGTAGGCGACGCGGCACGGGAGGTTCGCCTTGATCGTGCCCGTGATGACGTCCACGGAGGGACGCTGCGTCGCGAGGATGAGGTGAACGCCGACGGCGCGCGCCTTCTGGGCGAGCCGGGCGACGGATTCCTCGATCTCGCGGGGGGCCGTCATCATGAGGTCCGCGAGCTCGTCGATCACGATGACGATGTACGGCATCGGCGCGATGACGCCGTTCTCGTCCGCCTTCAGCCGGTCGCCGATCTTTTCGCGCACCTCGGCGAGTGAACGCGGGTCGCGAATCGCCGCGTTGTACTGCTCGATGTTGCGGACGCCGGGCCATTCCGAAAGGAGCTTGTAGCGGCCCTCCATCTCGTCCACGGACCACTTGAGCGCGTTCGCGGCCTTCTTCGGGTCCGTGATGACGGGCACGAGCAGGTGCGGGAGGTCATCGTAGTCCTTGAAGTCGTTCATTTTCGGGTCGACGAAGATGAACTTGACCTCGTCCGGGCGGGCCTTGAAGAGGATGGACGTGATCATGCCCGTCACGCCCACGCTCTTGCCCGCGCCCGTCTGGCCCGCGACGAGAAGGTGCGGCATGCGCGCGAGATCGGCCACGATGGGCTCGCCATGAACGTCGATCCCGAGCGCGATCGTGAGCAGCGAGGGCGAGCGCCGGAACTTCTCGCTCTCGATCACTTCGCGGAGCGCGATGAGATCGCGGTTGCGGTTCGGGACTTCGATTCCGACCGCGGCACGGCCCGCCATGCGCTCGATGCGCACCTTTTCGGCCGCGAGCGCGAGCGCGAGGTCGTTCTCGAGGGACGTGACCTGCGAGACCTTGACGCCCTGGGACGGCTTGAATTCGTACGTCGTGACGACCGGCCCCGGCGTGTAGGCGTCCACGGTGCCCTCGACGCCGAACTCGAGGCACTTGGACGCGATGAGCTCCATCGTCTGCCGGAACTCCTCCCGGTCGCTCTCGCGGTCCCTCTTCGGCGCGGGGCGCAACAGCTTGACCGGCGGGAACACCCAGCCCGCCGCGTCGCGTTGCGCGGGGAACGGCAGGATGCGCTGCGGCGCATCGGCCTTCTTCTCCAGCCGGGCCGGCCGCGCAATGGGCCGGGGCGTCTCGGCCTCGGGTCCGCCCGACTTCTGGATCGAGAACCGGCCCGCGCCAGCCCGCTCCTTGACGCGCAGCGTGGCGACCGACGGGATGTAGACGACGTCGCCCTCGGGCTGCTCCGCCGCCTTTTCGGGCGCGGGTCGCGCCGCGTCCTCCTTGGCGCGCTCGAGGTGCTTCTTGACGACGTCCCGCCGCTGCCTCTCCTTCGCCGCCTGTTCCCGCGTCCGGCGGCGCTCCATGACGAAGCCCCGCCACCAGCCCGAAGAGCGCAGGGTCAGGCTCGAGAGGCCGTCCCCGAGCGAAAGCGAGGTCGAGAGCAGGAGACCGATCAGGAGACCGGCGGTCAGGAGGATCGCCGCGCCGGGCGGGTTGAGCGCCGAGACGGCGAGCGAGCCGAGGAGGTCTCCCACGAAACCGCCGGCGTCGAGACCGCCGCCGAACAGGCGGGGGCGCCCGAGGGCGAGGTGCGCAAGGGGGGCGAGCGTGCAGACGACGAGAAGAACGCCGAGGCCTTTGGTTCCCCACGCGCCCACGGTCCGCGACAGGAAGCGCCGCCATCCGACGACGAGGAGCACGAACGGCGCGACGAACGCGGCCAAGCCGAAGAACTGGAGGCTCCCGTCCGCGAAGGAGGCGCCGAGGCGGCCCGCCCAGTTGCGCGGCCGGACGCCCTGGTCGTTGACGGCGGAAAAGAGAGAAGGATCGTTCGGGTGGTACGACGCGAGCGCCGCGAGAAGCAGGAGCCCCAGGGCGACGAGAACGATGCCGAGGAATTCGTCACGCCGCCGCGCGAGCGCGGACGGGGGCGCGTTGGGTTTGGAGGCCTGGCCGGCGGCCGCGGCTGCCACTAGGGAACGACCTTCGCGCCGCCCGGGGCACCGCTCGAAAGCGCGTTCCCGAAGACGATGAGGAGCACGCCCAGCACCCCGCAATAGACGACGAACGCATTGAGGCGCATCGTCACGACCAATTTCAGGAGAATTCCGACGGCGAAGTACCCGACGACCGCCGCGACGGCCATCCCGGCGACGTAAGCGGGCAGGGCTCCCCCTTCGAAGACGGGCCCGGTCCGGTGGCGGTACGCGTGAAGGTTTTCCACGGCCGCGGCCGCGAGGATCGTCGGGATGGAAAGCAGAAAAGAGAACTCGGCCGCTGCCCGGCGCGAGAGGCCGCAAAAAAGGCCAACCGAAATCGTGTTGCCCGAGCGCGAAAAACCGTGCAGCACCGCCGAAACCGACTGGCAGGCGCCGACGAGAGCCGCATCGCGGGGGCGCATCTCTTCGAGCGAACGTCCGCCCTCTCCGCGCGCATCCCCCACACGCTGCGCGACGAAGAGGAGCACGGACGTCCCGATGAGCGCAAACCCCATCCGGCGGAACTCCGTCATGCCCTCGATCGCGAATTGCTTGAGGGGAAGCGTTACGATCCCTGTCAGCCCCACCGCGATCACGAGCAAGAAGACGAGCTTCCACGCCTTGTGCCGCTCGGTCGAGTCGCCCGAGACGAGGCCGCGAAATGTCTCGCCGATCCGCGACCGGAAGTAAACGACGACGGCGAAGAGGGTCCCGACGTGCAGAAGGACGTCGAAGAGGATTCCGGGCTGCGTGAAGCCGGGAAGAAAGCGCTGCGCAAGCGCCAGATGCGCCGTCGAGGAAACGGGCAGGAACTCCGTCAGACCCTGCACGATGCCGAGCAGGACGGCCTGACCGAGGGTCACCGACATCGAGGAATTGTAACAGGCGAGTAGACGAATTTCGGGCTATTTGCCGTGCGGCCCGAGCAACGGCGCGAGCGCGCGGAACACGTCCAGAGAGAGCGTCTCGGCCCTCGTCGTCGGCGGCAGGCCCGCCTCGGCAACGGCGCGTGCGGCGCGCTCGCGCCCCCAGAGAGGTGTCAGCGCGTTCACGAGCGTCTTTCGCCTCGACGTGAATCCGGCCGAGGCCACGCGGAGCGCCTCGTCCGCGCCGGCCGCGGCGCCATGCGGCACGAGCTCGAGGACCGACGACTTCACCTTCGGCGGCGGCGAGAAATCGCCGCGCGAGACGTCGAAGAGCCGCCGCGCGGCCGCGTGCGCGCCGACGTCGAGCGTCAGGAAACCGTATGCGTCCCCGCCGGGCGGCGCGACGATGCGGTCCGCGACTTCCTTCTGGATCATGACGACGAGGCGCGAGAAGAGATCCGGCCGCCTCACGAACGCCCGCAGCATCGGGGTGGCGCTTTCGTACGGGAGGTTTCCGAGGAAGGGCACGGGCGGTTCCGCCCCGATCCGCGCGAGCGCCTCCGCGACGTCGGCATGGAGGGCGTCGGCCGTCTCGACCCACAGCGCCCTCTCCGCGAGCTCGAGCGAAAGGCGGGAGGCCAGCACGGGATCGATCTCGAACGCCAGGATCCGGACGCCCCGGTCGAGGAGCGGCCGGGTGAGCGCGCCGCGCCCCGGACCCACCTCGACGACGGTGTCACCCTCCCGCGCTCCGAGCCCGTCGAGAATTTTTTCGACCGTTGCCGTGTTTACGAGGAAGTGCTGACCCCAGCGAGCCCGTGAGGATCTCGCGCTTGACGCTCTCACGGGCAGCACCCTACCATCGCAAGGCCGCCCAGAAAGGAACCCCCACATGTCCGCTAACGTCCTCGAGCTGAACGAAGGTTCGTTCGAATCCACCGTCCTCAAGAGCACGAAACCCGTCCTCGTGGACTTCTGGGCCGTCTGGTGCGGCCCCTGCCGGCAGGTGGGCCCGATCGTCGAGTCGCTCGCCGCCAAATGGGGCGACAAAGTCACGGTCGCGAAGCTGAACGTCGACGACGTGCCGTCCGTGGCGGAGCGTTACGGGATCATGTCCATCCCGACCCTCATGCTCTTCAAGGGCGGGCAGATCGTCGAGCGCGTGGTCGGCGTTTCGCCTCAGGCCTCGCTCGAGAAGAAGTTCGAGCCCCACCTCAACTAGTCTTTTCTCTCCTCCGGGCCCGGCATGATCTTACGGGCGACAGGTCCATCCGGACCGTCCTCGTAGAGGATGCGGAGGCGGGCCCCGCGTTTGGGAGCCGCCGTGATGTCCGTCCTCCCGTCGATGTGAAAGGCGCGGCCGGGCTGGCCGACTTCCGACAGGACCACGTAGGCGCCCGGTTCGTACCGGAGGCACGCGCCCGCCGCCCGCAGAAACGGCACCGGCGTCGGCGTGGCGGTCGGAGCCGGCGTGGCCGTCGGCACCGGAGTCTTCTTCCTCTTCTTCGCGGCGCCCGAGGCGGGAGCCGCCAGCAGAAAGACGGCCAGGACGAGACAGACGGTGCGCGCGGACGGAGGAGGCATCGGTCTCCCAGCATAATCCCCGGCATCCCCCTTGCTGTAATTGACTTGGGGCCATTCTCCGATGCCGATTCGGCGTCGAAATGGGGCCTTGGAAGGGACACGATGACGACGACCACCTCGCCCGCCTCCGCCACACCCGGCCTCGACCCCGCTGCCCTCACGGAGAGAATCCGCGAAAAATCGCTGCTCGTCGGCGCCCTCCTGACGGAAATTCGCAAGGTGATCGTCGGGCAGGGCAGCCTGATCGACCGTCTGACGATCGGCCTTCTCGCGGACGGCCACCTGCTTCTGGAAGGCGTTCCCGGCCTCGCCAAGACGCTGGCCGTCCGGACGCTGGCGCGCGGCCTCGACGCGTCGTTCTCGCGCATCCAGTTCACCCCGGACCTCCTGCCGGCCGACCTCATCGGCACGCTCGTCTTCAACCCGAAGACGCAGGAATTCGTCGCGCGGCGCGGCCCCGTGTTCGCGAACCTCGTCCTCGCCGACGAGATCAATCGCGCCCCGGCCAAGGTGCAGTCCGCGCTTCTCGAGGCGATGCAGGAGAGGCAGGTCACGGTTGGTGACACGACGACGCCCCTGCCGGACCCGTTCCTCGTCCTCGCGACGCAGAACCCCATCGAGCAGGAGGGAACGTACCCGCTGCCCGAAGCCCAGGTCGACCGTTTCCTCATGAAGTTGACGGTGGGCTACCCCACCAAGGCCGAGGAGCGCCTGATCCTCGACCGGATGGGCGACACCACCGAGGCCGTGGCGTCCGCCTCCGTGCGCCCCGTTCTCACGCCGGAGATGATCCGCGACCTGCGCGTCCTCGTGCGCGGGATCTACGCCGACGAGCGCATCAAGGGCTACCTCGTCGAGCTCGTGGCCGCGACGCGCGACCCCAAGGCCTACGGCCTTTCGGATCTCGCGGACTTCGTGTCGTATGGCGCCTCGCC
>JBDTML010000102.1:0-5244 GCA_039934255.1 Acidobacteriota bacterium | reverse complement strand
GGCAATCCAGCGCGCCGCGGAAGATGAACGGAAAGCCGAGGACGTTGTTGACCTGGTTGGGATAGTCCGAGCGGCCAGTCGCCATGATGACGTCGGGGCGCGCGGCCTTCGCTTCCTCTGGCGAGATCTCGGGCACGGGGTTCGCCATCGCGAAGATGATCGGGTCCTTCGCCATCTTCTTGATCATGTCGCCGTTGATCAGCTTCGCGGCGGAAACGCCGATGAATGCGTCGGCACCGTCGAGCGCCTCGGTGACCGTGCGCTTCTTCGTATCGCGCGCGAAGCGCTCCTTGTACTGGTTCATGTTCTCGGTCCGGCCCTTCCAGATGACGCCGGTCCGGTCGACCATGAGGATGTTCTCGAGCCTCACACCGTACGTGATGTAGAGGTTCGCGCACGCGTTGGCGGCCGCGCCGGCGCCCGCGAAGACGACCTTGACGTCCTCGATTTTCTTGTTTGCGATCTCGAGCGCGTTCAGGAACGCCGCCGCCGAGATGATCGCGGTCCCGTGCTGGTCGTCGTGGAAGACCGGGATTCCCATGCGCTTCTTGAGCTGCTCCTCGATGTAGAAGCACTCGGGCGCCTTGATGTCCTCGAGGTTGATCCCGCCGAACGTGGGCTCGAGGCGTGCGACGCACTCGATGAATTTGTCGGGGTCCTTTTCATCCACTTCGATGTCGAACACGTCGACGTCGGCGAACCTCTTGAACAGGACGCCTTTCCCTTCCATGACGGGCTTGCCGGCCAGGGGGCCGATGTCGCCGAGCCCGAGCACGGCCGTGCCGTTGGAGATGACGGCGACGAGGTTCCCTTTTCCCGTGTACTCGTAGGCGAGCTCCGGATCGCGCGCGATTTCGAGGCACGGCTCGGCGACGCCGGGCGTGTACGCGAGGGAGAGGTCGTTGGCGGTCGCGCAGGGCTTGGACGGAATGACCTCCAGCTTTCCCTTGCGGCCGGTGGAGTGATAGTCGAGGGCATCCTGTTTGGAAAGGCTCACGCGTGTTCCTTTCGTCGAACCGGTCACGATTCTAGAACTCCTCTCCCGGCCCGGCATGATGCGGACGCACTACATCCTGCGAAAGCGATCGATGAGCGCCGGAAGGACGATGCTCAGCCGAAAGGCAGGAAAAGCGAGCGCCACGGCCGACGTGGTCTCATCCTCGCCCGCGGTCTTCCGCGTACCGGCGACGATTTTCCCGACCTGGTCGAAATAGCGAATCTGGTCGTCCACGGCCTCGCGCCCCCCCGGCGGCCCGTGGCCGGGCACCAGTGTTCGGAACGGGATTCCGCGGAGCGATTCGAGCGCCGCGCGCCACCTGGTTACGTCCGCGTCCTCGAGGTTCGGGTGATACCCCGCGGAGACGAGGTCTCCCGATACGAGAACGCCGAGAGAAGGCGCGTAAACGCAGAGGTCTCCAGGCGTGTGCGCGTGGCCGGGGTGGAACACGTCGAAAGGCAGGCCCCCTGCTTCGAAGGCAAGACGCGCCGCCACGAGACGCGAGGGTGCGTAGGGCTCCGCCTCCTGGAAGAGCGGCGCGACGTCCGGGTCCTTCCGGCGCCCGGCGATGAGCGCGGGATGCTCGTGCGCCATCCGCGCCGCCGCCTCCGGGTGCGCGATGACCTCGGCCCCTCTCGCCGCGAAATAGCCCGCACCGAGGGCGTGGTCCGTGTGGTGGTGCGTGAGAACCACGTGCGTCACGGGAGACGTGGCGCGCCTGCGGAGGAGCGCGTCGAGCTCGGCAGCCTGCCGCGGAGACACGAACGGGTCGACGACCACGATCGCGCCCTTTCCGAAGAACACCGTCGCGTTCGAGCCGTAGCTCTCGGCGAGAGTCTCTCCGCCGTACGTGAAGACCGAGACGTCCTCGGAGAGACGACTCTCGCCGAGAGGCATCGCGGGCTCAGCCCGTCGCGAGCGTCTTCGCGCCCGCCGCGAGCGAGCGCTTCACGACGTCGACGACCCGGTCCGGAGCGATCTCGGAAGCCTTCTTCTCGCGGCGCGTCGAGACCTCGACGACGCCCTTCGCGAGGCCCTTGCCGCCCACGACGACCCTCAGCGGGAAGCCGATGAGGTCGATGTCCTTGAACTTCACGCCGGGACGCTCGTCGCGGTCGTCGTAGAACACGTCGACGCCCGCGGCCTTAAGGTCTTCGTAGATCCTGTCCGCGGCCTCGAGGACGTGCGCGTCGCGCTGTAGGACCGCGACCACGCAGGCGAAGGGCGCGAGAGGCACGGGCCAGACGATCCCCAGGTCGTCGTGGTTCTGCTCGATGGCGGCGGCGACGGTGCGACCGAGGCCGAGTCCGTAACAGCCCATCGCGAGAGGAACCATCTTCTGGCTCTGGTCCGCGACCTCGCACTTCATCGCCTCGGAGTACTTCGTTCCGAGCTTGAAGATGTGGCCGACCTCGATGCCCCGCTTGATCCGAAGAACGCCCCCCTTCGGGGCGGGCGACGGATCGCCGTCGCGGGCGGTCGCTATTTCGACGACGCCGGAAAACCCGGGCTGCGACATCACGTCCCGCTTGATGGAGACCTGCGCGTGATGGGTTCCATCCTGGTTGGCACCGCACCAGATGTTCCGCCCGCCCTCCAGGGATCGGTCGACGAACAGAAGAATGGGATTTTCTTTGAAAGGAAGAAGATCGAGCGGCCCGACGAATCCGGGCATCGTGCCTGAAACCTTTCTGAGAATCTCTTCCGAAACCAGCTTCGCGTGAGCCGCGCCGAGCGCCTTGGGGAGCTTGAGCTCGTTGATCTCGAGATCGCCGCGGATCAGGACTGCCGCGAGCCCTTGATTGCCATCGGCCTTTACCCATTCATAGATCATCGTCTTGACGATCCGCGAGGAAGTCGTCCCGAGATGCTCCGCCTGGTCCACACACGTCGTCAGTCCCGGTGTCGGCGCACTCGCCTTCTGCAGCGGCCTCTCCTCTTCCCCCACCCAGGGCTCGGGAAGAGGGGCCGTCGTCGCCTTTTCGACGTTCGCGCCGTAGTCGCCCGCCTCCGCGAAGACGAGCGCGTCCTCGCCCGTGTCGGCCACGACCATGAACTCCTGCGAGGCGGAGCCGCCGATGGCGCCCGAATCGGCGTCGACGAGCGCGTACTCGAGGTTGCAGCGTTCGAAGATCCGGCGATAGGCGGCGTCCATCTTCCGGTAGTGAACGTCCAGCCCCTTCTGGTCGACGTCGAACGAGTACGCGTCCTTCATGAGGAACTCGCGGCCGCGCAGGAGGCCGAAGCGCGGGCGGATCTCGTCGCGGAATTTCGTCCGGATCTGGTACAGGTTGAATGGAAGCTGCCGCCACGACGTGACCGAGCGCCGCACCATGTCTGTGACGGCCTCCTCGGCGGTCGGCGCGAGCGCGAACTCGCCGCCCTTGCGGTCCTCGAGATGGAAGAGGATTCCGTCGTCCACGTAGCGGTCCCACCGGCCCGACTCCACCCACAGCTCCTTGGGCTGGAGGATGGGCAGGTCGACCTCCATCGCCCCGGTGGCGTCCATCTCATCACGCACGATTTCGATCATCTTGCGGAGCGAGCGGAAGCCGAACGGCGTGAACGAGTAGATACCCGCGGCGAGCTTCTGGATCATGCCGGCGCGGTAGAGAAGCTGATGCGAGACGACCTCGGCGTCGCCGGGCACCTCGCGGAGAGTCACGAGAAACGATTGGGACCAGCGCATGGGCGCGGAGATTAGCAGGCGCGCCGGGTCACCTCAGCGCGAGGAGCGTCTCGCCCGCGAAGGGCGCCCGCTCGTGTCCGAGGAGGAATCTCACGGGCCCCCTCGGACTCCAAGAGTGAGAGCCTCATGTTCTCCGCGTCCGCCTCAACTTTTCAGTACAAAGTTACCTCGCTCCCGCCGCGTCCCCGGGAATGCAGAGACACGACGACGTGACCTCCACGTCGGCCCGCTTCCAGGCGGCCCGGGACCGGGCGTGGACGCCGGCCGCGTCCTTGCGGCCCTGGGCGTGCAGCGCGCGGGAGAGCCCGAGGAGGGACCAGCCGTTTTCCGGGCTGCGCCGGAGATCCTCGCGGTATACGGCTTCCGCTTCCCGCGCTTTTCCGGCCGCGAGGAGGACCGCTCCCAGCGCGTGGCGCGCCGGAACCGACGAAGGCGGCGGCTCGTCGTACTTGAGCGCGTCCTCGCGCGCGACGGCTTCCCGGAGCTTCGCTTCGGCCGCAGCGCGGTCCCCCCGGCGGAACGCGAGCTCCCGGTCGAGGTAAGACGCGAGCGACGCGAGGACGGCGGACGTCGGATTCGACCCCCAGAGGAACTCCCCGGGAACCCTCGCGGCGGCCTCCGCGAATGCCGTCCGTTCCTTGTCGGCCTCGTCCACCCGTCCGAGCGCCCCGAGCGCGACCCCGCGTGCAAAGTGCGCGAAGGCGCGCGCGGTCGGCAGGTCCTCCCCCGGGAGAGGCTGCTCGAGGATCTCGTCCCAGAGGCCGAACCGCATGCGAACTTCCTGAGGGACCGTGAGGAAGGCCTCGAGCAGGAACGCCATCTCCTTCACCATCGGCGGCGGCAGCATCGCGACGAGCGCGGCAGCCTGGTCCTGGGCGACCTTGCGGCGGCCCTCCATCATCGCCGTGAACGCGAGGAAGTGGACGTTGTGCGCCTCGTAGATCCGGTAGATCCCGAGCCCCGGCGCCCGGGCGTTGTAACGGTCGTCGGCCGCGATCGCGCGCTCGTTCGCCGAGGCCGCGTCGGCCCACCGGCCGATGCGGGCGTAGATGTGCGCGGGCATGTGGACCAGGTGACTCGAGTCCGGCACGAGCGCGCTCAGCCGGTCCGCGGCCTCCCGCGCGCCTTCGGGGTGCGGCGAGGCCTCCAATGCGTGGATCTTCAGGTGGAGCGCGAGCGGATGCGCCGGGTCGAGGGCGAGCGCGGCCGCGATCGCGTCGAGCGTCTCGCGGGTCCCCGGCTGTGCCTTGCCGTCGTGCGTCCACTGGTCCCACGGCCGCACGTCCATGAGGGCCTCGGCGTAGAGAGCCGCCACGTCCGCGTCCTTCGGGAACCGGCGGTGGACGCGGGCCATGGCCTTCGCGTACGCCTCGTCGAGCGGCTTGCGGTCCCCGGGCTGCGGCATCGCGTACCGGCTCTCGAGCGCGTCGACGAGCGCCATCTCGACGGGGCTCGCCCCGGGCGCCCGCCGCTTTGCCTCGGCGAGCGCCTCCCACGCCGTCTTCGCGTGCGTCTCGTCCACCGACTGGATGCGGTTGACCGCGACCTGGACATCGGC
>JBDTML010000101.1:0-2728 GCA_039934255.1 Acidobacteriota bacterium | reverse complement strand
CGAAGAACCAGACGTGGTCCTTCCAGATCGGACCGCCGAGCGTGGCCTCGTACTGCGGGGAGAGCTTCTGGGGAAGCACTTCGTTGGACGGCGACTCGGCCTGCCAGGCGGCGTTCGTGAGCGTCGTGCGGAACGAGCCGCTGAACGTGTTGCCGCCGGACTTGGTCACGGCGTTGACGACGCCGCCCGTGAACCGCCCGAACTCGGCGGAGATCGAGGAGGTGGAGGTCGTCGTTTCGGCGAGCGCCTCTTCGACGAAGAGGTTGTTCGGCGTGCCGCGGACGTTGTCCGTGACCACCGCGCCGTCCACGGTGAAGAGGTTGTCGAACGACTGCGCGCCCGAGATCGTCACGACGGCGGCGACGCCGTTGCCGATGCGGTCGCTCGAGTTCGGGCCGTTCGTGTTGACACCCGGGGCGAGCTGCACGGTCGAGAGCAGGTTGCGCTGGACCGGGAGCGTGTCGGTGAGCTCCTTCGTGAAAGTCGAAGAGGCCTGCAGCGCCGTCGAGACGGTCTCGGCCCTCGCGACGACGGTCGCCGCGGCCTCGACTCCCGCGAGATTCATGACCGCGTCGACGCGCGTTTCCTGCGCGGCCGAAAGCGCGATCGTCTGCGTCACGGTCTTGAACGCCTGGATCGTGAACGAGACGGTGTAGTCGCCCGGCGGGACCCCCACGAGGACATAGTCGCCGTTCGATGACGTGACCGCGATCCGCGCGCCCTGCAGGCTGCGCGACGCGATCGTCACGGTGACTCCGGGAAGGCCCTGCCCTTCGTTCGTCACGCGGCCCCTCAGGGTCGCGTTCGTGAGCCCCTGGGCGAGGGTCGCCCCGGCACTCCCGAGAAAGAACAGGACGAGAACGATGCTGAATGAACGCCGGCGCATGTCTATCTCCTCCTTTGCGGACACCCCCGGGTCTCCGGTCCAGAACCGGCAGGGAGTTGTCCCGAAGAGGTCAAGGTGGGGACGCCAGCCGAATTTCACGACGGTTTCGGGACGTCTCCCTTTAGAGCCCGGATGGATCCCTCTCGAGCCGGGACGGACGCCGCGCAGGGGCGGGCGACCTTCGGCTCGTTGGATCGAGTCAGCCCCTGGAAGGTCCTCGCCGCCACAGGAGGCGGGTCACCTTCCAGGCGTTCTGGCCGTCACGAGACAGGATCATCACGAAACGGTCGTCGACCGCCACCGCCGAGCCTCCACACGAAGGCACGAGCGAGCCCCGGGCCGCCCCGTGTACGACGGCCGATGATCTGTCTATTCGCAGGTCGAGAACCGCCGCAGAAAGAGCGGGGGCCCAGCGGACGTGCCGCGCCCGGTACCACGCCGAAATTGCGCGCCGGCCCGTGACGACTTCACCCGTGGGGGGCAGCCACACCCCGTCTTCCTGGAAGAGGGTCGCGAGGCGATCGATGTCGTTCTGATTGTCCGCGGAGAAGAGCTCGTCCACCGCTCCCTGCACGCCCCTCGCAGCGCCGCCTTCCTGAGGCGTTTCGAACCAGAGAACGGCGTCCGCGCGCCCCGCGAGGGGGCCGGCAACGGCGAACGCGATGATGAACGGCACGACCCGGAAGGTCGATTTCAAGAGAAGCCCCCTTCGACAGAGTTAGGAAGAAACGGCTTTCGATCTCGTCAGCAGGGGCGAATGCCTGTGCAGCTGACGCCAAAGCGCATTTTTCAGGGACGAGGCGACCCCCTCCGCCGCGGGACCTCTTCGGTGACGGACCGCCCCTTACCGGACGCCCCGGACGTCCACTCCCAGAATTCGTGCAGGCGATACCGTCCGTCCCCCAACACCTCTACGCGCGCGCGGCAGCGACCCGTCCGGAAGTCCCCGTTCTTGTTGAGGTGCTGGTAAACCATCTCGAGGCGCCCGCCCGCGACGACGCGTGCAAGGAGAGTTCCGAACGAGACGTTGCCGCCATGGTAGGTCGCCCAGACGACGCTGCCTTTCTGACGGTAGCGGAAGACCGTTTCGGAGGAGGACTCGCCCGCGTCCGAGTTCTGGACGGTCCGAAAGCGCCGGCCGTCGAAATCGATCTCGCTCATCCCGTTCGGCCCGACAATAGAATGTTGGCGGCTCCTCGGCGATACGAGGTTACGAACGCCTCGCGTCGAGGGACGAAAAGCGACAGGTCGTGGACGAAAAACCAGCGGACTTCACGCCCGCGTGGTGGTTGAGAGGCCGGCACGCGCAGACGACCTGGGGGCGCCTTGCCCGCCCGCGGCAGCGGGTGCGCCTGCGTCGAGAGGCCCTGACGGCTCCCGACGGCGACACGCTGCTCATCGATCACCTCGAGCGCTCCCCATCGCAGGGCACGGACGGTGCGGCGAGGCTCCTCATCCTCCACGGCCTCGAGGGCAGCTCCAACTCGGTTTACGCACAGGGCCTCCTCGCCCTCGCCGCACGCGAGGGGCTTCGCGCCAGCGTCCTGAACTTCCGGTTCTGCGCGCGCGATGCGAAAGACCTTGCGCGCTGCATTCCGAACGAGCGTCCGCGCCTCTATCACTCAGGCGAGACCTCCGACTTCGACTTCGTCGCGCGCACACTCGCGGCCCGGGACGAATGCCCCGTGGTCGCGGCGGGCATTTCGCTCGGGGGGAACGCGCTCCTCAAGTGGCTGGGAGAACACCCGAACGACCCGACCGTCGCGGCGGCCGCGACCTTGTCCGTGCCCTACGATCTCGCGGCCGGGGACAGGTACATGGCTTCCTTCCCGACGAACCTCT
>JBDTML010000100.1:0-1759 GCA_039934255.1 Acidobacteriota bacterium | reverse complement strand
TCGGACATCTCGACGAAGCCGAAGCCCTTCGAGGAGCCGGTGTCGCGGTCGGAGATCACGCGGGCGGATTCGATGTTGCCGAAGGGCTCGAACAGGGCGCGAAGGGTAGAGTCGTTCACGGAGTAGGACAGGTTTCCAACGTACAGCTTCATGGGGATCCTTTGTTGAACAGTCGTCCGAAGGACGATTGCGGCTGGCAGATGGTAGAGAGAGTTACGGGAGATGGTCGACGGGGACCTTTCGGCCTCGGTCCGCTCCGTCAGTACGTCAGTACGAGAGAAAGGGCGAACGGAGAGAGTATAGCCCAAGCCGGGATTTCGCGGATACGAAGGCGTTCGCGGCGCAACAGGGAGTAAGCTGACGCGACTTTCCGAAGGGGGCCGCAATGGCAAATACTGCTCGCACGACGTTGATTCTGCTGGCCTTGGCGGCAAGCGCCGCCTCGCCCGTTTTCGCTCAGGGACGGCCGGATCCGGCCGCCCTCATCGCCGCCCAGAAGGACGCCATGAAGGCGTTCGCGGCGATGGACGGCGTCTGGCGCGGCCCCGCGTGGACGATCCTCCCCTCTGGCGAGAAGCACACGATCACGCAGACCGAGCGCATCGGCCCATTCCTCGACGGCTCCGTGAAGGTCCTCGAGGGCCGTGGCTATGAGGCCGACGGGCGCGTCGGCTTCAACGCTTTCGGGACGATTTCCTTCAGCCCCGCGAAGAGCGCCTACACGCTCCACTCCTACGCGATGGGCAACGCCGGCGACTTCGCGATCAAGCCCACGTCCGACGGTTACACGTGGGAGATCCCGGCAGGACCCATGACGATCCGCTACACGGCCGTCATCAAGGACGGCACGCTCAAGGAAGTCGGAGACCGCCTCGAGCCGGGCAAGGACCCCGTCCGCTTCTTCGAAATGACGCTCACGCGCGTCGGCGACACGACCTGGCCAGCCGGCGGCGCCGTGCCTCAGAAATAGCATGCGACGCGCCTCCTTTCGGACCCTCGCGGTCGCGCTCGCCGTCTTTGCCGCGGCGGCTCTTCCGGCGCGCGCCGCGCTTCCTCCGGGAGTGGACGATGCCGCGATCGAGGCCGCGGCCCTCGCGAGCTTCCCAGAGTACCTCGAGTTCCTCGCGCTCCCGAACGATTCGATCCGGCCCGAGGACGTGAAGAAGAACGCCGCGTGGCTCGAGGCGGCGTTCGCCCGGCGCGGCTTCGCGACGCGTCTCCTCGAGAACAAGGGCCGCCCGCTCGTCTTCGCCGAATACGGCAAGGCACGCCCGCCCGAGAAGACCGTTCTCTTCTACATTCATTTCGACGCGCAGCCGGTCGTCCCCTCCCAGTGGGCGCAGAAAGACCCATGGCTGCCCGTCGTCAAGCGCCGGGGCGCCGACGGCAAATGGGCCGAGGTGGACCGCGCCGAGCTGATGAGGCCGGGGTTCGACCGCGAGCTGCGCGTGTTCGCGCGTTCGTCGTCCGACGACAAGGGGCCGATCGCGATGTTCCTGGCCGTCTTCGACCTCCTCCGCGCGAAGAAGATCGATCCGTCTTTCCACGTGAAGGTTCTCCTCGACAGCGAGGAGGAGATCGGCTCGCCCGGCATCGCCTCCGCCGTCGCCGCGAACGCGGCACTCCTCTCGGCCGACGCCGTCGTCCTCCTCGACGGTCCCGTCCACGCATCGGGCCGCCCGACGGTCTCCTTCGGAAATCGCGGCGTCGTCGCCGTCACGCTCACCGTCTACGGCCCGCGCGCGCCGCTCCACAGCGG
>JBDTML010000099.1:0-48109 GCA_039934255.1 Acidobacteriota bacterium | reverse complement strand
CGCTCGTGTGGGGAATCCTGCAGGCGCAGTGGTTCATCGAGGAGATCGGCGCGCTCTTCCTCGCGATGGGCCTCGTGATGGGCGCCGTGGCGGGCCTGAAGGCGGACGAGATCGCGTCCAGCTTCCTCGCGGGCGCGAAGGACATGGTGAACGTCTCGCTTATCATCGCGTGCGGCCGCGCGCTCCTCATCATCGCCCGCGAGGCGCGCGTTCTCGACACGATCCTCTTCGTCAGCTCGGGTCTCATCTCCGCGCTGCCCGCCGTCGTCGCGGCGCAGGTCATGTTCGTCGTCCAGTCGGTCATCAACTTCTTCATCCACTCGGGCACGGCCCAGGCCGCGCTCACGATGCCGATCATGGCGCCGCTCGCCGACCTCGTCGGCCTCACGCGCCAGACGATGGTGTACGCGTACCAGCTCTGTGAGCTCATCAACCCGATCCTCCCGACGTCCGCCGTGACGATGGGAGTCCTCGGGATGGCGAAGATCCCGTGGGAGACGTGGGCGCGCTGGTTCCTGCCGCTCATGCTCGTCCTCTGCGCCCTCGCGTTCCTCCTTCTCGTCCCGCCTGTCCTCATGCATTGGGGGCCTTTCTGAAAACACGTTCGCTTCGCCTCTTCCTCGCCGCTGCATTTCTCTTCCCCGCCGCCGGCCTCCGCGCCGACGAGCCCGGCGCCTTTCCCGCGGACCACCGCGCGCTCGAAAAGACGATCTCGTACGCCGGGATGGAGACGTTCCTCCGCTCGGTGGACGGCAAGGGCCCCGTCCACGTGTCGGTGGAGGGCAAGACCGCGCAGGGGCGCGGCGTCTACCTCGTCCACCTGACGACGGCATCCTCCGGCGCCAAGCCCGCGTGGAAGGTGCTCTTCTACGCGCAGCAGCACGGCGACGAGATCTCCGGCAAGGACGCGCTCCTCTACCTCGTGCGGGAGATCGCGGAGAAGCCGTCGCTCCTGCCGAAGGACGTGGACCTCTGGATTCTCCCGATGATGAATCCCGACGGCGCGGAGGCGGGAACGCGGCGCAACTCGGCCGGGACGGACCTCAACCGCGATCACATCGCCCTCGAGCAGCCGGAGACGCAGGCGCTCCATCGCGTCGTCCGGCGCGTCCGCCCCGACATCGCCGTGGACTCGCACGAGTTCGGCCGCGACCCGAAGTCGTGGCGCGCGAAGGGCTGGCGGAAGTGGCCCGACATCACGATGGACGGCCTGAACAACCCACTCTTCGACGGCGGCCTCGTCGCCGCCGCGGCGCGCTGGGTCGACGAGGCCGCGGGCGCCGAGGCGAAGGCGGGCCATCCGTTCCTGCGCTACTGGGTGGGCGACGCGCCGCCGGACGGCGAGCAGCGGCACTCGGCCCCCGACATCGACAGCGGCCTGAACGCGTTCGGCATGTACGGCGCTCTCTCCTTCATCATCGAGGCGGCCGCTTACGAAGGCGCGGCGCCGGCCGGAGACCTCGGCAACCGCGTGGACGCGTACCTCGTCCTCTACCGGCGCTTCCTCTCGGGCGGCACGCATCGCTCGGACGATCTCGCGGCGATCGAGCGCGCGCGGGCGCGGTCTCTCCCCGCGTTCCTCCCCGCGCACTACCTCTGGGTCAACCCCGGCCCGACCGTCACGGAGTTCCCCGTCGTCGAGATCGCGACGGGGCGCGTCGTGAAGATCGCGACGCCGAACATGATGACCGAGATGGCCGTGAAGTCCTCCGTCCCGACCCCGCTCGGCTACGCGGTGGTCCCGGCCGCCGCGGAGGCGTTCCGGTCGCTCCTTGAAAAGCACGGGATTCCCTTCGAGACCCTTGCCGCGCCGCGCGCCGTGACCGCCGAGGACGCGACGCTCCTCCGCGTCGAGGAGGACTTCGACGACGTCTACAGCCGGTACGGCGGCCGCCAGATCGTCCGGCGCGGCGCCGCGCACAGGGCGGAGCTCGCGGCCGGCAGCCTCTTCGTCCCGCTCGAGGGCGAGGCCGCCGTGAGGGCCGCGCTCGTCCTCGAGCCGGCCCAGTTCTACGGCCTCTACCAGTTCCCGCGCTTCAAGGCGCTCGCGGGGAAGGACGGACTCCTGCCCATCCTGCGCGTCGTCCGTCCGGAGGGCGCGAAGCCGTGACCGCAATTCCGGAGGCTCTCGCCGCGCTCCTCGCGGAGCCGGTTCCCGCGATCGACCATATCGATCTCTTCGAAGTGCGCCTGCCGTTCATCAGCCCGTTCTCGATCTCGACGGCGACCTGGACCTCGAAGGACGCTTTGCTCCTCCGGCTCGAGTCCGGCGGCCTCACGGCGTGGGGCGAGTGCGTGTCCGATCCCGATCCGTTCTACGCCTACGAGACGAACGGGACGGCCCGGCACATCCTGAAGGACTTCCTCCTGCCGCTCCTTTGGCCCGGCGGCACGCTCGGCGAACTCGAGCGGCGGATGCGCCACGTCCGCGGGCACGAGATGGCGCGCGCGACGCTGGAGAACGCCGTGATCGACCTGGTCGCGAAGCGCAAGGGGGTGCCGCTCCACACGCTCCTCGGCGCGCCGCGGAAGAAGGTCATGTCCGGCATCAGCATCGGCATCCAGGACTCGACCACCGCCCTCGTCGCGGCCGTGGCGGACGCGGTCGCGAAGAAATACCACCGCGTCAAGATGAAGGTCCAGAAGGGCAAGGACGTCGAGTACGTCCGCGCGGTGCGCGAGAAGTTCCCCGACGTTCCGCTCATGGTGGACGCGAACGGCGACTACCGGCTCGACGACGCCGCGCACCTGGCCCAGCTGGACGCGTTCTCTCTCACGATGATCGAACAGCCGCTCTCCTACAGCGACATCTACCAGCATTCTCTCCTCCAGAAGTCGCTTGCGACGCCGCTCTGCCTCGACGAGTCGATCCACTCCCAGGGCGACGCCGCGGCGGCGATCGCGCTCGGCGGCTGCAGGATCCTGAACCTCAAGCAGGGGCGCGTCGGCGGGCTCCTCGAGTCCATGCGCATCCTCGCGCACGCGTCGGCGCACGGCATCCCCGTCTGGTCGGGCGGGATGGACGAGACCGGCATCGGCCGCGCCGTGAACATCCACCTCCAGACGCTCGACGGCTTCACGCTCCCGGGAGACACGTCCGAGACGAACCGCTACTTCCACGAGGACATCGTCGAGCCGGGCGTCGTCCTCGACGCCGACGGGTTCATCGATGTGCCGGAAGGCCCGGGGTTCGGGGCAGTGGTCGTCGAGGAGCGGCTCGCGAGGCTGAAGATTTCGGAGGAGAGGATTTCTTGAGGGGGAGAGAGAGACAGAGAAATCGGGAGAGAGAAAGAAAATCGGGAGGAAGATTTCTTTGAAGGTAAGAGGGGTGAGGCGCCTGTTCGACGCGGCCGGCACCGTTCTTTCTTGTGGACTCCTGGCGGCCGCCGCCTCGGCGGCCGCGCAGGCGCCGGAGGCGCCACCTTCTAAGCAATCTTCCTCTTCATCTTCGTCCCTTCCCTCTCCCTCTCTCTCTTCCTCCCCCTCAACCGACTTCATCCGAGTCTCTTCGGTCGAGCCGCTGCCGCCTCCGGTCGCCGCGGCCCTCGCGGCCGTGCGGGCGCCGGCGCTCTCAGCGCACGTCGCGTTCCTCGCCTCCCCGGCGCTCGAGGGGCGTGGTCTCGGCGCACGGGGACTCGATGCGGCGGCCGAGTACGCCGCGGCGTATCTCGCGCTCGCCGGCATTCCGCCGCTCGCGGAGGGGACGTACTTCCAGAGCGTGCCGCTCCGCGAGATCACGGGCGGAACGGGCGCGCTGGAGATCGAGAGTCGCCGTGGGGAGACGGCTGATCGCCGGACGTTCGTCGCCGGGACGGACTGCCTGATCCCGCAGGTCCCGGCGCGGACGTTCACGGGGAGCGTCGTCTTCGCGGGCTACGGCATCCGTGAGACGTCGCCCGCGCGCGACGATTACCGCGGCCTCGACGTGAAGGGGAAGATCGTCGTCGTCCTCGGCGGCGCGCCCGACGGCGCCGCGTGGAAGGCGCCGGCGCTCGTCGAGCGCTGGGCCGCGCCGAAGCTGGACGAGCGGTACGTCGCGAAGCTGGAGCTTGCCCGGAGCCAGGGCGCCATCGCCGTCCTCGCCGTGGAGGGCGACGACTGGGCGACGAAGATCCTGCCGAAGAACAAGCCCGACGAGAAGACCTACTGGCGGCTCGAGGACGACGGGCTCGACGACGACGGGGTGCTGCTCGCGCCGGTGTCTCCGGCGGTCGGCGCGGCGCTCCTCGGCGCGTCCGGTCCCGGCGTCCCGCGCGCCCTGCCCGGAGTGACGGTCACGCTCCGGACGAGCGGCAAGGAGCGGGCGTTCGTGAGCCGGAACGTCGTGGGCGCCCTCGCGGGCTCCGACCCGAAGCTCGCGGGCGAGGCCGTGGTCCTCGGCGCGCACCTCGACCACCTCGGCATCGTGGACGGTGCGATCCAGCCGGGCGCCGACGACAACGCCTCGGGCGTCGCCGCACTCCTCGAGATCGCGCGCGCGTTCGCCTCCTCGCGCGAGCGGCCGAAGAGGACGCTCGTCTTCGCCTTCTGGACCGGCGAGGAAGAGGGAAAGTTCGGCTCGGCCCAATGGGTCCGGCATCCGCTCTGGCCGCTCGCGAAGACGCCGGCCTACCTGAACCTCGACATGATCGGGCACCCGTGGACGCCGGACGAGATGAAGAAGCTCCTGGCCGATTCCGGGCTGAAGGACGGCGGCGCGTTCCTCGACGGACTGAAGCCCCTCGACTTCGGCGAGCCCGGCGTCGCGGACTTCGCGCCGGACCTCGTCCCGATTCTCGCGCGGGCGGCGCGCGGGACGGGCGTCTCCCTCCACCTCGACCGGACGCCGGGAATCCACGGCGGCAGCGACTACAAGGCGTTCGCCCGCGCGAAGGTCCCGTTCCTGCGCTTTTTCGGGAACTTCTTCAAGGGCTACCACGAGCCGGGCGACACGCCGGCCGGCGTCGACCTGAAGGAGATCGAGAAGACGGCGCGCCTCGCGCTCGCGTCGGCCTGGCTCCTCGCGGACCGCTGAGCCCGAGCGCGGAACGAGCGGCTACGGGCCGAGGACGACCTCGCCGTACCAGCCCTTCGTGACGATCTTCGTCCCGTAGGGCGCGGAGAGCTTCGCGAGGAGCTCGAGGATCTCGGCGCCCCGCTTCGTCCCCGCGAGGCGCGGAGCTCCGTAGAGCGGCCCTTCGTCGTCGATCGTCACGGGGATGAGCTCGATCCTCTTCAGGCGGTCCTTGTTCAGCGTCATCCGGACGAGGACGCTCTCCATGACCTCGCGCGGGTCCCGGCGATCGAAGACCGAGACGTTAGCCGGCCGGTCGATCTCCGAGTCCCGCTGGTGGACGAGGTCGACCGGAATCTTCTTCGGGGTCCGGTACTGGTAGATGAAGTCGCCGAGGCTGTAGAAGATGGGCTTCCCCTTGTAGATCTCGATGCCGCGGAGAACGTGGGGGCCGTTCCCAAAGACGACGTCGGCGCCGGCGTCGACGGCCTTCCGGAACACGATCTCCTCGTTCTTCGGCGTCGTGTCCTGGATCCCGTAGGCCCGCGCGTGACTGACGTCGTGGATGTGCAGGGAGGCCGCGACCACGTCCCCGCGCCGCTTCGCGAGAACGATGTCGTCCTCGAACGCCTTGACGTCTTCCTCGATCGGCCCTTCGACCGTCTCGACGCCGCCACCGGGCTTCGCGACGAGGATCGCCGCGGGATTGATCGTCGCGAGGCAGGGTCCGGCCGGATCGGCGCAGCGGTACTTGTCCGTCCAGTAGCGCATCGCCGAGACGAGCGCGAAGCGCGTCTTCTGCCCCTGCACCTTCTTCCGCACGGCCTGCCGCGCCTTCGCGAGCGTCGGGCCGGCGCCCGCGTACGAGATCCCGCTCTGGTCGAGAGCCTTCATCGTGTCGCGGAGTCCGGCCGTGCCGAAGTCGAGGGCGTGGTTGTTCGCCAGACTCACGAGGTTGATCCCGATGGCGGCGACTTCCCAGGCGAACTCCCGGCCGACCCGGAAGTTGTAGAACGTGCTCTGGAGCTCGGGGTGCTCGTTGATCGAGAACTCCAGGTTTCCGTAGGCGACGTCCGCTTCGCGCAGGATCCGGAGGAGATTTCGGCGCTCCGGCTCCGCGCGATCGCTGATTTTCTCGTTGAAGATCATGTCCCCGACGGCCGTCACGACGACGTCCCCGGGCTCCTCGCGGAGAAGCCGGGCTACCCGGTCGTCCCAGGGAAGCGCCTCGGGCGGCTCGGGTTTCCGGATCCGGCGCGCCTCCACGGAAAGGCTCTCGTCCCACGTCAGCTTCGGCTCCGGGGACGTCTGGGCGAAGGCGATCCCCGCCACCACGAGGCCCACCGCCGCTGCGGCCGCTTTCTTCATCTTCCGCGTCCTCCCTCGGTTCGTTTAACGATAGACTGCCGAACGACAACCTGTCCGGATTCCTTTATTTCGAGGAGGAAGTGCATGAGAAGAGCTCTTCGGGTTCTCGGCGTTCTCGGCGTTCTGCTCATTACAACGGCGGCCCCGACGTTGATGGCCGCAAACGACTCTGGCAACGTCTACGGCCGCGTCACGGACGCGAGCGGCGGCGCGCTGCCGGGCGCGACGGCGACCCTGACCGGCCCGACCATCCGGCCGCTCGTCACGACGACCGACGCCCGCGGCGATTTCCGTTTCCTGGGTCTCGCGCCCGCCACCTACACGGCGACGGTCGAGCTGGCCAGCTTCGCCAAGGTCGTCCAGCAGAACGTCGTCGTCACGCTCGGCAAGAACACCTCGTTCGCCGTGCAGATGACTCTGTCGACGCGGCAGGAGACGATGACCGTCACGGCCGCGACCCCCCTGATCGACACGCGCAAGACCGAGACGGGCGCGACCTTCGCGCAGGCGGAGCTGCAGCAGGTCCCGACCGCGCGCGACGTGTGGGTCGTCATGCAGCAGGTCCCCGGCGTGCAGGTCAACCGCATCAACGTCGCGGGCAACACGAGCGGCTCCCAGGCCGATTTCGTGGGGAAGGGCTCCTACCAGAGCACGTACATCTACGACGGCGTGAACGTCACGGACAACGGCTCGAACGGCCTCTCGGCGCAGTATTTCGATTTCGACGCGTTCCAGGAAGTCCAGGTCGCCACGGGCGGATCGGACCTCTCGCTCAACACCGGCGGCGTGACGATCAACATGGTCACGAAGCGCGGCACGAACGAGTGGAAGGGCTCCGGGCGCTTCTTCTACGCGCCGAACCAGCTCCAGTCGGACAACACGAACAGCGAGGTCGCGGCGATCCCGAACTTCCAGGGCAATCAGACCCGCTTCATCCGGGAGTACGGCCTCGAGATGGGCGGCCCGATCCTGAAGGACCGTGTCTGGCTCTGGGCGGGAGCGTCACGCCAGGACATCAACCTCGACCAGACGGGCCAGGCCGACTTCTCGGGCAATCCCCTCGTCTCACTCACGACACTCGAGAACTGGAACGCCAAGCTGAACGCGCAGGTGACGGACCAGAACTCCGCCGAGGTCCTCTACAACCGGAACGAGAAGATCGTCAACGGCCGCGGCGCCTCGACGACGCGGCCCGCGGAGACGGCCTGGAACCAGACCGGACCGACGACCGTCGTCAAGATCCAGGACTCCCACATTTTCTCCTCGAACCTCTTCGCGACCGCGTTCTTCGGCTACGTCGACGAGCCGTACCGCCTGCTCCCCGTCGGGGGGCCGGACAAGCAGGTCTACTTCGACAACGGCGGGGCGGTGGCCCACAACAGCTACCGGAACTCCATCATCAACAGCCCGCAGCACCACGCGAATCTCACGGCCTCGAATTTCTTCAACACCGGCTCGATCGCCCACGAGCTGAAATTCGGGTTCCAGTACCGCCACTCCGTCACGCAGTCCGAGTCGGCATGGCCGGGTGACCAGATCTTCGGCTCCGACACGTCGTCGAGCGGGAGCCCTCACTGCGGCAAGAACGGCGACTCGTGCTACGCGGCCCTGACGCGCGGGGCGGCCACCAGCTTCAAGATGAACTACACCGAGGCGTGGGTCAGCGACACGTTCACCGTGGACCGGCTGACCGTCAACGCGGGCCTCAGGTTCGACTACCAGCAGGGTGCGAACCTCCCCTCCCAGGTGGGCGCGAATCCCGCGTTCCCGAACCTCCTGCCGGCGGTTACGTACGCCGGGGACGACGGCTATCCGATCACCTACCGCAATTGGAACCCCCGGGTCGGCCTGACGTACGCGCTTGGCGAGAAGAAGAAGACCCTTGCCCGGGCGTCCTACGCGCGCTTCTCCGACCAGCTCCGCAACGTCGTCTACCACGTCAACGGACTGCCCGTCATCAGCGGCGTCTACTACTACTGGAACGACACGAACAACGACAAGATCGTCCAGCCCGGTGAGGTCGACCTCGCGAGCGGGTCCCAGGGCTTCTACCGCATCGACCCGAGCTACGCGCCGAGGACGCCGAACGTCATCGCGGCGGATTACAAGGCGCCGAGGACCGACGAATTCATCGTCGGCTTCGACCATGAGCTCATGACCGACTTCTCCGTGTCCGCCAACTACACGTACCGCTACATCTCGAACATCCAGAGGAGCCCGCTCGTAGGCGTCACGGCGAACGACTACGTCGCCGGCGGGTTCGCGACCGGGACCGCGGTCGGGACGAACGGCTTCCGCCTCAACTTCAACGAGCCCTACTACAAGCTGAACACGCCGTCGGCGCCTCCTGGCAACATCTACGAGAACCAAACCGGCGCCTACCAGAGATACAACGGCGTCGAGGTCCAGTTCATCAAGCGGATGTCTAACAAATGGATGATGCGGGCGGGCTTCGGCTACAACAACTGGCGCCAGTACCTGACCGCCGAATCGATCGTCAACAGGAACAATCTCCTCGGGGGCACGAACGACAGCGGCGGCCTCGCCGTCGCGAGCGACAGCTCGAACCCCGGCTACGACGCCCGGTGGCAGGCCAACATTACGGGCCTCTACGAGCTGCCCTTCGGGATCAACGTCGGCGGCAACCTGTTCGCGCGCGAGGGGTACTCGATTCCCTACTACGTGCAGGTGAGGGCCCGAGACGCCCTCGGCAGCGCGAACCGTTACAACATCCAGATCGGCCACGTCGACGACTACCGGCTCGACAACGTCTACGAATTCGACATGCGCTTCGAGAAGACGTTCCGGATCGGGCCGGTCTCGACGACGGCGTCGATCGACGTCTTCAACGTCTTCAACAGCGCAACGGTGACCTCTCGCGACAACCGCACGGGGGCCATTGACCGCGGCGTCTTCACGGCGAACCCGACCTTCAACCTGCCGACCCAGGTGCAGAGCCCGCGGATCGTGAGGCTGGGCGCGCGCGTCTTCTTCTAGGAATCCAGGCCCGATCACGAGGCCCGCCCGGAGATTCCGGGCGGGCCTTTTTTTGTCCTACTCTCCTCCTGATGAAGTTCCGGGTTGAGCGCGTCCTCGTCCTCGCCGCCCTGGCCGTCCTCGTCGCGGCTGCCTTCCCCCTCTGGCGGATCGCCTCGGCCGAGGGAGCGCCCCGGCCAATCCGCGACGTCGTCCTCGTGACGATCGACACCTGCCGTGCGGACGCCGTGGGGTTCGGCGGAAACACGCGCGGCACGACGCCGCACCTCGACGCCGCCGCGGCGGACGGGCTCGTCTTCTCGTTCGCGCACGGGCAGAACGTCTTGACTCTCCCGTCGCACGTGAACATCCTGACGGGGCTCTACCCGTTCCAGCACGGCGTGAGGGACAACACGGGCTTTCGCCTCGAGGACCGGTTCGCGACGGCCGCGACGATCCTCCGTGAACGGGGATACGCGACCGGCGCCTTCGTCGCGGCCTTTCCGCTGGACTCGCGCTACGGCCTTGCCCGCGGGTTCGACGTCTACGACATGCTCTACCGCCAGTCGGAGGACTCGACGGACTTCCGCGTCCAGCAGGCCGCCGGTCCCGTGGTCGTCTCGGCGGCGCTCGACTGGTACCGCAAGCAGGCCGGGCGCCCCCGCTTCCTGTGGGTCCACGTCTACGACCCGCACGCGCCGTACGATCCGCCCGCCGAGTTCCGAAAGCGTTTCGCGGACAACCTCTACCTCGGCGACGTCGCGTTCGCGGACGCGGCCCTCGCCCCGCTCCTCGACGCGGTCCGCGCGGCCGACGCCCCGCCCACGCTTCTCGTCGTCACGGCGGACCACGGCGAGTCGCTCGGCGAGCACGGCGAGCTGACGCACGGCCTCTTCGCGTACGAGGCGACGCTCCACGTGCCGCTCTTTCTCTGGTCGCGGGAGCTGCCCCGGAAAGGCCGCGACACCGCGCTCGCCCGGCACATCGACATCCTCCCGACGATCCTCGACGCCGTCGGCGACCGCACCGCGCGGCAGCTTCCGGGGGCGTCTCTCCTGTCGGACCGGGCGGCGGCGGCCTCGCGAACGTCGTACTTCGAGTCGCTCTCGGCGAGCTTCACGCGCGGCTGGGCGCCGCTGCGCGGGCTCCTCGAGGACGGGCAGAAGTACATCGACCTCCCGGTCCCCGAGCAATACGACCTGACGAAGGACCCGGCGGAAAAGAACAATCTGGCGGCGCAGCGCCTCCCGGCGCTCCGGAAGATGCGCGCCGAGCTCCTGCGGTTCCCGACCGGCCCCGTCGAGCCCGGAAAGACCGACGCGGACCAGGCCGCGCGGCTCAGGAGCCTCGGCTATCTTTCCGGTTCCTCTGCAGCGAAGGGCTCGTACGGCCTGGCGGACGATCCCAAGAACCTGATCGCAGTCGACCGCCAGATCCACCAGGCGGTCGAGCTCTACGAGCGCGGAGACAAGGCCGGCGCGCTGCGCGTCACGCGCGAGCTCGTCGCCCGGAATCCGAAGATGCAGCTCGGGTACCAGCACCTCGCGTTTCTCCTCGAGGAGAAGGGAGACGCGGCCGGGGCGATCAAGGTCCTCGAGCGGGCCGCGGCGAACGGCGTCGCGAGCGAGGCTCTCGACCGGCGCCACGGGCTCCTTCTCGCCGAAGAGGGCCGGCCCCGCGACGCGGCCGCGCTCCTCGGCCACTACGCGAAGAGCCGCGACGCCGAGACCCTGAACGCGCTCGGCATCGCGCTCGCCGACTCGGGGAAGATCGACGACGCCCTCGAGGTATTCCGGCGCGTGCTCGCGGCGGATCCCTCGAACGTCCAGGCCTTCCAGAACATCGGGATCGCGCTCCTGAAGGGCGATCGTCCGGGCAGCGTCGAGAAGGCGCGCGAGGCCCTCGAGAAGTCGATCGCGCTGGGCCTCCGTAACCCGAAGGCCTGGAACGCGCTCGGCGTCGCGTGGATGCGCTCGGACGCGCCGGCGAAGGCGCTCGACGCCTGGGCGCGGTGCGTCGAGTACGGCCCGGAGGAATACGACGCGCTCTACAACATGGGGCTCGTGGCCCTGAAGATCGGCGACCGGGCGCGCGCGAAGCAGTCCTTCGAGAAGTTCCTCGCTTCTGCGCCCGAAGCCCGTTACGCGCGAGAGCGCGCGGAAGTCCGGAAGCTCCTCAAAGAAGTCTCCTGAGGTTCGGAGCGCTCCTCACGGCTTGCCGCTTTCGGGCGGCAGGTCGTTCCAGTTCAGGATCGCGTTCCAGACGAGGCGGAAGGTCGCGCGCTGCTGGAGGCGGTGGATGGGATCGAAGTCGAAGGCGACGATGCGGCCCTTGCCCGTCGGGATGTCGAGAATTGCCGGCTTTCCCAGGAGCTCGCTTCCGCCCTTGATTCCCCCGCTCACGACGAGAGCCGGCTCGTCGGGCTTCTGGTCCTTCGGCGGCGGGACGCCCTTCGCGTTCGCCCGGTCTTTTTCCCGCTCCTTCTCCTTCTCCTCGTCGTCCGCATACGCCGGGTCCCTGTCGGGCTTCGTGCCGTAGGCGAGGACGATTCGCTCGCGGTCGCTCCGGCGCACCTCGTAGACCGGCGTCTTGCCACGGAGAATCGTGGCAATCTCCTTGTATCCGTAGGAGAGCGGATGCCCGCTCCGCCGGAAGCGCGCGCGGAGGTGGCTGCCGGGCGTGTCGAGGTCCTTCACCTTCGGATGGTAAACGTCACGCGCGATGCCGCCGTCGAGAGGCAGCACCGAAGCACCGCCGAGCGTGACGAGGAGCCCGCCTCCCCGCACGAACGCCTCCAGGTTTCCGACGCCCTTCCAGGTGAGGCCTCCCGTGATGTCGGCGGACGACGTCGGGGAGCCCTGCGAGGGGAACGCGGCCGTCTTCGTGTAGGGAAGGGGCGAGAACTTCGGATCGATTCCGTTCACGATCTCCGCCACGTCGTCGCCCGTGTTCGGATAGAGAAGGACGTCGAATCGCCCGAGGAGGCTTCCGGCCCGGACGTCCTCGTCCATCACGAGCGTGTACGGAATCTTCTCCTCGTCGAAGATCATCCGCACCCAACCGGCCGACTGCGTGTCGGCCCACGTCTGAAGGACGCCGAGGCGCGGGAGATCGAGCGCGTGGCGCGCGACGTCGGGCGCCTTCAGGGCCGACACGAACTCGACGCCGAGCTCGGCTGCGGCGCCGTCCAACGTCGCGGACAGCCCCGCGCCTCCCGTGACGATCCACGAACCGGCAGGGAAGCTCGCCCCCTCCGACGAGAACGCGGCTTCGGCTGCCTCCACGTGGAACTTCGCGAGTCGGATGCGCGCCGCGAGAAGGCCTTCCTGCCCCGTGTCCATCAGCAGGTAGACGGGGCCCGCGCCCGCAACCCGCCCGGGAAACGCGACGTCGCGCGTGACGATCTCCGCCGCGATCGCCCGGACGGCGGGATCCTCGATCGCCTTCGCCTCGACCCCCAGGCTCGCGGGCAGCTCCCAGCTCACGTCGTCGTAGGGTTTCCACTCGGACTTTTCCGGGAACTTCTGCGGCAGGAGAAGGTCCAGGGCGAAGCCCCGGTAAGGCTGCGCCATCTTCACGACGAACGTGCCGGCGGGAAACGCGCCCTCCTTGACGGTGAAAGGCGCCGTCGCGCGCGACACCTCGATTCCGTGCGCGCGCAGGAGGTTGACGAGGACGGCGAGCCGCGACCTGTCGTCCTGCGCCTCGGGCAGGACGACCGCGTAGGGCGCTTCGGCATCGCCCTTCGCCACGGCGTTCCGGCCGCGGCGCCAGAAGTTCCGCAGCATTTCGGAGCCGTTCCGCGCGGCATACTGGAGGGCCGCGAGGACGCCCGTCTCCATGTAGTTCGTGTTGTCGCGGAGCGACCAGCGAAACGGCTTCTTCGGCGCCGGCAGCGAGCGGTACCACTCGGCCTCCGTGACGCTCTTGCCGGCGTACTTGTAGCGGTCGGGTTCCAGCCACCGCTCGACCGTCTCGGCCGTCGCGTTGCCGAACGTCTCGTATCCGCGGCCGATCGCGTTGTGATTCGTCGCGACGGAGTCGGCGTAGAACTGCGACCAGCCCTCCGTGAACCCCCAGGTCCACACGCCGGGCATTCCGAACGCGGTCAGCGCCGTGACCTCGTTCATCGCGAACGCCTGGATCTCGACCGCCGTGATCGGATCCACGTTCGCGTTGTACGGGCCCGTTCCCGTCCAGATCGTCAGGAGCGGAATCGACTCGTGCAGGTCGTGAACGACCGCCGGGTGCCACGCGAGAAAGGCGTCCTGCGTGGCGCGCGTCAGGGCGAGCTTCCTCTGGACGCCGTCGCGGTTGTTGTCGTGGCGGACGTACGCGCCCCAGTAGGGCGGCGACCGGGGCGGAAGCCGGTCGAAGTCCGTGCGGCCCTTGAGGACGCGGTAGAACCAGTCCACCTCGCGGTCGCGGCCGTCGGGCTCGGCGACGGCGTTGATGAGGACGACGACGTGCTCGCGGATCTCGCGGACGTTCGGAGCGTCCGACACGGCGAGCCGGTATGCGAGCTCCATGAGCATCTCGGGACTGCCCGTCTCGGACGAGTGCAGGCCGCCGTGCAACATGTAGAAGGGCGGGCTCGTGCCCACGATCCGCTCCATCGCGGCTTCGTCCGTTTTCCGGGGATCCGCGAGCGCGGCCATGCCGGCCTTCAGGGCGTCGAGGCGGGAGAGGTTCTTTTCGTCGCCGACGATCGCGAGGAGGATCTCGCGACCCTCCTCCGATTTCCCGATCGTTTCGACCTTCACGCGTGGCGTCGCGGCGGCCAGAGCGCGGAAGTACGCGTAGATCCTCTCCGTGCGCGTGAGCTCGCCGGGAGCTCCTGCGATGTGGCCGAGGAACTTCGTCGGCGACGGGACCGTGGGCGAGTCGGGCACGTCCGCGACCCACGGCGAGAGGAAACGCGGCTCGGTCGTCGCGGCGACGATGGCGTCGTGGGCGCCGGGCTCGGGAACATCGGCCGCTTCGGCGCCTGCGGCGAGGAGCAGAGCCAGGAGAAAAACGCTCTTCATGCCGGCGAGACTAGTCGATTTCGCGGCTCCGGCCTTCGGTCCCGTTAGCGGGCGGGCGAGCCCCCGAGCGTCGCCTCTCCGGTCGCGGGGTCGTACGTGCTTCCGGCCGGAAGCACGAGCAGCGAGACGCCGGCTGCGCCGAGGGCCGGCGCGCCGACGGGCGTGATGCGCGCCTTCCGCGCGTCGAAGATCATCGCGGCGCTCTCGCCGAGGATTTTCCACTTCCCGTCCGGGCCCACCTCGACGGCGGTCGATTCGTCGATGCCGACGCCCACGAGCTGCGGGTGCTCGAGAACCACGCTCAGGAGGCGGTTTGACCGGCGGCGCCGGATGAAGTGCTGGTCCACGATGGCGCCCGGCAGGAATCCGAACCCCGTAACCGTCTCGACGTCGTCGCGCGCGACCGTCATGTACGCCGCGAGGGGACTCTTCAAATCGGCCGGCGGCCGCACACCGCCGACCTTCTTCTCCTCGCCGGTCAGCATCGGCGTCGTCATCACGGCCGCGCCGGCCGACGTTCCCCCGAGGACGGCTCCGCCCGCGAGGAGCTTGTGCATCGCGGCTTCCACGCGCGTGCCGCCGAGAGCTTTGGTCAAGAGGACTTGATCCCCGCCGCCGAACCAGATGCCCGTGACGCCGTCGAGGCGCTTGGCGGCCTCTTCGGTGTCGGCTTGGGCGTGATCGAAGACGATCCGCTCGGCCTTTGCGCCGAGCTTCACGAGGTCGGCCGTCATCTCGATCCCCGCGTCCGGGTCGCTCGACGACATCGGAAAGCAGACGATGCGGGCTTTGCCAGGGCCCCCGGCGAGATCGACGAACCGCTTGATGATCTCGGGCGGAATCGGTCCGCCGCCCACGATCATCAGGTGACCTCCGATGGTCGGCTTCGCCGCGGCCGCGGCAGGCTGCGCCGGAGGAGCGTTCGCACAGGCGACGAGCGACAGGAGCATGGGGACGGCCAGAACGGAGATCAGCGCGCGGTTTCTCATCGGTGGCCGAATAATACCCGTGCCGAGCGGCACGCGCGCGGCGCGCGCCTCGTGATGCTGCCCCAAGAGCCGCACGGATCAACGACCAATGAACGACATCAAGGACTACCACTTGCGCCACCAGAGTCTCCCGGAGGGCGTGATGACTCGAAATCAGGAACACGCAGGGCATTCCTCAACTCGTTCCACGCAGGGGCGCTGTCGGTCCTGGCTCATGAACGGGAGCCAGTCGAGAAGGCCGAGCGAGCGTTCTGACGTGCGCCATTCGTGGCACCACGCTCTTGACGGCGCGGCGGCCCTCCCGTACCTTCGTCGGCGTGAAGACTCCGCTCAAGGCGCCTGGCGTTCTCGTCGTCGTGACGTCCGTGGGCACGGAGGAGCAGGCGCTCGACATCGCGCACCACCTCGTCGAGAGCCACCTCGCGGCCTGCGTGAACATCCTGCCCAGCGTCAAATCGGTCTTCCGGTGGAAGGGCGAGGTGCAGCAGGAAGGCGAGTTCCTCCTCATGGCCAAGACGGTGCCTGGGAACTTCGAGCGTGTCCGCACGGTCATGCAGGAACTCAACGCCTACGAACTCCCCGAGATCCTCGGCTTCCCGGCCGACCCTTCCGATCCCGCTTTTGCGAAATGGGTGGCCGAAAACGCCACCGGAATGCCGAATTCGTCCGACGACGAAGAGATCGCCCGGGAGAAGTGACGGTCGAACGACACTCCTCTTGGAACATGGAGAAGAAGAGGGAAATCCGTTCGGTCGCCCGGCTCTGCCTCGCGGTCGGGCTTCTCTCGGCGTCGACCGCCAGGGCCGGAGTCGTCACGGTGGTCCGGCCCCCCGTCGCCGACGCCACGATCTTCGAAGAGAACGGGGACTCGAGCGACGCCAAGAGCCCGGGCCTCTTCGCCGGACGCACTACCACCGACCGCATTCGACGAGCCTTCCTGCGCTTCGACCTCACGGGCATTCCGGCCGGCGTAACGGTTTCGTCCGTGCAGGTGGTGCTGAGCCTCACGCGCGCGAATTCGGGCAGCGTGTTCGCGTCGCTCTACCGCGTCTCGGCGGCATGGGGCGAGGGAACGTCGGACGCCAGCATCCCTGGCGGAAGCGGCGCCCCAGCGACGGCCGGCGACCCCACGTGGACGATGCGCGTCTACCCGGGAACGGCCTGGACGAACCCGGGGGGGGATACGTTGACTTCTCCGAGCGCCACGACGCTCATCGGCAGCTCCCTCGTCAATTATTTCTGGACGACCACTCCGGCGCTCCTCGCCGACGTGCAGGGCTGGATCGCCGCGCCCGCGACGAACTTCGGCTGGCAGCTACGCATCGACGAGTCCCAGATCGCTCCGACCGCGAAGCGCTTCGGGTCGCGGGAGCAATCGGAGGCCGCCTCGAGGCCGGTCCTCGTCGTCACGTACGACGACCCCGCCGTCGGCGGTGCTCCGGTGACGGTCGTTCCCGCGCTCGACACGCCCGCTCTCCTCGCGCTTGCGGCCGTTCTCGCCGCGGGGGGGGCCTGGCTGCTCCGCCGGGCCTCCTGACGGGAATCAGACAGCGGACAGCGCGTCCTCGAGATCCCGGATGATGTCCGGGGCGTCCTCGATGCCGACCGACACGCGCACGAGGCCGGGCGTGATGCCGCGCCGAAGGCGCTCCTCCGGCTCGACGCTCGCGTGCGTCATCGACGCGGGGTGCGAGATGAGGCTCTCGACGCCGCCCAGCGACTCGCCGAGCGCGCACACGACGACGCGGTCGAGAAAGCGCTTCACGGCTTCGATCGAACCGAGGTCGAACGAGATCATGCCGCCGAAGCCGGACATCTGGCGCGCCGCGACGGCGTGGCCGGGATGCGAGGGCAGGCCCGGGTAGAAGACCTTCTTCACCTTCTTCTGCTTCGTCAGCCACGCCGCCACCTCCCGGCCGTTCGCGTCGTGCTTTCGCATGCGCACGGGCAGGGTCTTGATGCCCCTGGAGACGAGGAAGGAGTCGAACGGCGACAGGATCGCGCCCGCGGCATTCTGGGTAAAGCCAATCTTCTCTCCGTCCTTCGGATCCGCGCAGACCACCGCGCCGCCTACCGAGTCCGAATGACCGTTCAGGTACTTCGTCGTGGAGTGCACGACGACGTCGCACCCGAGGGCGAGAGGTTTCTGGAAATACGGCGTCGCGAACGTGTTGTCGACGACGACGCGAATCCTCGCGCCGATCCGCTTGCCCTCGACCTTCGCGACCGCCGCGAGAGCGGCGAGATCGGAGATCTCCATCGTCGGATTCGTGGGCGTCTCGACGAACAGCATCCGGGTGGCGGGCGTGATGGCCTTCTTGACGGTCTCGACGTCCGTCGTGTCGACGTAGTCGAACGTGACGCCGAAATTCGCGAGGACCTTCGAGAAGAAGCGGTAGGTGCCGCCGTACGTGTTGCGGCTCACGAGGACGTGGTCGCCCGCCTTCACGAAGCTCAACATGAGCGTCGTCTCGGCGGCCATGCCGGACGCAAACGCGTGGGCCACGGCACCGCCCTCGATCGCGGCGAGCTGCAGCTCCAGCGCGAGGCGCGTCGGGTTCTTCGTGCGCGCGTATTCGTAGCCCTGGCGCGGCTTTCCAAAGGCTTCCTGAACGAACGTGGAGGTCTGGAAGATCGGCACCGTGACGGCGCCGGTGACGAGCTCAGGGTCCTGCCCCGCGTGGATGCACGTCGTCGAGAATCCGGGAGCCTTCGATTTCACGGGCGCCTTCCCGGTCTTCTTCACGATCGTCTCCTTGCCGCTCTTTTTCGTCATCCCAGAATTCCCTGGCTCATGTAACGCTCGGCGCCGTCCGGGATGAGCGTCACGACGCGCTTGCCGGGGCCCAGCCTTCGCGCGATCTTCCGGGCCGCCGCCACGTTGCATCCGGCGGAGCCGCCCCCCAGGAGACCCTCCGTCCGCGCGAGCTCACGCACGGCGAGGAACGCTTCCTCGTCGTCGATCGCGATCACCTCGTCGACCAACGCGGGATCCCAGATCTCCGGAAGGAACGACTGTCCGATGCCTTCGACCCTGTGCGGGCCGGCCTTCCCTCCGCCGAGGATCGAACCCTGCGGCTCGACGACGACCTTGAGGAGGTTTGGCAGGCGCTCGGCGAGAAAGCGCGCGACGCCGACGAACGTCCCCGTCGAGCCCGCCCCGATCGCGATCGCGTCCAGAATGCCGCCGCACTGCTCGAAGATCTCGGGGCCGGTCGTGTCGTAGTGCGCCTGCGGATTAGACGCGTTCGAGAACTGCTGGGGGACGTATGCGCCCGGGATCTCCGCCGCGAGGGCGTGCGCCTTGTCGATGGCGCCCTTCATCCCGAGGGCGTCCGGCGTCTGCACGACGGTCCCGCCCAGCGCCGCCATGACCTTCTGCTTCTCGACCGAAAATTTCTCCGGCACGCAGAGAATCACCCGGTAGCCGCGCGCGATGCCCACGAGCGCCAGCCCGACTCCCGTATTCCCCGCCGTCGGCTCGATGATGGTTCCTCCCGGTTTCAGGAGGCCCTTCTCCTCCGCGTCGCGGATCATTCCGACGCCGATGCGGTCCTTCACGGAGCCGCCGGGGTTCAGGAACTCGCACTTGGCGAGGATCTCGGCCGCCCCGCTCCCCGCGAAACGCGTCAGCCGGACCATCGGGGTCGAACCGATGAGATCCAGCGCGGAATCGGCGACGAAGAGCGGACGTGCAGCGCGCACAGCCATTTCGGAAAGGACTTTAGCAGCGCGCGTAGCGCGCTGGAATTCCAGGGGGAAAGGGTCCTACCCTTTCCCCCCGAACCCCCCTATCGAGCCGGACGCCGCTCGCGGTAGCAGTCGCGGCAGTAGACCGGCTTGCCGTTCGTGGGATTGAACGGGACCTGGGTCGTCTTGCCGCACGCGTCGCACGTCACGTCGAAGAGCTGGCGCGCGCCGCCGTCTCCGAAACCGCCGGTCTTGCGCTTGTCGCGGCAGTTCTTGCAGCGCTTGGGCTCGTTCGAGAAGCCCTTCTGGGCGTAGAACTCCTGCTCATTCGCCGTGAACGTGAAGGGGGCGCTGCAGTCGATACAGGGGATGGTCTTGTCCGTGTACATCAGAACTCCAGAGAAGGTTTCCGATTCGAAATCGGAGAACCATGGGGGAATCGCGGGCGCAGTTCCCGGGGGAGCGGCGACCGCCGGGTTAGGGTGAGGGAAACCTTTACCGGCTCCGGGACTTCGGGAGGCTTCGGTGGGGCCGTTTCCCAGATGTGACCCCGGGGGTTGGAAATAGGGGCGAACCTCCTTGAACCAGAACCTTCACCAGAACACCTTCCGGCCATGAACCTCAGGGCCGGCGAAGACGTCGGGGAATGGACCACCGAACTCTCCGAGAATTAATTGATCAATGAGAAACAAGAACGCCCGCAAAAGCAAGGGAAAAATTGGAGAGACTGTTTCTCATTTCCTCGAGCCGCGCGGCACGTAGATCTGCGTCCCACGGAACGGGCGCGTAATTTGCGCGATGAGGTCTTCGAGATCGCCCTTCTTTTCCACGAAGTCGATCTCGTTCGTCTCCACCACGAGGAGCGGGCAGTCCCGGAAGTGGTAGAAGAAGTAGTTGTAGGCCTCGACCAGGGACTTCAGGTACTCGGGCGCGATCGCCTTTTCGTACGTCCGGCCGCGCTTCTTGATGCGCGCGAGACAGGTCTCGACGCTCGCGGTCAGGTGCACGACGAGGTCGGGCCTGGGCACGCTCGCGGCGAGGGTCGCATAGAGCTTGTCGTAGAGCGCGATCTCGGCGTCGTTCAGCGTGAGATACGCGAAGATCTTGTCCTTCGCGAACGTGTAATCCGCGATGACGAGGTTCCGGAAGAGGTCGATCTGCGCGATCTCCTGCTGCTGGCGGTATCGCGAGAGCAGGAAGAAGATCTGCGCCTGGAACGCGGCGCCCTTCTTCCCCGCGTAGAAGTCCGCGAGGAACGGATTGGCCACGTCCTCGAGAATCTGGGTGCCGCTGAACCTCTTCGCAAGGAGACCCACGAGTGAGGTCTTCCCCACGCCGATCGGGCCTTCGATCGCGATGTGGCGAAGCGGGAATTCCTTCGGGGTGGGCGCCGGCACGAGGCGGCGAGTTTAGCGCCTGAGGAGGACGTCCAGAGCGCCGCACAGGAAGACCGCCACGGACAGCCAGCCGTTCGCGGTGAAGAAGGCTCCGTCGACACGCGAGAAATCCTTCGGGGACACGAGGACGTGCTGCCTGACGAGAAAGATTCCCGCCAGAACGACGCCGAGGCCGAAGAGCGGTCCGCCCCCCGAAAGCACGAAGACGCCGTACAGGAGCACGAGCGAAAGCGCGTGGAAGACCGTCGAGAGGTCGAGCGCGCGGCGGGCGCCGAGGCGCGCGGGCAGCGAGAAGAGGCCGTGCGCGCGGTCGAACGCCTCGTCCTGCAGGCTGTAGATCACGTCGAAGCCCGCCACCCAGAAGAGAACCGAGAAGCCGAGCACGACCGGCGTGGCCGCGAACCGGCCGGTCACCGCGATCCACGCCCCGACGGGCGCGATCGCGAGGCCGAGGCCGAGGACGACGTGCGAGAGCGCCGTGAGGCGCTTCGTGAAGGAGTAGCCGAGGACGACGAGGAGCGCGACGGGCGAGAGGGCAAGGCACAGCGGGTTGAGCCGCCACGCCGCGAAGACGAAGACGGCCGCCGAGAGAGCGCAGAAGACGGACGCCGATGCGACCGACACGCGGCCCGCCGGGATGTCACGGCCCTCCGTGCGGGGATTCATGGCGTCGATTTCGCGGTCGGCGATGCGGTTGAAAGCCATCGCGGCCGAGCGCGCGCCGACCATCGCGACGACGATCCAGAGGAGCGTTCCGGCCTGTGGCAGGCCGCCCGCGGCGAGGACCGCGGAGAGAAGCGCGAAGGGCAGCGCGAAGATCGTGTGCGAGAACGTGACGAGGGAGAAAAGCCGCTTCACGCTCCGCCCTTCCAGCGGAAGTCTTCCGTGTCGACGCGGATGTCGAAAAGGTCCGCCACCCGGAGAAGGTACGCGTCCAGCATCTGCTCCGCGGTGCGGGCCGCGTAGAACGCCGGAACGGGCGGCGCGACGACCGCGCCCGCGCGCGTCACGAGCGCGATGTTCTCGGCGTGGATCAGGGAAAGTGGCGTCTCGCGGAGGCCGAGGACGAGCCGGCGCCGCTCCTTCAGGCAGACGTCGGCCGCGCGCTGCAGGAGGCCGCGCGACGTGCCGTGCGCGATGGCGGCGAGGGAGCCCGCCGAGCAGGGAAGGACGGCCATTCCGCGTGTCCTAAAAGAACCCGACGAGATCGGCGCATCGACGGCACTTTCGGGGTAGAGCGCGACCTTCGCGCGCGCCGCCGGGTCCAGGCCCGCGGCATCCACGAGCGCTGGCGCGGAGGAAATGTCGGGGGCGATCTCCGTCCGCGCCACGAGGAGCGCGCGCGGCGAGACGACCAGGTGAAGGCAGCCGACGTCCGGGGAGCCCGCGAAGAGCGAAAGGGCACGCAGTCCGAGGCGGGCGCCGCTCGCGCCCGAAATTCCGAGGATGAGATGAGAAGAGGGATTCACGAAGTCTCCTGCCGGTTCGATTGTCCTACGGCGAAGGCCGCGGGCGGGATCGGGGTGTCAGGGGCGGTTGTCGGGGGCCGACGCATTCGTGCGGCCACCTAAGTCACTTTCGAACAGTAGGTTACGACCGCAAGCCCATCGCGCTGACAGGCTGCCCTGACAGTTGGCTCGCGTCAGCACCTCGGCCTCTCCCGCGCAACTTCCCCGGAGCGAGCGCCTTACGTTCCTCCACGCGCATGGGGCACGACACGTGCGATGCCGTGACGCGAAAGGAGACGCGGCCGATGAAGTGAACGAGACGCGCACCCGGGCGCGCCCGGGAATAAGCGGAAGGAACACACCCGAATCCCGGAATGTCCTGAATTTCCTCAACGTCAACGAACTCGAAAGGAGTTTCCAATGGTCCTGCGTCCAATCGTCCGCGCCCTCGTCGTGCCCGTCCTCGGGCTGTCGCTTTCCGGTCTCGCGTCTCACCCCGCTGTGGCGGAAGGCGACGTGGCCGCGCCCCACAAGACCGTCAACATCAACCAGGCGGCCTCGACCGAGCTTGCGCGCCTGCCGCGCGTCGGCGCGAAGCTGGCCGACCGGATCGTCGCGCATCGTGCCCAGCACGGTCCGTTCAAACGCATCGAGGACCTCATGGAGGTCAAGGGCGTGGGCGAGAAATTCTTCACGACGCTCAAGCCGTACCTCACGGTAAGCGGCCCCACGACCCTCGCCGAAAAGGTCACGTCGAAGGGAACGCGCGGCGCCTCGAAGACGACGAAGAAGTCCGGCGCCTCCGGCGGGAAAAAGGCGAAGGCCTGACCAGGATGGCGGAGAAGGCGGCCCGCGCGGGCTCCCCGCCGGGCCGCCCATCCGCCCTCGCGGAGGAAGCCGATCATGCGTGGCAACTCCCTTCCCGAGCTCGTCGTCGTCCTTCTGATCCTCGGCATCGTGTTCACGCTCAGCTTCCCGGCTCTCAGCGATTTGCTTGCCGAGGAGGGTCTCCAGGCCGCCGCTCGAGAGGTCTCCGCCATCCTGACCGCGGCGCGCGCGCGCGCCGTCTTCCAGGGCGCCGAAGTCGGGGTCAAGTGGGTCTCCTCGGGCGGAGACCTCGTCCTTTCCGTCTATCAGGACGGGAACGGCAACGGCGTCACGACGGCCGACATCCGCAAGGGCGTCGACCGCCTCGTCGCGGGACCCTACTGGTTCCGAAGCAAGTATCCCGGCATCTCGTTCTCCTTCGTGCCGGGCTTCAACGACCTCGACCCTGGAGGCGCGCCGATCGGCAACCTCGCCGATCCGCTTCGTTTCGGCCGCTCGGACATCTGCTCGTTCTCGCCGCTCGGGAAGGCATCGCCGGGCTCCGTCTATCTCTCGAACAGGAAGCGCCGCCAGGCGGCCGTCCGCGTCACGCCCGCGAACGCGAAGATCCAGATCTTCACCTGGCACGGCAAGACCCTGAAGTGGATCAAGAGATGGTGACGGTCTCAGTGGGCGGCGCGCGCCCGCGCCGCGGCGGCCGCGATGGCGACCTCGGCCGCGGCCAGACGTTCGCGCGTGCCGAGGTCGAAAAAGAGCCCGTCGGACGGCGCGTACGGAACGAGCGCGAAGGCGCCGTCTCCGGCCGCAACCGACGGCGCGAGGACGTCCCGCGCGAGCTCGCGGAAACCGGGGGGGATGCGCGCGGCGAGCGCGGGCGTGGCGGCCTGGAGCCCGGTGAAGAGCCACGGCCCCGTGACGTCCTCGCCGGGGCGTTCGCCCCCCACGGCGACGAGCCTTCCTTTCGCGTCGGCCCAGAGGGGCGTGTCGGCGGAAGGATTCCCGTTCGGAAGGACGGCGAGCGCCGACGCGACGTCCGCCTCGTGCCGGCGGGCAAGGAGACGCCCGAGCGGGAGCGTCGTGAAGGCGTCGCCGTTCGCGACGAGGAACGAACCGCTCCCGAGCAGGCCGCGCGCGTGCGCACGCCGGATGCCGCCGGCCGTCCCGAGAATCTCCTCCTCGACGGACCATGCGACGGGGACGCCCGCGTACGACTCCCCGACGGCGCGGCGCAGGTCCTCCGCGAGATGGTGCGCGTTCACGACGAAGGCGTCCGCGCCTTCTCCGAGGAGATGGTCGAAAACGTGGAAGAGGATTGGCCGGCCGCCGAGCGGGAGGAGGGGTTTGGGCCGTGTGAGTGTTTCGGGCCGGAAGCGCGTGCCGAAACCGGCCGCGAGGACGAGAGCGATCATCCGGACTGAAGGATAGCCTCAGAATACAACCCGTGCCGGGCCCGTTTCGCTATCGACTGTCGGGCCTCAGGGCGCGGGCCCCGAAAAGCATCGACCTCGCCGCCGTCGCGAGCGCGCTCGGCATTTCGAAAGACGGCCTCTCCGATTTCGTCCTCGTGCGCCGGTCCCTGGACGCGCGGCAGAAACCCGCGCTCTTCTGGGACCTGAGTGTGGAGTTTTCGTCCGAGGCTCCGCTCGCGCTCCGGCTTTCCCCGCCCCTCCATCTCGCCCTCGCACAGGCTCCTCGCGGCCCCGAGCTCCTCCTCCCACCGGTCGAAAGGACCGCGAAGACGGCCGTGGTCGGCACCGGGCCCGCGGGCCTTTTCGCGGCGCTCGCGCTCGTGGACGCGGGCATTCCCGTCACCGTCCTCGAGCGGGGAGATCCGGCCGAAGATCGCTACCGCGCCGTGATGAAATTCTGGACGTCGGGCGTATTCGATCCCGAGTCGAACGTGCAGTTCGGGGAAGGCGGAGCCGGAACGTTCAGCGACGGGAAGCTGACGTGCGGCAAGCGCCACGACAAGATCGCGGTCGTCCTCGAGACGCTGCGCCGCTTCGGCGCGCCGGCTTCGATTCTCGTCGACGCCAAACCGCACATCGGCACGGACCGACTCGTCGTCGTCCTGCGCAACATCCGCAAGCACCTCCTCGAGCACGGCGCCACGCTGCGCTTTCGGGCGAAGGTCGTGGATTTCGTCACGAGCGGAAAGGAGAACCGCCTCCGGTCGCTGCGGCTCTCTTCGGGGGAGGAGATCCCCGCCGACCTCGCGATCTTCGCGCTCGGCCACTCGGCCCGCGACACGATGGAGATGCTCGTCCGGCGCGGCGTCGCGATGACGCGCAAGCACTTCGCGATGGGCCTTCGCATCGAGCACCCGCAGGACGCCGTGGACCTCATCCAGTACGCGCAGGTCTCCTCGTCGTGCGGCGTGATGCCCGCCGACTACAAGCAGGCGTACGTCGCCTCGAACGGGCGCGGCGTCTACACGTTCTGCATGTGCCCGGGCGGCGAGGTCATCGCGTGCTCGTCGGAGCCCGGGGGCGTCGTGACGAACGGGATGTCGCGCTACAAGCGCGCCTCCGGCTACGCGAATGCGGGGCTCGTCGTCCAGACGCGGGACGGGGATTTCGACGCGATGGCGGGTGAATCTCTTCTGCGCGGCAGAGAGCTCCAGCGCCGCGTCGAGGAGGCGGCGTTCCGCGCCGGAGGCTCGACGTACGCGGCACCGGCGCTCCGCGTAACGGACTTTCTGAAGAGTCGGACGCGTCGCATCGAGCCACGGGAGATCCCGCACACGACCTACGGCCCGGCCGTCGTTCCCGCGCTCTTCGACGGCATCCTGCCCGAGCCCTATCTCGAGGCTCTCGCCGAAGCGCTCAAGGCGTTCGACAAGAAGATGCCGGGCTTCGTCTCCGACGAGGCGATCCTCCTCGCCCCCGAGTCGCGCACGTCCTCGCCCATCCGCATCGAGCGCGATGGCTGGTGCGAGTCTCCGACCGTGCCCGGCCTCTTCCCCGCCGGCGAGGGAGCGGGCTTCGCGGGCGGCATCGTCTCGGCGGCCCTCGACGGCCTGAGGGTCGCCAAACACGCGCGGGCTAAGCTCGCGGGCGAGCCGCTTCCACGCGAGAAGTCCACGACCTTTACCGGGCCGGAGTATTGAGGCAGATGAATGACCGAGCGGGCGAGTCCCCGCCGACCATTTGGCTCATCGCCTTCGAACGGGCACGAATGGACCCGGCATGACGACTGTGCGACGTCCGCCAATCGAAAGAGCGAACACGGTTCCGGTGCCACCCACGCCTCCGCCCAGCGTCGTCCCGACGAGGGTCCCCGAGCCGTCGAAGAAGAGGGAAGCAACCGGGTTTCGCCCGTCGCCCGGCTCATCGCCGAATGAGTGGAGGACCTGGTAGGCGGTCCCGTCCGTTCTCAACGTGTAGATCGTTCCGGCTTGAGATGGCCCCCCGGAATTTGTCGTTCCGTAGAGATTCCCGAAAGCGTCCCGGATCACCCCGGTTGGGCCGCCTCCGTCGCTTCGATCGCCCGTGAACGAGTGCAGGACGTGGAATCCCGTGCCGTCCGCTCTCAGCGTGAAGACGGTGCCGCCCAGCCCGGACGAACCTCCCGAGGACGTGGTCCCGTAGAGGTTTCCCACCCCGTCCACGATGAGAGGAGCCGAAGGCCATTTGCCATCGTCCGCACGATCGGTGAACGAGTGCAGCACCAGGAAGCCCGTGCCGTCCGATCTCAGCTTGAAAATGGTGCCGTGGAGGCCCGAGCCCCCGTAGAGGGTCGTCCCGTAGAGGTTTCCGGATCCATCGAGCACCAGGGATGCGAAAGGCGGTGCTCCCCCGGTCGCGTTGACGGTGAATTCGTGCAGGAGCTGAAAGCCTGTTCCGTCTGTCTTCATCCTGAATACGGTGCCCAGGTCCGAGAGGCCACCTTCGCTTGTCGTTCCATAGAGGTTGTCCGCGCCGTCGAGAATCAACCCAGATAACGGTCGGGCACCGTCGCTGGCGCCGCCGATGAAGGTATGGATGAGCTGGAAGCTCGTCCCGTCTTTCCTCAGCTTGAAAGCGATGCCGCGATCCGACAAACCGCCGCGTGTCGTCGTCCCATAGAGGTTTCCCGCGCGATCCAGGAGCAAAGAAGCCCGCGGTTCGGCTCCGTCGTCGAGGCCGCCGCTGAATGCGTGCAGCAGACGGAAGCCTGTGCCATCGGATCTGATCCGGAAGACGATGCCTTCGTACGAGAATCCTCCGAAAGCCGTCGTCCCATAGAGGTAGCCCGACCCATCCGGAATCAAGGACGCCCAGGGACGGCCGCCGTCGTTCGAGAAACCCGCGAACGCGTACAGAACCTGGAAGAGGTTTCCGCCGGTGCTGATGCGGAAGACGGTGCCCGAGCTCGACGAGCCGCCGTAAGCCATCGTCCCGTAGAGCGTCCCGGGACCGTCCAGAATCAGAGAGCCTGTCGGCCCTTTTCCGTCAGGCGCGTCGACGAACGTGCGCAAAACCTGGTATTCCGTCGCGTCCGTCTTTACCTTGAAGATCGTCGCTTGATTTCCCGTTCCGCCGTCTGCCGTCATCCCATAGAGGTTCCCCGCGCGATCCAGCACCAGAGAGCCGACCGGGTGCCACCCGTCGTTTCCCGCAAATAAATGGAGGATCCGAAAGCTCGAGCCATCCGTCCCGATCTTGAACACGGTCCCGCCGCCCGCCTCGCCCCCGCCTATGGTCATTCCAAAGAGGTTTCCCGAGCCGTCCGAGGTGAGGGCGCCGGACGGGTACTGGCCGTCGGGCGCGGGGGCCACATCGGTCAGGTCGATCGTGAACGCACGCAGAAGCCGAAAGCCGGTTCCATCCGTCTTGATCCTGAAGACGGTGCCGGCGCCGTCGATGATGTCCCCAAAGGCGTTGTAGACGGCCGGCTGGCCCCCATAGTTCGTCGTCCCATAGAGGTTGCCCGATTCATCGAGAAGGAGCGACGCGCGAGGGCTTCTTCCATCGCTCGCCCCGCCGGCGAACGCATGAAGGAGCCGGAAGCCGCTCCCGTCCGTTCTGAGCTTGAAGACGGTGCCGCCGTTCGAAGGCCCGCCTCCGACCGTCGTTCCGTGGAGAACTCCCGTACCGTCGAGAGTCAACGACGCGTAAGGGTTGGCTCCGTCGCCAGGGCCGCCTCCGAACATGTGAAGGACCTGAAAGCCACCGCCATCGACGTTGATCCTGAAGACGGTCCCCGCGTCCGAAGAACCCCCGCGTGTCGTCGTTCCATAGAGAGTGCCCGCGCCGTCGAAGATCAACGGCGCGTACGAGTAGCCTCCGTCGCCGGATCCGCCGGCGAACGTGTGAAGACGCCGGAACTCCGTCCCGTCCGTCCTGACGGCAAAGATGGTGCCGAAGTCCCACGAGCCTCCGTAGGCCGTCGTTCCGTAGAGGTTCCCGCGGCCATCTGAAGTCAGCGACGCCTCGGGGTACCGTTCCGCGCCCTGAAAAGAGTGAAGAATGGAATAAGAAACCTCGGCCGCGTTCACCGAAACGGCGGGAAGCAATCCCAAAAGGAACAGCAAAACAAGCCGCCGGAGGAACGTGATCACTTTCGACTCGATGGACTCGATATGCCCGCCTTTCGCTCAGGGACGCGTCAGGGACGCGCATGTGGAAGTGTAGGCGTGACGCACGTACTAACGGCGGGCCTGCGGAGGATGCACCTGCATATCGCCGTGCAAAGATCTACTGACATGCGACGCGTTCTCGTCGGCACCGCCGGCCACATCGACCATGGGAAGAGCGCGCTCGTCAAAGCGCTGACGGGGACGGACCCCGACCGCCTGCCGGAGGAGAAGGCCCGGGGCATCACGATCGACCTCGGGTTCGCCCACGCCGCGTGGGACGACACGATGTTCTCGTTCGTGGACGTGCCCGGCCACGAGAAGTTCGTGAAGACGATGGTCGCCGGGGCGCAGGGCGTGGATCTGGTCCTCTTCACCGTGGCGTCGGACGATTCCGTCATGCCGCAGACCCGTGAGCACCTCGCCATCCTGAAGCTCCTCGGGGTTTCGGCGGGCGTGGTCGCGCGCACGAAGAGCGACCTCACGGACGCGGAGACGGGCGCGCTCGTGGAAGACGAGATCCGCGCTCTCGTGAAGGGCTCGTTCCTCGCGAACGCGCCCATCGTCGCGGTTTCGGTCGTCACGGGAGCCGGTCTCGACGCGCTGAAGGCGGCGCTCACACGCGCGGCCCGCGGCCTGGTGCGCCAGGACCGCACGAAACGCGTGCCGCGCCTCTTCATCGACCGCGCATTCACGATGAAGGGCTTCGGGCCAGTGGTCACGGGTACGCTCGACGGCGGCCGCATCGCGATCGAGGACACGCTGACGCTCTTTCCCGATCTACATGACGTGCGCGTGCGGCGCATCGAGGTCCATGGCGACGAGCGCAAGGAGGCCTGGGCGGGCGAACGGACGAGCCTGAACCTCGCGGGCGTCGAGCGCTTGACGCTGCGGCGCGGCCAGGCGCTCGCGGCGCGCGGCGGCCTCGAGCCCTCCTCCGTGCTGACGGCGGAAATCGCCTGGCTGCCTTCCCTGAGAAGCCCCCTCGCCGACGGCGCGCGCCTGCGCGTCCATCTCGGGACCGCGGACGTCGCCGGGCGCGTTCACGCGCTCTCGAACGGGTTCGCCCAGGTCACGCTCGAATCGCCCCTGCCCGCGCGTCCGGGCGACCGCTTCGTTCTCAGGCGGCCTTCCCCCGTCGAGACGGTCGGAGGAGGGCGCGTGCTCGACGCCGGGCGCCCGCGAACGAGACGCCGGAGCGGCGCGGACGCGGGCCACGTCGTCCACGTCCTCTCCGTCCTTTCCGGCGGCGACGAACGGGACCTCGCGGATCTCTTCCTCCTCGAAGCCGGCCCGCGGGGCCTCACCGCGGCGCGTCTCGGGCCGCGTCTCGGCGTGCCGGCTCCGGCCGCCGCGGTTCTTCTCGACGCCCTCGCGGCTTCGGGCAAGGCCCTTCGCATCGCGCCCGCTCTCTATGCGCACGCCGGCACGGCGTCTTCTCTCGGCGAACGCGCCGCTGCTGCCTTCGCCGAGCGTCGGAAGAGCGGCGGCGTTTCGGTCTCGTTCGCGAAGAGCGAATTTGCCGAACGGCTTTCGAAAGCGCTTTCGCCCGCTGCCGTGGACGGATGGATCGCCGTTCTTCTCGCCGGAAAGAAGATCGCGCTCGACGGCGACCGCGTCGTCCCGCCCGGGTCGAAGGCCGCGGATCTCGCCGGCGACTCGGCGTCCTTCGCGGCGAAGATCGCGGACGGGTTTCGCGTGGCCCTCTTCGAGCCGCCGCACCCTCACGAGCTCGCGCGCGTGCTCGGAACGAAACCGGCGGTCATCGAAGGCCTCGTGTCGCATCTCGTGAAGTCCGGCACGCTCGTGCGCCTCTCGCCCGACCTCGTCGTCCACAGGGACGTCGCCTTCGCCGCGGAGAAAAGGCTCGAAGCGGTACGGGGGCAGACGCTGAGCGTCGCGGGCTTCCGGGATCTCCTCGGGCTCACGCGCAAGACGCTCATTCCGCTGCTCGAGTATTTCGACGCGAAGAAGCTCACGCGGCGGCTGGGCGACGTGCGCAAGGTGGAGTAAGGACTATTTCGGAACAGCCCGCAGGTTCTTCTTGATCACGCGCTCGCTCTTCTTCTTCGCCGAGTCGAGCGTGTAATCGAGCGTGGCGTCGAGCACCATCCAGCACGAGACCGCGCGGCCGCCCGCCATGGCCGGCGTGAAGCGCCACTTCGCGGTGTATTGCTTCAGCCAGAGGCCGAGGAGCGGTTCCGTCTCGCCCGTCGGAAGAAGACGGCTGACCGTGCCCTGTTCGGAAACCTCGATGAGCGCGGTCACGTGGGCCCGCGTCCGCGCCCCGTCGAGGCTCCACGGAGTCTTCTCCGGCGTGGGGAGGACGTCGACGTCCTCGATCGAGACCGCTGACGCCTCTTTCGGGTCGATCTCGCGCCCATAGCGGGCCATCCACCCGTCACCGGTCGCGTCGGGGACCACGGCGACGAGCGGGTCGTCCTTGCGCACCGGCTCGAGAGTGAAGGCCGTGAAGACCGACTTCTCGAGCGAGACGGCGAGCTCGATGCTGTACGTCATCCACGTGGCAACCGGCTGGCCACCCTTCTTCGCGGGCGTGAACCGCCAGCGTGGCACGAGAGTAGGAAGGGGCGTCGCGAACGCCTTCAGCGGCGGCTCGACGACAAAAGCCTCGGCCACCTTCCCGGTCTCGAGGAGGTGCACCGTGAAGAAGAGCGGCTGTCGCGTCACGAGATCGAGCGGGTTCGTGCGTTCGCCGAGTTTCGGCGCGTCGTCGAGCGGGCGGGTGAGCGGGTGGATGAACGCCACCTCGGCGGGAGTGAGCCGCGCGACATCGGGCAGCGTCTCGACGGGCCGCGGGGCGGGCGTCTGGGCCAACGCGCTTCCCGCCGGCCCCGCAGAGTACGCGCAGGCAACCGCCGCGGCGACGACGAAAAGGGCGGGGCGCATCCGGACGATTCTAACGGGAGCCGCGGCGCATGGGAGCCAGCGGCTTCCTTTCACTTCGCCTGCGCCCAGTTCCGGCCCTCGCCGACCTCCACGGTGAGGGGGACCGAGAGCGTCGCCGCGCCCTCCATCGTCGCCTTCGCGAGGGACGCCGCCTTTCCCGCGAGGGCCTCCGGACACTCGAGAACGAGCTCGTCGTGTACCTGCAGAAGCAGGCGCGCCTCCGGGATCTCGCGGACGAGAGCCGAGTCGAGCCGGAGCATCGCGATCTTGATGAGATCGGCGGCGGCGCCCTGGAACGGGGCGTTCATCGCCATCCGCTCGGCGTTCGCCCGCACGTTGTGATTCCGGTCGTGGAGGCCGGGGATCGGCCGCACGCGCCCGAAGATCGTCTCCGTGCCGCCGGTCGCGCGCGCCTTCTCGAGAATGGAGTCGAGACACGCGCGAATTCTCGGGAACCTCTCGAAATACGCGGCGATGAACTCCTTGGCTTCGGCGCGCGGGACACCGAGCTGGGTCGCGAGCGCGAACGGACCCATGCCGTAGAGCACGCCGAAGTTGATCGTCTTGGCTCCTCGGCGCTGATCCTGGGTAACGGCCTCGGGAGCCAGGCCGAATATCTTCGCGGCGGTCGCCCGGTGGATGTCCTCCCCGCGCCGGAACGTCTCGAGGAGCGCCTCGTCCCCCGACAGGTGCGCGAGAAGGCGAAGCTCGATCTGGGAGTAGTCCGCGGCCACGAGGACCCGGCCGGGCGGTGCAACGAAGGCCCGGCGGATCGCGCGGCCGGCTTCGGTCCGCACGGGGATGTTCTGGAGGTTCGGCGCGTTCGAGGAGAGTCGCCCCGTCGCGGCCACCGCCTGGTCGTAGCGCGTGTGGATGCGTCCGTCGGCCGCGATGGCCAGAGGGAGCGCGTCCACGTAGGTGCCCTTCAGCTTCGAGATCTCGCGCCACTCGAGGACCAGTCCCGGCACGGGACCCGTGGAGAGCGCGGCCAGCTCCTCGAGCACGTCGGAATCGGTCGCCCAGGATTTCGTCTTCGCCGTCTTCTTCACGGCGGGATACGCCAGCTTCTCGAACAGGATCCGCCCGAGCTGCGCGGGCGACCCGATGTTGAAGGGCTCGCCGGCCGCTTCGTGGATCTGCACTTCGAGCGCGGCGAGCCGCCCGTCGAATTCCTTCGACATCTCGGCGAGGACGCCGCGGTCGACCGCGACGCCTGCGATCTCCATGCGCGCCAGGACGGCGACCAACGGCAGCTCGATGTCGTCGAGGACGCGCCGGAGAGCCGAGCCTTCGGCGAGGCGCGGCGCGAGAGTGTCGAGGAGCGCGAGGGGGAGGCGCGCCCGCGGACAGAGCCACTTCCGTCCGGCCTCCGACGCTAGGAGGTCGCGCGTGACGGGCGCTCCGCCGGCGAGGTCCTTCAGGGGAGGCAGGGCCTCCGGCGGGAGGTTGAGGATGCCCCGCGCGTCCCCCGCGAGATCGTGCGCGTGAAGACCCGGCGAGACGACGTAGCTCGCCAGCATCGAATCCACGAAGCGCGCCGGAGGAGCGATTCCAAGCGCGTCCGCCGCCAGAAAGAGCCGCTTTGCGTCGTGGGCCACGAGAGGCACGTCCTTGAAGAGGGCCGCGAGCGTTCGCGTCCCAGGCTCGTCGGGAGAGAAACCAAGGGCAAACGCCACCGTCTCGCCACCCGGGATGGCCACGACGGCCGCGAGCGGCGGCGCCGGCCAGGGCGCTCCGGGACCGGACTCCACGTGCACGGCGGCGCGGCCCGCCTTCCGCGCGGACGCCTCGAGCGCCCCGAGGCCCGACGGCGACGATTCCCAACGGGCGCTGTCTCCCGCGCCCGCCGGCACGGCCTCCTCGTCGAAGAGGGAAAGCGTGGACGAGGCCGTTGAGCCCGCAGGCGCCGCCGGCATCGCCTTCGCGGGATCGCCCGGACGCGAGTCCATGAGTTCCTTCCGGAGCTTCGCAAACCCCATCTCCTCGTAGAACGCCGCGAGCGGCGCCGTGGCTTCGTCCGCGAGCGGGCGGATGCGGAAATGCTCGAGTAGGGTTCCCGGGGCCGCGGGCAGCGGCCGGTCGCAGCGCACCGTCGCGAGCGTCCGGGAACGGAGCGCGTCCTCGCGCCCGTTCGCGAGCGTCTCCTTGCGCTTGCCCTTCACTTCGTCGAGCCGCGCGTAGACGCCCTCCAGCGACCCGAACGTCGTGATGAGCTCCTTCGCCGTCTTCTCTCCGATTCCCCGGATGCCCGGGATGTTGTCCGACGAGTCGCCCATGAGCGCGAGGACGTCGATGACCTGCGACGGTTTGACACCGAAGAACTCGAGAACACCCTTCTCGTCGAGGAGACGCTCCTGCACGGGGTGCCAGACGACGACGGTGGGGTCCTTGACGAGCTGGAAGAGGTCCTTGTCTGCCGAGCAGACCTCGACGCGCATGCCCGCCATCGAAGCCGCTATCGCGATCGAGCCGATGAGGTCGTCCGCCTCGTAGCCCGCTTCCTCGACCACGGCGAGTCCGAGAAGCCGGCAGGCCCTCTTGGCATCCTCGATCTGCGGAACGAGATCGTCCGGCATCGCCTGCCGCTGGGCCTTGTAGCTCGCATCCAGCTCTTCGCGGAACGTCTTCTCGTACCGGTCGAAGCACACGGCGACGGCTTCGGGCTTCCGCGTCTCGCGATATTTCCGCCACATGTTCAGGAAACCGAAGACGGCGTTCGTCGGCCGGCCGCCGGGGCCCGTGAGCCCGCGGATCGCGTAAAACGCGCGATAGAGATAGTTCGACGCGTCGAGAAGCGCGAGCGTCGGAAGCGGGGTTGCCTCGGGAGTCGCCATCGGCCGCGAGTCTATCCGCGCCCGGCCGAGCTTCAGTCGTAGATGATCGAGCCGGGATCGAAGCGGTCGCCGGTGTCGGGGCCGCTCCACGTCCCGTGGTTCAGGTCGTAGTGCCATCCGAACGACGTGTACGGAAACCGGAAATAGGTGGCGATCGCGAGAAGGACCTTTCCCCACAATGGTTTCTCGGAGACGCCGGCCGCGACGAGAATCTCGCGCAGGTTGAGGCCGAGCTCGAGTCCGACGTTGCGCTCGCGCAAGGGCGCGGCCGAATACCGGTAACCCTTCGAGCCGTAGGTGAGCGAGAGGAGAAAGAACCTCCCGGGCCCCGGTTTGACGCCCACGCGCGGCAGAATCCCTGCGAGCTTGAGGTCCAGAGAGTAGATCTCCTTCGAGTAGTCGTCTCCGTAGCCGCCGAACCGGCAGCACGCATCGACCTCGAGAACCTTGACGTACCCGAACCGGAGGCCGACAGTGTCTCTCAGGCCCCACGCGTCGATTCCCGTCGCGACGAGGGAGCCGATCGTGTTCGCCGCGATGTCCTCCCACGCGAAGCCGTACTTCGAGTAGCCGTCGCCGACCTCGACGAACGCCCCCGCGAGTGTGGCGACGCCGAGGGCGAGCCCGCGGGCCTGGGTAGGCGTCTTCCCGACGCTGCTGTACGCGGCCTGCAGCATCTGCGTCCCGAAATACCCGAAGAAGATGTGGGATGCCTTGTCGGCACCGCCCGCGTACGTATCACCTTGGAACCAGCGTTCGTTCGCGAACCCGAACGTCGAGCGGCTGTCCACCCGCCACCACGTGAAGTACCCGAGGACCGGCAATCCGACGAGGACGCTCGCCGTTATCCCCGTCGTCTCCGAATCCCAGAGACGCGGCAGCTTCGGCGGTGGCGAAGGTGTCGACGCAGGCTCCGCCACATCGACCGGGGACGCGGACGCAGCGGTGTGACACAAGAGAGCCGCGAGGAGAAGCGCGGCGCCCGCCGCCCCTCGGGCCCGCACGCTCACGCGGCGAGGCCGCGGGCTCGGGCCAGCGCGCGCGTCTTTTCGAATGCCGCGCCGGCCTTCTTCTCGATATCGGCGGCATCCTCGATGAAACCGCGCGAAAGCTCCGGGTCCGACACGCCCGGGATGTTGATCCGCACGTTCGCGAGCGCGCCGAGTGCGGCGCCGTGGAGGAGCAGAGCGGCGACCCACGCGTCGGACGCCGCGTTCGGATTGCCCTTCTCGAACACGAGGGGCGCGGCCCTGAGACTCTCGTGCGCGAAGAAGGCCGTCTGCATCGGAACCGTGGTGGCCACGACGTTCGCCGCGTCGATCGCGCGTTGACGCTCCGCCTTTTCTCCATCGGTCTCCTTCGGGAGCCGGCGAGCGGCCACGACGGCGTCGTAAGCCTTCGTATCTTCGTCCACAAGCTCGAGCAGCCGCCGGCGGGCTTCGCGCAACCGATCGGAAAGCGGTTCGAGGTCGCCCCACACCGCGCGGTACTTCTCCTTGCCAAGCGTCAGGCCGACGACCATTTCGAGAAGAGAAGCGCCGAACGCGCCGGCCGCAGCCGCAGCCGAGCCGCCGCCCGGAGCGGGCGCGTCAGACGCCAGGGACCTGGCAAAATCCGAGATCGAAAGAGCGCTCAGCGTCATGACGCGCCCGAGCGTAGCAGCTTGCCCTGGAAGGCCACGGGCTCTCCCCCGACCAGCACGCCCGAGACGAGGCTGACACCCCAGTGATAAACGAGATGCTCGAGGGCGGGCGCGTCGAGGAGAACGACATCGGCGCGTTTTGCCGGTTCGAGTGTTCCGCGGCGGGCGCCCTCGCCGAGCGAAGCCGCCGCGTTCAGCGTCATCGCCGTCAGCGTCTCCTCGACCGTCAGGCCCATCCCCACGGAGGCGAGGAATGCGACCGCCGGGAGTGACTCCGTGTACGACGACCCGGGGTTGCAGTCCGTCCCGAGGGCGACGGGGACGCCGGCCGCGATCATCTTGCGCGCCGGGGCGTAGCGGTTCATCCGGAGGAACACCGACGTGCCGGGCAGCAGCGTCGCGACGACGCCGGCCCTCGCCATGTCTTCGATTCCCGCATCCGTCGCATAGAGAAGATGGTCGGCGGAGGCGGCGCCCATCCGCGCCGCCAGCGACGCGCCGCCGAGCGGCGTCAGCTCGTCGGCGTGAACGCGTGGGACGAGGCCGAGGGACTTCCCCGCCTCGAGGATCGCGGCCGATTCCTCGAGCGAGAAGACGCCCTCCTCGCAGAAGACGTCCACGAACCGGGCGCCGAGCCCCGCGAGCGCGGGGAGAATCTCGTTGCGGCACTCGTCGACGTAGCGCCTTCGGAGCGCGTCCGACCCGCGCCGTTCGGGCGGCAGCTCGTGCGCGGGCAGCGCCGTCGGCGCCACGCCGACCGGATGCCCCTTGGCGCCCGCGAGGAGCGCGCGCAATTGCTTGCTTTCGTTCGGGAGGTCCAGCCCGTAGCCCGTCTTGGCTTCGCAGAACGTCGTCCCGTGCACGAGCATCCGGTCGAGACGCGCACGCACGTTGCGGGCAAGCGTCTCCTCGGTGGCCGCGCGTGTCGCGGCGACGGTTGCGACGATCCCGCCTCCCGACGCCGCGATCGACGCGTAGGTTTCCCCCTTCAGACGCCGGTTGAACTCGTCCTCGCGGAAGCCGTCCCACGGGAGGTGCGTGTGCGCGTCGACGAACCCGGGGACGGCCGTCTTGCCCCTGCCGTCGAGAACGGTCTCCTCGCGCGCCGGAGACTCGCCGTAAGCCCTTACGAAGTCGGCATCCGGCCCCGCGAAGACGATCCACCCGTCCTCCGCGAGGAGCGCGGCGTCCCGGACCCGGCGAAGAGCGCCTTGGGCGGCGCCGGCGCGGGCCGAAGATCCCTCCGGCGTCGCCAGCTCGGCGAGATGCCGGATGGACAGCCGGTTCAGGCCGTCTCTCCCTCGCGCTTCTTCGGCCGGTGGATCGAGAGGGAGCTGTCCATCTCGTCCTCCTCCTTGTCGAAGTTGAGGACCTGCTGGAAGAGGTCGATCGTGCTCTGGAGCTTCAGTTGGAAATTCCGTCTCTCCATCCGGAGCTCGCGGATCTTCTTCTCGGTGTCGGCCATCCTCTCGAATCCCTGCTGCACCATGCGCTCGGCCTTCGATTCGGCCTCGTTCACGATGCGGCCCGCGTCCTTCTCGCTGGTGGCGCGAAGGCTGTCCGCCGAGCGCTGGGCGAGAAGAAGAGTCTCCTTGAGAGTCGCTTCCGTGTCGCGGTGGCGGGCGTTCTCTTCCCGGAGGCGCCCGTTCTCGCGCTCGAGCTCGTCCAGCTCGCGGGACATCTCTTCGAGGTCCTCGGCAAAGGCATCGAGAAAGTTCGTCACTTCGGCCGGGTCGAAGCCGCGAAAGCGCTTCGGAAACTGCCGCTTGCGGATCTCGAGCGCGCTGATGGAAGGTCTCATGCCCTTGATTATGAACCCTTTGGGCTCGATTCAATGGACGCGGGAGTCGCGCCCCGCGTCGACGACCGTGAAGCGCCGGCGCCGAAATGGGTTCCGGACCCGCGGGAACCGGGGTCCGCCGCCCCGGAAGCCGCGTGTAAAAAGCCACGCGATCGGCAGACCGCCGAGCACGAAGAGGAGGCGAAAGAGGGAGCGCGTTGCTTCGAGCTCGGAAAAGACCACGAGGACGAAGGCCAGTGACGCAAAACCGAGCCTCGTCATCGGGAACACTCCGAAGAAGAGAAGACTCTGCGATGGCCCCTCGAGCATCCACGCGAAGATCAGCGCGAGAACCGTCGGCGCAAGGCCGGCTCCTCCGCCGACGAGAAGCCCGAGCGCGCCCGCAAGAAGGGCCGATGCCGCGAGAAAGGCGCCAAACCGCCTCGAGCCCCACCGAGGCTCCATCTCACTGCCGATCTGCCACACGAGGAGGAGATCGACGAGGACGGCTCCGATGGACGCATTCACCACGGCGTAGGTCAGGAGCCGCCAGATCTGGCCCGCGAGCACCGCTTCCGGGGCGAGAACGAGCCAGACCGCCACGCCCGGCGCCGCGAGCGTCAGGAGGTAACCGGCGGCGACGAGGACGAGGACTCCGCGCGTCACGGGCGGAATGCGCCGCCACCCCGGGGGTGTCGCGAAGCGCATCGCGGACGGGCGGTTCATGGGCAGGAGATTAGCAAGCGAAGGACGAAGAGAAGATTATCTTGGAAGGTCAAGCAGCCTAGCGGACTCGCGATCGAGATTCGTCTCCGCCTTTCCATTTTCTTTCTAAGAGAATTCTCTTTTTTCTCTCTCTCCGAAGATCGCCGACCCGACGCGCACGAGCGTCGCGCCTTCTTCGATCGCCACCTCGAAGTCGTCGCTCATGCCCATCGAGAGCTCCGAAACTCCGAGCGACTCTCCGAGCTTCCGGAGCTTCGCGAAATGCGGACGCGTTTCGCCCGGCGGCGGAACCGTCATGAGACCCCTGACATCGAGCATGGGCATCGCCCGCAGGGTCGCGACGAGCGCGGCGGCTTCGCCTGGCTCGACGCCCGACTTCGTGGCTTCCCCGCCGAGGCGCACCTGGACGAATACGGCGAGGCGCTTTCCGCAGGCCGCGGCGGCGCGGTCCACGTGCCGGGCCAGGTCATCGGAGTCGATCGTCTGGATCACCGAAGCCGCCTTCACGGCGCGATTCACCTTGTTCGACTGGATGGGGCCGATGAGGTGACGCGCGGCATCGGGCGGCAGGCCCGGAAACTTTCCCTCCGCTTCCTGGACGCGATTCTCACCGAATGCGCGGGCTCCCGCTGCGTATGCCGCGAGGAGATCCTCGAGCGGATACGTCTTCCCCACGACGACGAGGCGGACTCTTTCCGGCTCTCGCCCGCTGCGCGTGGCCGCGGCTGCGATCCGCCGGTTGACGTCGGCGAGGCGCGCAGCGATCTCCCCGGCCCGCGTCACCGCCCCGTCACTCTCGCTTCACTTCCGCCCGCGCGCGGCGTCGCGAGCGGAGTCGAGAGCCCCGTTCGCGAGGGCGTCGGCCTCGTGGTTGTCCTCCCGCGGCACGTGTACGACGCTGAGGCGCCGGATCCCGCGCGCCTTCCGGCGGGCCTCCTCGAGGAAGCCCGCGAGGTGCGTTGCCTTCATGCGGTATTCGCCGGAGAACTGCCGGAGGACGAGCTGGCTGTCGGCCCGGATCTCGACGTCCTCGGCGCCCGCTTCGAGCGCCAGATCGAGAGCCGCTAGAAAGCCGCGCCACTCCGCGACGTTGTTCGTGGTGGACCCGAGCGTCTTCGCGTCCCTCAGGCCCTCGGGCGACCAGACGCCGTAGGACGAAGGGCCTGGGTTCCCGCGCGAAGCCCCGTCGAAATAGAGAACGAGCGTTCCCGCGCGCTTCCGTCCCGGCAGACTCACGGAATCCAGTAGAGGATCCGCTTGCAGCTCTCGCAAAAGACCGTCTCCTTGGAGAGGCGGAGATCGGAGAGGAGCTGCGGGCGCAGCCGCACGTGACAGGCAGAACAGGCGGCCGTCTGCGGTCCGACCATGTCGAGCCGGGCCACGGCCACGCCCGCTCGCTTGTTCCGGATCTGCTCGAACGTTTTCAGGAGGCGCGGTTCGAGCTCGGCGCGGAGGCTCTTCACGCGCTTGTTGGCCTCCGCGATCTCGGCGTCGAGGACGGCCTGCTCGGCCCGCCACTCTTTCATCTCCTCTTCGTAACCGGCCTCTTCGGCGGGGAACGCCTCGTCCCGAAGGTTCAGCTCCGTCGAGGAGCCGGCCATCGACTCGTCGAGGGAAAGGATCTCGTCCTCGCGGGTTCTCACCTCGCGCTTGATGCCGTCGATCTCGTTCAGGAGCGCGCTGTATTCGCGGCTCGTTTTCACGGACTGCAGCTGCTGCTGGTACTTCTTCAGATGCTCGTTGAAATCCTGGATTTCGCCGTCCAGGGCCTTCTTGCGCTCCCCGGCCTGCGACAGGACCGTCCCGGCGTCTTCCCGCTGCCGCCGGGCGTCGAGATACGCCGCCTCGATGTGAACGAGATGGTCCGGCGTGCGTCCGCGCCGCAGGGTCTTGGCGTCGACCTCGAGAAGGACTTCCTGGAGGAGAAAGAGTTTGTCGAGCGGACTCGTCATTGTCGCGCTCACCTTGTCGTCCCGGTTTTCATGACTTCGGTATTCATGCTGGCCCCCTGAAAAGCAAAAACGGGCGCCACGCGGCACCCGTCTGGACGGACCCCCGGCGCTCGAATGCGCCCGAGGGATCGGAAGTGTTTCTGCGCGCCCGGATGTCGAATCTCCCTCTTTCATTCCACCATCGGAACCGTCCGGTGGGTCCGCCTGGATTCGAACCAGGGACCCGCCGGTTATGAGCCGGTGGCTCTGACCGCTGAGCTACGGACCCTTACGGCCGAGGATGAAGAATAGCATAGGAAGAATTTCTTCTCTTCTTACTGCCCGACGTCCACGAAGGGCCGGAGCTTCTTGGCCCGACTGGGGTGCCGGAGCTTCCGGAGCGCCTTGCTCTCGATCTGGCGGATGCGCTCCCGCGTCACGTTGAAGCTCTTCCCCACTTCCTCGAGCGTGTGCTCCGAGCCGTCGCCCACGCCGAAGCGCATGCGGAGAACCTGCTCCTCGCGGGGCGTGAGCGTCTTCAGGGTGCGGCGCGTCTGGTCCTTCAGGTTCGCGACGATCACGGCGTCGATCGGCGAGATGACCTGGCGGTCCTCGATGAAGTCGCCGAGGTGCGAATCCTCCTCTTCGCCGATCGGCGTCTCGAGGGAGATCGGCTCCTGCGCGATCTTCATGATCTTGCGGACCTTCGAGGCCGGCATGTCCATGCGCTTGGCGATCTCCTCGGCCGTCGGCTCGCGGCCGAGCTCCTGGACGAGCGAGCGCTGCGTGCGCGTGAGCTTGTTGATCGTCTCGATCATGTGGACCGGGATGCGGATCGTGCGCGCCTGGTCGGCGATGGCGCGCGTGATGGCCTGGCGGATCCACCACGTGGCGTACGTCGAAAACTTGTAGCCCCGGCGATACTCGAACTTCTCGACCGCCTTCATGAGGCCGATGTTGCCTTCCTGGATGAGATCGAGAAACTGGAGGCCGCGGTTCGTGTACTTCTTCGCGATCGAGACGACGAGGCGCAGGTTCGCGACGATGAGCTCCTGCTTGGCCTGGTCGGCTTCGCCCTCACCCTCGCGGATGAGCTTCATCGTCCGCTTGATCTCGTCGTGGTCGATCCGGTACTTCTCCTCGAGGTCCTTCAGCATCTGCCGGTACTTCGAGACCCGGCGCTTGTAGAAGTCGCGGCGGACTTCGTTCTTTTCCTTCTTCAGGTTCGTGAGGTCCTGCCGGATCGTGGCCTCGGGCATCGCGAACTGCCGGTCGAGGTCCTTCAGCATGTTCACCATGCGCAGGAGCGTCGCGGGCGTGAAGTCGATGGCGTGGATGAGGCGCGCGATCTCCGAGATGCGGCGGTCTATCGCAGGATCGACGATGGGCTGCGGCTTCGTGGGCGGCACCGGCTTCCCCGCCGCCTTCGCCTTCGCGTGGACGAGGGCCTTGACGGTCAGCTTCTTCGGCTTGGGCGCGGGGCGCTTGCGGTCGGCCAGCTTGCGCAGCTCGCCGTCGAGCTTTCCGATCTTCTCGAAGTGCTTCTGGATGGACCCGATCCGGTTCGCGGTCTTCGGGTCGATCTCGTCGGCCTCTTCCAGAGCAGCCGCGGCGAACTCGAGGAAGCCGCGCGCGACGTTCTTGTCCTTCTTGGCCTGCTCGACGATCTTGAGGATCTCGCCGAGGACGACCTTGTTCGTCGACAGGGCGCGATAGATCTTCGCCTCGCCGTTCTCGATGCGCCGCGCGATCGAGACCTCGCCCTCGCGGTCGAGCAGCTTCACGGTTCCCATCTCGCGCAGGTACATCCGGACGGGGTCGTTCGTCTTCTCGACGGTGGTCGGATCGGGAACGGTCGTCTCGGAGCCGGCGGTCGGCCCGGCCTTCTTCGTCGCCTTCTCCGGCACGTCGACGACCTCGATCCCGTAATCGCCGAACCTGATGTAAATCTCGTCGAGCTCTTCCGGCGCGTTCGCGAGCTCTTCGGGCAGAGCCTGATAGATCTCGTCGTAGAGCAGGTACCCGCGCTCCTTGCCGAGGTTGATCAGGGTCCTGACTTCGGGGTGCTTTTCTTCTACCGTCACCGACTTCTCGCTTCCATACGCTTCCGGAGGTCCCCGGCGCGCTCTAAATTCGTCTCGCGGTTTCCGCTTTTAGTTCCGCCTTCAGTTTCCGGACTTCCTCGACGAGGGTCTGCTTGCGGCGGTATGCCGCGTCGCGCCCCTCCAGGTTTCCGGCCGTCGCGGCGTCCTGTATCTCTGGCTGGAGGCCTCTCGCAGTTTCCTCCAGAGAACGTATCTTCAACTGCAGCAATGGGATATGAATTCGACTGAGCCCGCTTTTGTCCCCGGTTTTGTACCCGCTCTTCTCGCCACTTTCGCCAGGGTTTTCTGCCCCCATATTGCCCTGCCGAAGCAGCAGCTCAGCGGCGAGGGGACCCGCATCCGCTCCAAGATGTGACGTAAGTTGCGAAAAATCAAGGGTTCCGGTTCCAACCGGAAGCTCTTTAATGGCCATAAGTAGTTCTTTTGCAACAGGATGAAAAAAAACATCCTCCGGTATCCTCATGGCCAGCGGCGCGCTTTCGGGCCATTCAGACAGAAGTGCTGCGAGCACACGCGCCTCCTGTTCCGGCAAATCGATGGAATGCCGCGGCGCAGGGCCTACCGGCGTCGGCTTAACCGCCGTGAGCGCTGTTTTCTTCCCCGAGGGCGGGGCGAGGACTGAAAGAGGCACCCCGGCGCCCCGCGCGAGGCCCGAAAGCAGCTCGTGGCGGAGAACCGGATCCGGCGCCGCGGTGAGGATATCCACCGCCTCCCGCAGTCTCCCGGCGCGCTCCGTCGGGTCCTCGTGACCGGCCACCGGGATCCGCGCAAGCAGCGTCTCGAGGAGCGGCGGCGCCCCTGCGATCGCGGCGCGCAGGGCTTCGGGGCCGTGAGCCGCGAGGAACGAGTCGGGGTCGTGTCCTTCGGGCAGCGCGAGGTGCCGCACATGAGCTCCCCGCCCAAGGAGAAGCGGAAACGCCTTGTACGCCGCCGCGACGCCCGGCGCGTCGCCGTCGTAGGCCACGACGACCGTCGCGGCCTGCCGCGCGAGAAGATCGACTTGCGCCGACGTGAGGGCCGTGCCCATCGAGGCGACGGAGTTCGCCGCGCCCGCCCGCTCGCAGGCGATCCGGTCGAAGTAACCCTCCACGAGGAGGACGAGGTCTTCTCTCCGGATCGCCTCTTTCGCGCGGTCGAGGCCGTAGAGGAGCTTTCCCTTGGAGAATCGCGCGGTTTCCGGCGAGTTGAGGTACTTCGGCTGGTCGTCCCCGAACGCGCGCGCGCCGAAGCCGAGGATCTCCCCGCGCCCGTCGCGGATCTCGATCGTCAGGCGGTTGCGGAAGCGGTCGTACACGCGCCCGGTCTCCGGGTTCTTCTGAAGAAGGCCCGCTTCGACGAGAGCCTCTTCCTGGACCCGCGGCGCAAGCGCGGACTTGAGCGCGTCCCACGCGTCGATCGCCGCTCCGAAGCCGTAGGCGTGCCCCTCCTCCGGCGTGAGCCCGCGCTTCTCGAGAAGGGCCCGCGCGGCCGGATGCCCGTCGAGATTCGCGCGGAAGAACGCCGCCGCGAGGCTCAGAGCCTCGGCCGCGCGCGTCTCCTTTCCGCGATCCACGCGCGTACCGCTCCGGCGCATCGGAAGCGCGATGCCCGCGAGCCGCGCGAGATACGCCACCGCGTCGGGAAATTCGAGACGCTCGATCTCGCGCACGAACGTGATCGCGTCGCCCTTCGCCCCGCAGCCGAAGCAGTAATAGAAACCCTTGTCCGGGTGGACGTGGAACGACGCGCTCTTTTCGCCGTGAAATGGGCACAGGCCCTTCCACGAACGGCCCGCTTTCTTGAGCGAGGTCGTGGCGCCGATCAGCAGGACGAGATCGGTGGCGGCAAGAACGTCGCGTTTGACGTCGTCCGTGATGTCGTAGACGGGCTCAGACATCCAGCCTCGCGATCGTGACGGCCTGGCCGCCCTCCTCGGCGTCTCCCCAGCGGTAGGACGCGATCCCGGGGTGCGTCTTCAGGAATTCCCGAACCGCGGCCGCGAGGCGGCCCGTCCCGTGGCCGTGGACGAGGCGGAGCGCCGCTTTGCCGGAGAGAAGCGCGTCGTTGATGGCCTTCTCGACCACGGAAAGGGCGTCGTCAACACGCTGGCCCACGAGGACGACTTCGGCCGTGGCGAGAACTCCGGACGATGAAGGGGAGGGCAGCGGCCGATTCGAAACAGGGGCCGGGACCCTGACGGGAGCCGGACGTCCGCCCGGTGCGGCAGGGGAGAGCGACGCAAGCGAAACCCTCACGCGCTTCCCTTTGACCTCGACCTCCGCCTCACCGCGCCCCGCAGCCAGCGCAAGGAGGCGCCCCGTCGCGCCAAGGCCCGCGATGCGGACCTCCATGCCGACGGCAACGGGCCCGGCCAGCGGGGGAGGCTCGTCGTCCCCGCCGAAGAGGCCCATCGCGGCTTCGCGCGCCGATTGCGTGACGGTCATCAGCGCGCCGCGCGAGACCGCGCGGCCCGCCTTCAGGTCCTCGCGCATCCGCTCGAGCTCCTGCCGCGTCTTCTCGCGCAGCGTCGCGAGCGCCTTGTCGACCTGCTCCTTCGCTTTTTCCTTCACCTTCGCCCGCTCCGCGGCGAGCGCGGCGCGCTCCCTCTCGAGGTCGATAAGGCGGACGGCGGCCTTCTCCGCCGCCGCCTTCGCCTTGTCCGCTTCCTCGCGGGCGCGGCGCGTTTCGTTCTCGAGGCACGTCAGGGCCGCGTCCGCGGCCTCCCATTTCGCGCCGAGCCGCTTCTTCGCCGAGAGGAGGACGCGCGCCGGCAGACCCGCCTTCTCCGCGACGGCGAGCGCGCGCGAACGCCCGCTCGCGCCGGCCCGCACGCGGAACGTCGGCCGGCCCGCCTTCTCGTCGAACTCCATCGCGGCGGAGAGGACGCCCGTTCTGTCCTGAGCCCACTCCTTGACGGCCGAGAGATGCGTCGTGGCGATGGTGACCCCGCCGCGCAGGAGATCCTCGTCCAGGACGGCGATCGCCAGAGCCGCTCCTTCGTCCGGGTCCGTGCCGCTGCCGAGCTCGTCGAGGAGGACGAGGCTTTTCGAAGTGGCTTCCTGGAGGACCCGCGCCGTACGCGTCATGGCCGCCGCGAACGACGAGAGGTCTCCGAGGAGGTCCTGCGCGTCTCCCGCGACGACGAGAACCTTGTCGAACACGGGCAGCGTGGAGCCCGGCCCGCACGGAATCGCGAAGCCCGACTGCGCGAGGAGCGCGAAGAGGCCGACGGTCTTCATGGCGACGCTCTTGCCGCCCGCGTTCGGACCCGAGAGGAGCAGAACCCGCGCCCCTACCGGAAGCTCGAGATCGAGCGGCACGGCGTCCGCGTGACGCTCCTCGAGCTCTCCGAAGACGTCCGCGCGGAGATCGGCGAGGCGCCGGTCCAGGAGGGGATGGCGGGCGCCCTTGAGGACCAGGCGATCCGAGAAGTCGGGGAAGACGCCCGCGACGCGCGACGAAAACTCCGCGCGCGCCTGGAACGCGTCGAGCTCGGTGAGCACCTCCACTGCGGCCACGAGGTCCTCGTGCCGCGCGGAGAAGCGGCCCGTCAGCGCCACGAGGATGCGGTGCACTTCCTCCCGCTCCTCTTCAACGGCTTCCTGGAGCGCGTTGTTGTCCTCGACGACGGGGAGGGGCTCGACGAAGACGGTCTGGCCGGAGCCCGACCGCTCGTGCACGAGTCCGCCCACCTGGTCGCGCCTGTCCGCGCGCACGGGCAGGCAGTAGCGGCCGCCCTTCTCGGTCACGTAGCCCCCCGTCAGCGCGTCCGGATGCGTCCGCGCGACCTCCTCGAGCTTCCGGACGACCTCCTTCCGGAGCCGCTGGATCGACGAGCGAATCGCGTAGAGGCGCGCGGACGCCGTGTCCTTGATGTGCCCGTCGAGCTCGAACGTGGGCTCGCGCTCTCCGAGCAGATCCTCGAAGGACGCGAGAGGAAAGAGAAGGTCGGAGAGTGCGACGAGATCGAGGTCCGGAACGGGCACGGCCGTGCGCGCGCCTTCCGCGCGCTCGACGAGGAGGAAAAGGTCGAGAAGGTCCTCGGGCGGAAGCGCGCGTCCCTGCGGTCCGAGGCGCGAAACGAGTGGGGCCCCCTCGTCGAGCCCCCCGAGCGCGACCGGAGGGCGCAGCGCGCGGCGCGCGAGGAGATCCCGGGTGACGCCGAGGCGCCGCGCGACTTCGAACGCGTCCGGCGACGGCAGGGCGCCATGGACCCGGTCGCGGCCGCGCTCCGTGGAACAAAAACGCCCGGCGAGCCGAAGCGCGCCGGGCCAGTCGAGTTCGGGATGACTCACGAAACGGGAATCTACATCCCCGTGCGGCGCTCTTCGGCCAGCTTTCGGAGCATTTTCTTTCGGGCGGCGATGGCCTTGCGTTTTCGCTTGGCCGAGGGCTTCTCGTAGTGCTGACGCTTCTTGAGCTCGGAGAGGATTCCGGATTTCTCGCACTTGCGCTTGAAGCGGCGCAGGGCGTTCTCGAACGATTCGTCTTCCTTGACGTGGATCAGTGGCACTTGGGATCTCCCCCTCTCCGGCCCCGAGTGCCCCGAACCCGAAGCGGTTCAGAGGGCGCGGGCAAACCCCGCATGCTAAAGCGGGTTGGGCCGGGCGTCAATCCACCCGACCGGGGTGCCGCTGAAGCGCGCTGTCCGAATATAATGCCGCGAACACGACGCCGAAGGCCCGGCCCGAAGGCGCCGTCAGGAGACGTATGTCGGTCGACCCCGCTGCGACACGCCGCTTGATCGAATCTCTTTCCACGCATCTCGAGGATCACCTCGCGACGTGGAAATCGTCGCTCGTCGACGCGCGGCGAGACATCGAGGTCCTCCTCACGACGCTGTCGGACAAGATCCCGGCGCACGCCAAACCCCTGCTCCCCGAGGACCTCGTCGCGATCATGCTCGAGGACGCGGCGCCCGCTCCGTCCCCGGCCCCCGCGGCGGTCCCGGCGGCCGCCGCTCCCGGCGCGCCCCAAGCCGATTGGACGGTCGTCCGCGGTTCGCTCGCCGCCATCGAGTCCGCGCGTACGCAGGTCGACGTTCTCTCTCGATTTCTGACGCGCGTGAATGCGCACGCATCGCGCGTCGCGCTTCTCGTCCTCCGAAACGACCGGCTCACCGGCTGGAAGGCCCTCGGGTACGACGCGTCCGGAGGACGCGACGAGGCCGTGCGCTCTCTCGACCTCGGCGGCGAGGACGACCCGTTCGTGGCGATGGTTCTGAAGACGCAGCGCTCCGTGCTCGCCGAGCCGCCCAGCGAATCCGGACCGCTTCGACGCGCCCTGGGCGGGCAGCCGCCCGCGCGGACCCTCCTCGTTCCGATGGTCATCCGCGACCGGCTGGCCGGAGTCGTCTGCGCCGACGAGCTTCCGGGCGAGGACGGCCGGCTGAACGAGGCCGCCGTGGAGGTCCTCACGTTCGTGACCGGGCTCGCTGTGGACCTCCTGGCCGCCCGCAAAAAAATCCCGTCCCCCTCCCTCACGCCCACGGGAGAGGCCATCGCCCGCTTCGAGCCGTCGATGGCACCGGCCGCGCCGCCACCGACCGCCACCGACTTCGACGTCGAAGCCTCTCCCGCGCCACCGTCCGCGACGCTTGCCGTTCCGCCGCCTTCGCCGCGCTCGAGGCCCACGGACGCCGGCGAAGCCCTGCGTGCCATCGAAGAGTCGGCGAAGACACGCATTCCGCCAGGCATCCGCTCCTTCTCGTCCGACCCGGGGCTCACGAGCCAGATTCCCTCGATGGGCGCCGCCCCAGCCCCCCCTCCCCCCGCGCCCTCATACCCTTCGTTCCCGTCGACACCTTCGTTCCCGTCGACACCTTCGTTCCCGTCGACACCTTCGTTCCCGTCGACGCCTTCGTTCTCGTCGGCCCCTTCGTTTCCATCAGCCCCTTCTTTCCCGGCGGCGCCCTCTTTCCCGTCGTCGC
>JBDTML010000098.1:0-3580 GCA_039934255.1 Acidobacteriota bacterium | reverse complement strand
GCCCGCAGGGCGCCGTTGGCCCGCAGGGTCCGACCGGTCCGCAGGGCGCGACGGGGGCCACGGGCTCCTTCGACACGACGTGCGCGATCACTTCGGGCGACTGGACTCAATTTCGAGACTGTCTGATCGCTCCTACCGTCGTTTTCAACAGCATTCCCTTCCCCACGCCTCCGAACGTGGTCAGTGAGGGGTTCGAATGTTGCCAGAACGCCGAGTTCGGGGATCAGATCACGCTCGCGGGAACGGCCCGCAAGGGCGTGTCCGCCACGGTTCTGATGTCCGATTGGGCGCTGCATTCCCAGTTTCCTGCGATGAGCACCGCGGGGTTCACACATCCGATCACACTCAACATCTACTCGGATCCGGCCCACGCGGCAGCGCACACACCGGACATCGGGACCGTCACGCAGAGCTTCCTCATCCCGTGGCGTCCTGAAGCGGACGCGACGTGTCCTACCCCTACCGCATGGAGGGCTGGTAATGGAAGCTGTTACAACGGCTTCGCAACGCCCATCACTTTCAGCCTCGGAGGCATGGTTCTTCCCGACACGTTCATCTACGGCATCGCCTACAACACGCGGTCGCTGGGCTACGCCGCCATCGGCGGCGCCTCCGGCCCGTATGACTCGTTGAACGTGGGACTCAACAGCACGCCTCCGATTGCCGTCGGTACCGATGTCACGACGGGTACGGTGTGGCGGGCCGATCAGGCTTACGGTAGCGCGGCTGGGCCGTTTGCCCCGGCGACGGGATGGTCTCCCTACACCCCCGCGGTCAAGTTCACGACCGCGAACTAGCAGACGTTCGACCTGGAGGATAACCCCCGGCTTCGGGGGTTATTTCCTTTCAGGGGGTCGAGGCAGCGAGGCGTATGGAGTGGCGATCGTCCGCGACCCCGGGGCCTCGTGGCTCCGTCTTTGCAGTGCCCCGATCACAAGGAGGCACACTCGTGCTCAAACGCTTGAATCATCCGCTCCTCGGCTCCATGCTTCTTTCTCTGCTGTGTTGCTCGTCCACGGCCCTCCTTGCCACCGAAACAGCTGGCCTCGAGCGGCGGCCCCTCGAGAGCGAATCTCGCTCCGCACGGACACCCGAGGGAATCGCCCCCCTCGCGATCGGCGCCGTGTCCCACCTTCTTCTCCCGACGTCCGCGAACGCGAACGGTCAGTTCGGTTCGGTTTACAAAACGAAAGTAAGTATTTTCAACGCCGTGAACACCTCTTACGACGTCCGTGTGGGGCTGAGCGACCGGACCGGGGAAATCGCTCATACGTTCGTCTCCCTCGCTCCCGGCCAAACCCTCACCTTCAACAACATCCTCGCCGACCTCTTCGGTTACAACGGCGGAGGCGCGATCGACCTGGACAGCAGGAACAACGCCAATCTCTTCATCGTGAACTCGCAGGTCTACGTCGACTCGTCGGGCGGCCGTTACACGACGGCGGTCCAGTTCGCCGACGACCTCGGAGCCATCACGCCGTCGCGGCCCGGCTTCGTGGTGGGCATTTCGGTCAATTCGCTCCGGCGGACGAACGTCGGGTGCGCCAGCAACACCTCGTTGACCCAGACCATCAGCTTTCAGGGGTTCGATGCGAACAACTTCGCCGTCGGAAGCCCCCTGACGTTCAACCTCGCGGGCTTCGGCTGGGATCAGTTCGGGGCGAACTTCTTGGTGACGAACGGCGGCATCCGGATCACGACGACGGGTAACGCCGTCTGCTACGCCGTCGAGGTCGACAACACTTCCAACGACGGCACGTTCCAGCTGGCGACGCCGTTCTAACGGCGCTCGCGCGCCGGCCGCGCGCCATCGAGAAATTTGGCGGAAGCGTGTGGGGGTCGAACCCACCCGCCGCCCCTCTCGGAGCGAGCACGCTGGTTTTGAAGACCAGGAGGGCCGCCGGGCCCCTTGCGCTTCCGCGGCAGATTCTACCGGTATGCCTCTTGCAATTGCCCGTGCCGAAAGCGGACTCATCCGAAAACCCTGGCGCCTCGTATCACCTCGAGCAGATGTCCCGAGCGCGAACCGTCGAACGAACGTAACGACAACCGAACGGAAACGGACACTCACAAGGAGACCTCATGTTCAAAGCAGGAAAACTGCGTCTTCTCGGCCTCTTCCCGGCAGGCATCCTCGCGGCCACAGCGCTCTTCGCGCCGTCGCCCGCGCAGGCGTCCAGCCACAACGAGGCGCCCTTCACGTCCAAGAACCCGGCCCTCGACGACACGGACTTCTACATGTTCCGCGATCCGAACGACTCGTCGATGGTCAACCTCATCGCGTGCCGTTACGGCCTCATCGAGCCTCAGGGCGGTCCGAACTACGCGGGCTTCCAGGACGGCGCCCGGTACGACATCAAGATCGACAACAATGGCGACGGCATCGAGGACGTGACGTTCCGCTTCACGTTCAAGACGACGTACGCGCAGCCCAACTCGTTCCTCTACGCGCTCCCGGGCATCACGTCGATCACCGACGCGAACCTCTACGTGAAGCAGACCTACAGCCTCGACAAGATCACGGGCCCGGCGGGAAACCCGTCCGCCGGCCAGATCACGAACATCCTCACCGACCAGCCCGTCTTCCCGCCCAACATCGGCCCCAAGACGTTCCCTAACTACGTCGGCCTTCCGAACGGCATCCAGAAGAGCGCCGACAACAAGATCTCGGTCTTCGTCGGGCCTCGTCAGGATCCCTTCTTCGTCGACCTCGGCATGATCTTCGACGCCGTCAACCTCGAGGTCGGCGCCGGTAACGGCAGGCCGGGCGTCGGCGTCGGCAACACGGGCGGCGGCCGCGACACGCTCTATGGCTACACCGTCCTTGCGACGGCTCTCCAGGTTCCGATCGCGATGCTGACCTCGGCCGGTATCCAGGTGAACGACGCGAACAACCCGGTCGCGATCGTGGGCGGCTGGGCCACCGTCAGCATCCCTTCGACCCGCACCCTCAACGCGGACGGCACGGTGACGAACGGCGCGACCTACCAGCAGGTCTCCCGCCTCGGGAATCCGCTCGTGAACGAAGTCCTCGTCGGCGTGGGCCGCAAGGACGCGTGGAACGCCTCGACGCCCGCGCAGGAGTCGGCCTTCAAGGGTGACGCGACGACGCCGGGCGAGCTGTACCCGATCCTCGCCACGTACATGAACGTCCTCTTCGGTATTTCGGTGCCCGCCGGTCCGCGCGGCGACCTCCAGCTCGCGCTCTTCCAGGGGCTTCCGAAGGCGGTCGCCGACCTTCTCGGTGTGGCTCCCACTCAACGGCCGAACGAGGTCTACTCCGACCAGCTCCGTCTGAACACGGCCGTCGCCCCGACGGCCTTCGCCTCGGCGAGCCGTCTCGGCTACCTCGGCGGGGACGGTGCAGGATTCCCGAACGGCCGCCGCCCCTGCGACGACGTCGTCGACATCGAGCTCCGCGCCGTGGCCGGCGTCATCGTGGGCCTGCTTCCCCCGTCCGCCGGCGGGAACCCGATCTACGCCGCGTCTCCCAACAAGGACCTCGGCGACGGCGTGGACTTCCCGCAGCGCGGCTGCCGCTACTTCTTCCCCTTCATGTGGGCCCCGACGAGCGGCTTCG